>CAJKFC010000001.1 GCA_905199135.1 uncultured Eubacteriales bacterium
CCGATGATCAGAACGGTTTCCCCCAGACGGATATCCGCCCGGCGGACGGCATGGGTCGCAACGGACAGAGGCTCGATCAGCGCACCGGTTTGATAGCTTAAGTATTCGGGCAGCTCATAGACGTAAGGCTCCTTGACCACCACATAGTCCGCCATGGCGCCGTCGCCCCGGCGGTAGGTGTAGCTGATATGCTCGCAGTAGCCGTAATTGCCGTTGTAGCCTGCCAGTGTGACGGTGCCGCCGTCGGCAGCGGCAATCTTGCTGCCCGAAGCCTTGGCGATGTCGAGTCCCGTGTGGAACTCACTGCCCCAGCGATAGCCGTAGCGGGAGGTGATTGTGCCGGTGATGGGCCAGCGGAAGGAGCCTGTGGCGGCCTTTGCAGGGGGATTCTTGGTGCCTACCACCTTGATTTCAAGGGTGGGCTCCTCAAGGGTGACTCTGCCTGTCTCCACCTTTTCGACCTCTTCGCCGTTGACATACACCACATCGGCGGTGACCTGAGCCGTGCCTACCTGACCCTTCTGGGTTATCTTGCTTTCGGTCTTGTACATGCTGTCGTCGTACTGAACTTCAACATCATAGGCGATGGGCTCTTCATATGTTATAGTCCTTGTGGATTTGACCGATACTACGGGAACTGTTGCTGCAACGCGGATCTGAGAGCCGACCTGCATCTGATTTTCCGACACATCGGGGTTGAGTGTCTCCAAAACCTTTTCCGAGATGCCGTATATGTCGGCTATCTCGCTGAGGCTTTCGCCGCTCTGAACGCTGTGCATCTGAACTTCCTTTGTGCTCGACATGAGCTCGGCTTCGATCTCCTCAACGGTCTTTACATAGGAGTTTGCCACGAGGCGGTGCTCAATGGATATGTCCTGCATGAAAGACGACTCAAGACCGTCAACCTTGGGAGATTTGAGGTCGAGAACCTTCTGCTTGAGGAGCTCCAAAGAGGCTTTCGAGCTGTTGGCTCCGACGATTTCACCGTCGAGAAGCATTACATAGTTCATGGAGAGCTCGTTGACCTTGCCGAATAGATTTTCCTTGAGCTGTTCGGGCTCTATTATCCTGTCGCGCTGTATGTAGGAGAGGGAGTAGGTTATGTCGGCGTTAAGGTTATAGGGTCTGCCGAGATATTCGGCCGTCTCCTGCTCGACATCCTTGACTATCTGCTCTATGTCGCTCTTGTTTTCCACAAAGCCGCAGCTTACGCCGTCGACAAAGACCTCAAGACCCATTCCGAAATAGCTTAAGGAGAAGATCATTATGACAACCGAACAGAGGAAAGCCATGGGGAGAAGGCGCTGCCTTTTGCCGTATTTAAAATCGTAAACGGTGGCCGAAAGGCTCTTTGTAAAGGAGGAATCCCTCTGTTTTGCCATCTCTCTCCTGCTCTTTTCGTTGAGGGAGGTAATGTAAGAGGCAGAAGCCTTTGCAAGGCCTATGGAAAATGTGATAACTGTCTTTATAAAAGATGAAATAAAGCCGAAAATAAGGGCGGCAAGGGCGTTTATGCCCTTTGCGGGGGCGCTGTTTTCTCCCGCCGAGATGAGGCGCATAAAATGCAGTTTAAAGACGACAAAACGCCTTAAAAAGCCGAAACGCAGAGATTTCATTGCACTGTGCACGGGATATTCTCCTTTCCGTAGTGGTTTATACAAATCAATTACATTAGTTACAAATCGGTTACAACACAACTATAATACTACATTGAGCGTCAAATGTCAAGGAAAAAACAAAAAAAGTTTTCATTTTGGGAAACTTGTGGTATAATGACTGTATGACGCGGGGACAGGTGAAAAACCATTATATATCTTTATATATACATTAAATAATAGGGAGGTCAAAATGCCTTACATCGTCGAAAGGATAGCCCCTTATAACAGGTCGGCAATGAAAAAAGCCGAGGAGCTGCTCAGAAAAGAGGGCATCGAGAGAGACGGAAATCTTGAATATACCGCCGCCGTCTATGACGGGGACAAAATGGCGGCCACCGGCTCCTTTTTCGGCAACACCATAAGGTGCGTCGCAGTGGGTTCCGACTACCGCGGCGAGGGGCTTTTGGGCACGGTTTTGAGCCATCTTCTGTCGGAGCTTTCCCAAAGGGGCACGGGACATGTGTTTGTATACACAAAATGGAGCACGGCGTCCCGGTTTGAAAGCCTGGGATTTTACCGTATTGCCGATGTCAAAGACACCGTCGTATTTTTGGAAAACAAGAGAGACGGCTTTGAGAGCTATCTTCAGAGCCTTGAAAATGAGTGCGGCGGCAGAAAAGGCGGCGCCGCTGTGATAATGAACGCCAACCCATTTACAAAGGGTCATCTCTATCTTGCCGAAAGGGCGGCGAGGGAAAACGAGACCCTCCATGTGTTCATCGTTTCGGAGGACAAGAGCCTTGTGCCCTATGAGGTGAGAAAAGAGCTGATAAAAAGCGGTCTTTCCCATCTTGAAAATGTCGTCTTTCACGACACGGGCAGCTATATGATATCTTCGGCCACCTTCCCCGCCTATTTTTTAAAGGATTCCGATAAGGTCAGCGAAGGTCACGCAAGGCTCGATATCGAGGTCTTTTCCCGTATAGCTAAAAGGCTGGGCATAACAAAGCGATATGTGGGCAGCGAAAATAAAAGCCGTGTCACATCGATATACAATTCGGTCATGGCCGAGGTGCTGCCCCAAAGAGGCATAGAATGCGTGGTTGTGGAAAGGGTGCAGAGCGGCGGCAGGGATATTTCGGCCTCCGATGTGAGAAAAGCCCTTAAAGACGGGGATTTTAAAGCCCTCAAAGAGCTGCTGCCCCCCTCTTCATTGGAATATTTCATGTCGGACAGGGCGAAAGAGGTCATTGACAGGATAAAAAACACGGAAAATGTAATACACCATTAGATAACGGAGAAGGAATATGAAAAAAGCAGTAATTTTTGATCTGGACGGCACTCTGCTCAACACTGTGGAGTCCATCGCCTATTTCGCCAACAAGACGCTGGAAAAATACGGCTACGGTACGATAGAGACCGAGAAGTACAAAAAGCTTACGGGCAACGGAGCGAGAGTCCTCATGGAGAGAATGCTCAAAGAGGTACACGCCGAGGGCTATGACTTTGAAAAGATGCTCAATGACTACAACAAGAGCTATGACGACGACTTTATGTACCTGACAAGACCCTATGACGGCATTTTGGATATGCTGGGAGAGCTCAGGAAAAAGGGCATAAAGACGGCGGTAATATCCAACAAGCCCGACAGCACCACTGTGCAGGTGGTGAGGGAGATGATGGGCGAGCTGACCCCCGACATAGTTAGGGGCGGCAGAGAGGGAGTGCCTTTAAAGCCCGACCCCACGGCGGTTTTGGAGATAATAGAGCAGCTGGGCGTCGAAAAGGCCGACTGTCTCTATGTGGGCGACACGGCCACCGACATGGAGACCGGCAAAAACGCGGGGCTTTTCACAGTCGGCGTCCTTTGGGGATTCAGAGACCGCGAGGAGATAGAGAAGGCGGGGGCAAAAGCCATAGTGTCAAAGCCCGCCGAGATTTTAAAACTTATTTAAAAAATACGGGGGGAAAAGTATGAGCGAAAAAAACGCCATAACCGAGGGGAGCATATTTTCCGCCCTGTGGAAATTTACCCTGCCCCTCATCTGCGCGGGGCTTTTGCAGCAGACCTATTCGATAGTCGACACCATGATAGTGGGCAACTTCATAGGGGGCAACGCCGTCGCCGCGCTGGGAGCCACCACCTCGATAACCAACGGCGCGTCGTTTATAACCCTCGGCCTCATGACGGGATACAGCATACAGCTTTCCCATCTTTACGGAGCCGGAGAACATGACAAGATGCAGCGGCTCACCTCGACGGCCGTCATAATAATGTCGGTAATGATAGTTTTTTCAGCCGTGCTCATAGTGGTGGGAAAGGACTTTATATTCAATGTGCTGGGCACTCCCGTTGAGATAAGGGACGGGGCGGCCGAATATCTGGACACGGTGGCTCTGGGATTTATCTTCCCCCTGCTTTACAGCCTTTACAGCGGCATGATAAGGGCTTTGGGAGACAGCAGGACGACACTTTACGCCCTCATCATATCGAGCCTTCTCAATGTGGTTCTCGATCTGCTGTTTGTGCCTGTGTTTAAAATGGGCATAAGGGGAGCGGCTCTCGCCACAGTCATAGCACAGGCGGTGTCGGCCGCCTATATGATAATCTACATAAGCAGAAAGATGGAGTTCATGAGGGTCAGGTTCAAAAAGGCCTATATGGACATGGTGCTCTTTAAAGAGTGCATAAGGCTCAGCCTGCCAAAGATATTTCAGGCTCTGGCCATGTCGATGGGAGCCATGGCTCTGCAAAGCGTCAACAACTATTTCGGCGTAGACGCCGTGGCCGCCATAAGCACGGCCTACAAGATAGATTCACTTTCCATCACCCCCATCATGTACATAAGCTCGGCGGTCTCCATATTCACGGGACAGAACCTCGGAGCGAAAAAGCCCGAGAGGGCAAAAGAGGGTCTCAG
The DNA here is from genome assembly GCA_905199135.1 of uncultured Eubacteriales bacterium. Taxonomy (GTDB): domain Bacteria; phylum Bacillota; class Clostridia; order Oscillospirales; family Butyricicoccaceae; genus SIG471. The sequence continues at coordinate 4,520 of CAJKFC010000001.1, forward strand.
AAAGGGCTGCGCCATCGCCTTCGCGCTCTCACTTTTGGTGTCGGCTCTTTTGGTGTTCTTCGGCAGGGATTTTCTCTCCCTCTTCGGTATATCTCAGCGCTCTGTGGAGCTGGGCGGCAGGTTTTTCCTGTTCTGCGCTTTCTTCTACCCCGTCATGGGCGTATACAACGCCATGACAGGTTTTTTGCAGGGGCTTAAAGATGTGGCCTTCGTGTCCTTTATCAGCATATTCACCATGGTGATAAGGATAGCGGTGTCCTTCGCCCTGAGAGATGTCATAGGAGAAGATGTCATCGCCGTGGCCGAATGTGTGAATTGGACGGCGGGATTCTTCATGTGCCTCATAAGGGTGAGAGGAAAAGAGAGGTTTTTGAAATCCTCGGGGAAAACCCATTAAAAAGTTAGAAAAACATAGAAAAAACAAAAGTTTAAGAGGTTTTTAATATTTATTGGTTAGAAACCTCTTTTTGTATCTGTTGCATAAACAAACAGCTCGGGTTTTGTTAAAAGCGAGATTTAATTGTCAATAAATTGTTAAAAAGATTGTTTGCCTATTGTTATTTTATAGACATAGTGTTATAATCCATAGTACTGAATAAGTTCAGATTGAACCCCCGCGTATAAAACGCCGGGGAAAATAAAAAGGAGAGAAAAAAATGAAAAGAACACTTGCATTTGTGCTCGCTATGATCATGATGCTCGGTATGTTCGCAGGCTGCTCCAAGACGGAGACAGAGACAACTGCGGGTACATCGGCAGAGGGCGAGACAACAACTGCCGCTGAGGGCGCAGAGCTCGACGCAGAGCAGTTCTACAACACATATCTCAGCGCTGAGCCCACAACGCTCGATATCAGCCGCTCCTCCGACACATACGGCGGAACAATTCTTCAGGCTATTTCCGAGCCCCTGACTCACATTGCTGATGTCGACGGCGAATATAAGACAGTTCCCGGCGCGGCAAAAGAGTGGTCGGTATCCGATGACGGTCTCGTATGGACCTTCAAGCTCAACGAGAGCAAATGGAGAGACGGCTCCGCTGTAACAGCTAACGATTTCGTATACGCTTACAGACGCCTTGCAGATCCCAACACAGCTGCTCCTCTCGGCTATATGTTCGAGTGCATCAAGGGCTATAAGGCAGTTCAGAGCGGCGAGGCAGCTCCCGACACAATCGGCGTAAAGGCTGTCGACGATCTTACACTCGAGATCACACTCGAGGCTCCCACACCTCACTTTATGTCCCTCACATCCCTCCGTTTCGCAGCTCCCCTCAACCAGTCCTGCGTTGAGGCAAACGGCGAAGCTTACGGCTCCGAGCCCGATAAGCTCGAGGGCAACGGTCCCTTCTACATCGAGAGCTGGACACACAACTCCGAGATCGTTCTCAAGAAGAACCCCAACTACTGGGATGCTGAAAATGTCGCATTTGAGACAGTAACATACCGTATCATCGGCGATGAGAACACAGCTTACAACGAGTTCGAAATCGGCGGCCTCGACTATGTTTCCACAGGTAAAAAAGAGTGGGTTGACCGCTTTGACCAGAAGGAAGGCACATACCGCGTAACATATCCTCTCGCAACAGAGTCCTTCATCTTCTTCAACCAGAACGATGAGCTCTTCGCAAACGCAAACATCCGTAAGGCTTTTGCCCTCGGTCTTGACCTCGAAGATATCAACGATGTCGTATTCACAGGTCTCCGTGTTCCCGCAACAGGCTGGGTAGCTTCCGCTATCGCTGTCGGTGAGACAAACTACCGTGAGCAGGCAGGCAATATGTATGATGAGCTTGCAAAGGCAGGCGAGGCAAAGGATCTCCTCCTCAAGGGTATGGAAGAGCTCGGCCTCGGCAGCGATCCTTCTACACTTGACATCACATTCTCCCTGGGCGGCACAGATCAGTGGTACCGCACGATGGGCGAATACCTCCAGCAGGCTTACAAAGAGTCCCTCGGCGTAAACCTCAAGATCCAGACAAATGAGTGGGCTGTCTTCTCCGACAATGTCGAGGCAGGCAACTACCAGCTCGGCTTCATGGCATGGGGCGCATTCTACAACGATCCTATCGATGTTCTCAATGTCTTCAAGTCCACATCCGGTTCCGTAAACACAGGCTGGGTATCCGAGGAATATGATTCTCTCCTCGACCAGGCTTCCATTGAGATGGACGAGGCAAAGCGTACAGAGCTCTACATCCAGGCTGAAAAGCTCCTCATGGTTGACGAGTGCGTTATAGCTCCCGTCGCAGACTCCACAGGCAACTACTTCTACTATGACTATGTACAGGGCCTCAGCCAGCTGGCTATGTCCAACATAGGCGTTATGACAGGCTTTACTTCCGGCCGCGAATAATTTAAAACAATCTGTTAATTTATTGACAGAATCGCCTGAAAGTTAATACTGCAAGCTGTGTTACCCCAAAGGTAGCACAGCTTGTTTCGTACTGATTTTGATAAAAACCGCTCAGCGGACACTTAAAATTGAAAGGTGCATAACTTATGTTAAAATATATAGCTCGCCGTGTGGGATATATGTTTGTAACTATATTTGTCATTATTACAGCTACATTCTTTCTCATGCGCTCCATTCCGGGCGACCCGCTGGCTCAGCTGGCACAGCAGCTGCCCGAGCAGACGAGAGAAAACTTCTACGCCAAGTACGGCCTGGACAAGCCTCTCTCAGAGCAGTATATCATGTATATGAAGGGCCTTATCACCGAGTTTGACTTCGGCGAGTCCCTCAGCTATCCCGGCAGAAGCGTCACAGAGACCATAGTCACCACAAGCCCCGTATCTGCGGCAGTGGGCGGCAGAGCCCTTATAATAGGTCTTGTCATAGGCGTTTTCCTGGGTATCATCGCGGCCCTGTTTAAAAACAAATGGCCCGACTACATCGTCATGTTCATAGCCATTCTGGGTATCACCATTCCCGTCTTCGTGCTGGCCTCCCTTTTGCAGTATGTACTGGCCGTCCAGCTCAAGTGGGTGCCGGTATCCGGCTGGGGCAAACCCTCTCAGATGATAATTCCCGTGGCCGTCATGTGCCTCGGTACAATAGCCACATACGCCCGTTACATCAAGTCCAGCATGCTTGACACACTCAGCCAGGACTATATCCTCACAGCCCGCGCAAAGGGCGTCAGCGAGTTCAATGTCATCAGAAAGCATGTCATGAGAAACTCCCTGCTCCCTGCCATCACAATGCTGGGCGGCAGAATCGTCGGCATCTTCACAGGCTCCTTCGTCATTGAGAAGATGTTCGGTATTCCGGGCCTCGGCTTTTACTATGTAAACTCCATCACCAACCGCGACTACACCATGACAATGGGTACGACAATCTTCTACGCCTGTCTTTTCGTCGTGGTACAGCTCGTCGTCGACATTCTCTACATGCTGGTCGACCCGAGAATCAGAAGCGTACAGATAAAGTAACGGGAGGAGATCAAGAGTGAATAACGAATTTGAAATAATTGGCATAGACGCCTCCGAAAGCGAGAAAATCGCCCGTCCGAGAATCGGATATTTCCAGGATGTGTGGCGTCGTCTCAAGGAGAACAAAATGGCCACAGTGGCTCTCTTTCTCCTTATAGCCCTCACAATAATGGTAATCGTCGGTCCTCATATCAACGGCTACGCCTATGAGGCTGTCGACAAAAATGCCGTCAACCTGTTCCCCAACAGCGAGCACTGGTTCGGCACCGATAAGCTGGGAAGAGACCTCTTCTCCCGCGTATGGCAGGGCGGCCGCGTTTCGCTGCTCATAGGTCTTACAGGCGCCTTCGTCACATCGACTGTCGGCTGTATCTACGGCGGTATATCTGCCTACTGCGGCGGCATCGTCGATGACATAATGATGAGAATCGTCGAGGTTATAGCCTCTATCCCCTACCTCATCGTCGTCATACTCATCTCGGTTGTCACGGGAGGTCAGAGTATAGGAAACCTGATTTTCGCCATGACCATCACCGGCTGGTGCGGTATCGCAAGACTTGTCAGAGGTCAGATGCTCCAGCTCAAGAGCCAGGAATTTGTCATGGCCGCAAAGGCTTTGGGCGTGGCTCCCTTTAAAATAATCATCCGCCACCTTGTGCCCAACACACTGAGCATAATCATCGTGGCAATCACCTTTGATATTCCCGGATACATCTTCTCCGAAGCATTTTTGAGCTACCTCGGCATAGGCATTCAGCCTCCCAACACATCTTGGGGTGCTCTTGCCTCCATTGCCCAGCAGGAGTTCATGTTCTATCCGTATCAGCTTTTGTTCCCGGGACTTATGATAGCCCTCACAATGCTGTGCTTCACACTTTTGGGCGACGGCCTTCGTGACGCCCTCGACCCGAAACTCAGAAAGTAAGGGAGGGTAAATGATGGAAAAGAATAACACAATACTCGAGGTAAAAAACCTCAGAGTTTCATTCAACACATACGCAGGCGAAGTCAAGGCCGTCCGCGGCGTCGACTTTACTCTGAACGAGGGCGAGACACTGGCCTTCGTCGGTGAGTCCGGCTGCGGCAAGACAGTTACGGCAAAGGCCATACTGCGCCTTTTGCAGCCTCCCTTCGCCGTAATCAAAGAGGGTTCCGAAATCCTCTTCAAGGGCGAAGATGTCGTAAAGATGGACAAAAAGCGCCTGTCCGAGTACAGAGGACAGGATGTCTCCATGATCTTCCAGGATCCCATGACATCTCTTAACCCCACCATGAAAATAGGCGATCAGATCGCTGAAAGCCTTATTCTCCACAAGGGCATGTCCAAAAAGCAGGCCAGAGAGGAGACAATCAAGACACTTTCTCTCGTCAACATCCCCTCTCCCGAAAAGAGAGTCGACAGCTATCCCCATGAGCTTTCGGGCGGTATGCGCCAGAGAGTCATGATAGCCATAGCCCTCTCCTGCTCTCCCCATATCCTCATAGCCGATGAGCCCACAACGGCTCTCGATGTGACGATTCAGGCTCAGATCATCGATCTTCTGAGAGAGCTCAAGGACAAGCTCAACACAGGTATCATTCTCGTCACCCACGATCTGGGCGTCGTCGCAAACTTTGCCGACAAGATCCAGGTCATGTATGCAGGTCAGGTCATCGAAAGAGGCACAGCACGCGAGATATTCTACGAGAGCCGCCACCCCTACACATGGGCTCTCCTGTCCTCTGCTCCCAGCCTTGCAACCGAGAGCAAAAAGGAGCTCTACTCCTTAAAGGGCACACCACCGGACCTTATTCTCCCCCTCGAGGTATGTCCCTTCGCCGCAAGATGCGAATACTGCATGAAGATATGCAAGGAGAAAATGCCTCCCGTCACAAAGATTTCCGATACACACAGCGTATCCTGCTGGCTGATGGACGAAAGAGCTCCTAAGGTCGAGTCTTTTTACGAAAGGCAGGGCAAATAAATGAGCGAAAATATGAACACTCAAAATCTCGTAGAGGTAAAAAACCTCTGTAAATATTTTAAGGTCGGCAAAAAGCAGATCCTCAAGGCCGTCGACAATGTCTCGTTTAACATCAGAAAAGGTGAGACACTGGGCCTCGTCGGTGAGTCGGGCTGCGGCAAGACCACCTGCGGACGCACAATAATCAAGCTCTATGACGCCACAAGCGGCGAGGTGCTCTTTGACGGTCAGGACATCTCCAAGATAAAGCACCGCGAGGAAAACCTCAAGTTCAAAAAGAGCGCACAGATAATTTTCCAGGACCCCTATGCATCTCTCGACCCCCGTATGACAATAGGCGAGATAATCGCCGAGGGTATCGATGTCCACTATAAGCTCGATACAAAGGCCAAGAACGAAAAGGTCAACGAGCTGCTTTTAAAGGTCGGTCTCACAACAGACTACGCAAACCGCTTTGCCCACGAGCTTTCGGGCGGTCAGCGTCAGAGAATAGGCATAGCCAGAGCTCTGGCAGTAGAGCCCCAGTTCATCGTGTGCGACGAGCCCATCTCGGCTCTCGATGTGTCGATTCAGGCTCAGATAGTCAACCTGCTCATAAAGCTTCAGAAAGAGGCAGGTCTCACCTATCTCTTCATCTCCCACGACCTCTCCATGGTCAAGCACATCTCCGACAGAGTCGGCGTTATGTATCTGGGCTCCATGGTGGAGCTTGCCTCCAACCATGACCTCTATGACGAGCCCATGCACCCCTACACCAAGGCTCTCATCTCGGCAATTCCCATTGCCGACCCCGATGTGGAGGCCTCGAGAGAGCGCATAAAGCTGGAAGGCGAAATCCCCAGCCCCATCAACACACCTCCCGGATGCAAATTCCGCCAGAGATGCCCCTATGCAAAGGACATCTGCGCCCAGTCTGCCCCCGAGTTCAAGGAGGTAAAGCCCAACCACTTCGTGGCATGCCACATGGTGGGCAAAATCTAAGAGTTTTAACCCAAAAGACTTCCCTTTCGGGAAGTCTTTTTTTTGTCCCCTTTTCGACCTCTCGTTTGTCTATGTTGCAAAGAGAGGAGGGGCGGCCATGAAAATTAAAGTCTTTATAAAAAATGTTATCCTGTGCCTTGCCGCCTGCTGGCTGGTGTATTTCATATATACCCATGACGATTTCCGCACAGCCCGAAACGCCCTTGATGAGATTGACGGGATAAAGGTCAAAAGCCGATTGCATATGGGAAGTGCGGAGCTTTCGGATGAAGATGGGGAAATTGCAAGAAAATGGATAAAAACCGTATATCCCACCGAAATTATGAGCCATGACGCCGTGGTTTTGGGAGCTGAGATAAGTGTAATAATAAATTCCGAGAGATATGAATGTGCGATAGTGCCCTTTGACACAAACCGCGGACTGCTTGAGGTGACAGATAAAAAGGACGGCGAAAGACATGCTTTCGGCGTTCGGCACGATGAACAGCTGTGGAAAAAAGTCCGTGACATGATAGGCTGAGACGGGAGGTGTAGCCATGAAAACGGCATATTTTATAAAATCTCTTGTGAAAAACCTTGTCCTGTGGCTTTTCGCCTGTTGGCTCATATATGAACTGCTTGCACCATGTAGCGGTTGGGGCGGTTATGCCGCTCTGTGGGATTACAGGATAAACCCCGTAAAAGTCACGGTTGACGCTCCCGATAAAACTTTGACTGAAGAGCAGACCGAGCTTGCCGACCGATGGTTCAAAAGCTGCCGTATCAAGTACTGTCAGACTTCTCTTATCGTCGGACATTATGACGATATACTTGTATATCAATCGGAAAAGTACCGTATAAGGGTGTTTCGCATCGGAAATTCTTATCCCGACAATGTGCTCATCTCGGTGAAAAGGATATCGGACGAGGAGACTATGGGGGCATATGCGGTAAGACACGACAACGAGCTGTTTCAGGAGATGTGGACAGAGATATTCGGCGGAAAAGAGGAACTTTAGAGGTGCGGGAGATCGTTTTAAAATCGGATCGGGAGTGAGAACATGAGGTATTTCTCGAAAAAGACGATGAAAAACCTTGTTTTGTGTCTTTTGGCCTGTTTTGTCATATACGGATTGATTACGGGGGAATATCTGCGGCTTTTGTGGAATCCTTTGGCGGTGAATTTCGGGGAGATATACATAAACGCCCCCTGTGATTTGGACGACAGCTGGATTAAAGCGGAAAAGGAACATTCCGACCTTATAAAGAGGTGGCTGAACACTTTGGAATGTGAAGATCTGCTGATTTACGGCTCGGGGGTCACTCAGCGGCACGGCATAAAGCTGGAGACAGCCCTCTTTACCTATCGGATATCTCTCGCAGACGGCGGTTTCGATGCCCTTCTGTCGATAACTCCGCCTTTCGGAGCAGAGGGCGAAGGCGTGTTTACGGCAAAAGGCGGCGGGGAGCTTGCAGACGAGGTGCAGGAGATCATATCTCTTTACAGGAGGAAAACTCAATAATTAAAGGGCAGGGTTTTAAACCCTGTCCCCTTTTTGCCCTCTCGTTTGTCTATGATACAAACAGAGGAGGTGTAGCCATGAAAACAGCATATTTCGCTAAATCGATTTTGAAAAACCTTGCCCTGTGCTTTTTCGCCGGGTGGGTGCTCTTTCAGATAACCTACACCGCCCGGGGAGGATATCTGTGGAAAAACTCCGATATTGAGGACAGCACGGTGTCTATGATGGGCGAAGTTTTGACGGGCGAAGCCGAGAAAACCGTAAAAGACTGGGCGCGCACCGTAAAGCTTAGCCTCGGCGGATATGATCTTATAGGAGAGGGCGCAGATGTTTCTATAAAAATGCCCGATTCGGGGGCATATTTCGGCTTTTATGAATATGACGGAGTGGTTTACGGTCTTGTTTTTCAAAAAAACCAGGACGAAAGTATATGGGAGTTCGGCTATACCATAGAAGAACACGACAAAGAGCTCTGGCAAAAGGTTCTCGACCTGAGATGTAAGGCAGGGTGAGAATATGAAGTATTTTGCAAAGTCTCTGAAAAAGAACTTTCTCCTCTGTTTTTTCGCCGGGTGGATTCTATTCATACTTGTGGGATTTGTCGTCAATGCAAACACCTATAAGCTTTTGTGGAGCGACCTGATAATAGAGAAAAGCACGATATATGAGAATAACTCCCCACTCACTATGGAAAACGACTGGCACAGGCTGAATGACGAAAAGGAGCGGGCTTTGAAGGATATGCTCAAGGGCACAAAGGCGGTGAAGGCTGAGCATTCGGGTATGCTGATAGGGGCAGGCAGTCTTATAAAAATAGATTCGGCTCTCTGCACTCATACTGTGACATATATGGGAGAAACGGCTTTTGGGGTGACGACAAGAGTAAAAATACCGGTCTTAAGGCGTAAATTCGACGATATAGGGGTCTGCACTATGGAGATCGAGGGAGCAGGTTATAAAGAATTTGACAAAATACTGAACTGAAACGAGTTTTAAAGGGAACGGCGTCTGCCGTTCCCTGCCGCGCGTTTAAACACAGACTTTCGGAAAAATTAACCTCTTCTGCCCCAAAAAGGAAAAGATGGGGCAAAGACTTAAAATATTAAAACAAAAAGAACAATTTTAAAGGAAAAAACACTTGATTATTTTTCGTTTATTTGTTAAGATATAGAATAGTAGGATAATAATAATTTCAATCCAATAAATAATGGAGGACAAAGTTAAATGGCAAGAAAAATGAAAACCATGGACGGCAACAACGCTGCCGCTCATGTATCCTATGCCTTTACGGAAGTCGCAGCGATATACCCTATCACTCCTTCCTCTGTAATGGCTGAGCTCACAGACTCCTGGAGCGCAGTAGGACAGAAAAACATTTTCGGTCAGGAAGTCAAGGTTGTCGAGATGCAGTCCGAAGGCGGCGCAGCAGGCGCTGTTCACGGCTCTCTTACAGCAGGTGCTCTGACAACCACATTCACAGCATCTCAGGGTCTTCTCCTGATGATCCCCAACATGTACAAGATCGCCGGTGAGCTTCTCCCCGGTGTAATTCACTGCTCTGCCCGTGCTTTGGCTACACACGCACTGTCCATCTTCGGTGACCACAGTGACGTTATGGCCTGCCGTCAGACAGGTTTCGCTATGCTGGCATCTTCTAACCCCCAGGAGGTTATGGATCTCGGCGCAGTTGCTCATCTTTCCGCTATCAAGGGCAGAGTTCCCTTCCTTCACTTCTTCGACGGTTTCCGTACATCTCACGAAATCCAGAAGATCGAAGTCTGGGATTACAAGGATCTCGCCGATATGGTCGACTACGACGCAATCAAAGAGTTCCGTCAGAGAGCTCTCTCTCCTGAGCATCCCGTTCTCCGCGGCACAGCTCAGAACCCCGATATCTTCTTCCAGGCCCGTGAGGCTTCCAACAGCTACTACAACGCTCTTCCCGCAGTAGTTGAGGAGTACATGAACAAGGTCAACGAGAAGATCGGCACAAACTACGGCCTCTTCAACTACTACGGCGCAGAGGACGCAGAGAATGTCATCGTTGCCATGGGTTCTGTCTGCGACACAATCGAGGAAGTCATCGACTACAAGATGGCTCACGGCGAGAAGGTCGGTCTCGTAAAAGTCCGCCTCTACCGTCCCTTCGTTGCTGAGAAGTTCGCAGCAGTTCTCCCCAAGACAGTCAAGAACATTGCTGTTCTCGACAGAACAAAAGAGCCCGGCGCACTGGGCGAGCCCCTCTATCTTGATGTTGTCACAGCTCTTGCTCAGACAGGCGTCAAGGCAAATGTAACAGGCGGCCGCTACGGTCTCGGCTCCAAGGATGTTCCTCCGTCCGTTATCTTCGCAACATACGACAACATGAAGTCGGAGAATCCCAAGCGTCAGTTCACACTGGGTATCGTGGACGATGTCACAAACCTCTCCCTCCCCATGGATCCCCACTGCCCCGATGTTTCCGCAGAGGGTACAGTCGCATGTAAGTTCTGGGGTCTCGGCGGTGACGGTACTGTCGGCGCCAACAAGAACTCCATCAAGATCATCGGCGACCACACAGATAAGTATGCACAGGCTTACTTCGCATACGACTCCAAGAAGACAGGCGGTATCACGGTGTCTCACCTCCGTTTCGGTGATTCCCCCATCCGCTCCACATACTTTGTAACAAAGGCAAACTTCGTAGCATGCCACAACCCCTCCTACATCACAAAGTACGACATGGTACAGGATGTAAAGCCGGGCGGCACATTCCTTCTCAACTGCCAGTGGAAGCCCGAAGAGCTTGCTGATTACCTCCCCAACAAGGTAAAGGCTTACATCGCCAAGAACAACATCAACTTCTACATCGTAAACGCTATCGACCTCGCTCGTGAGATCGGCATGGGCAAGCGTACTAACACAATTCTGCAGTCCGCTTTCTTTGCCCTCTCGGGCATCATTCCCATCGACGAGGCAATCAAATACATGAAGGAAGCTGCCCTCAAGTCCTACGGCAAGAAGGGTGAGGACATAGTCAACATGAACTATGCCGCCATCGACGCAGGCTACAAGGCTCTTCACAAGGTTGAAGTTCCCGCTGAGTGGGCAAACCTCGTTGACGACACAGTTGAGCCCGAGGTAAAGGGCAACCGTCCCGAGCTCGTCAAGTTCGTCAAGGAGATTCTCAATCCCGTTTCCGCTCAGAAGGGCGACTCTCTCCCCGTTTCCACATTCATGGGTATGCCCGACGGTACATTCCCGCAGGGTGCTTCCGCTTACGAGAAGCGCGGCGTTGCCGTTGATGTCCCCGAATGGGATGCTCAGAAATGTATCCAGTGTAACCAGTGCTCCATGGTCTGCTCCCATGCCACAATCCGTCCCTTCGCTCTGACAGAGGAAGAGCTCAAGAACGCTCCCTCCCAGATCAAGACAAAGACAATGGTCGGCAAGGACCTCGGACACCTCCAGTTCACAATGGCTATTTCTCCCCTCGACTGCATGGGCTGCGGCCTCTGCGTAAACATCTGCCCTGTCAAGGCTCTCTCCATGAAGCCTCAGGAGTCTCAGCACGACCAGCAGGCAGTGTTCAACTACGCTGTTGAGAATGTGACAAACAAAGAGTTTGACGCATTCCCGACGAACACAGTCAAGGGCTCTCAGTTCCGTCAGCCGATGCTCGAGTTCTCGGGCGCCTGCGCAGGCTGCGTCGAGACAGCTTATGCTCGCCTCGTAACACAGCTCTTCGGCGACAGAATGTATATCGCTAACGCAACAGGATGCTCCTCCATCTGGGGCGGCTCCGCACCTGCTACACCTTACACAGTCAACAAGCTCGGCAAGGGTCCGGCTTGGGCTAACTCCCTCTTCGAGGACAACGCTGAGTTTGGTCTCGGTATGGCTATCGCAGTAAGACAGCTCAGAGATAGAATGGCTAAGAAGATCAAGGATATCGCCGACACAACTTCCTGCGACAACATGAAGGCTGCCTGCGAGAACTGGCTCGAAACAATGACAGACGGCCAGAAGAACGGCAAGGCAACAGAAGTTCTCGTAGCTGCTCTTGAAAAAGCAGGCACAGAAGAGGCAAAGGCTGTCCTCGAGTACAAAGACTTCCTCGCTAAGAAGTCCATCTGGATCTTCGGCGGCGACGGCTGGGCATATGATATCGGTTACGGCGGACTTGACCATGTTATCGCTTCCGGCGAAGATGTCAACATCTTTGTCTTCGATACAGAGGTTTACTCCAACACAGGCGGTCAGGCTTCCAAGTCCACACAGATCGGCCAGACAGCTCAGTTCGCAGCAGCAGGTAAGGCTATCGCTAAGAAGGACCTCACAGGTATCGCCATCGCTTACCACTATGTATATGTTGCACAGGTCGGTATGGGCGCTAACCTCCAGCAGACAGTTAAGGCTATCGTTGAGGCCGAGAGCTACAACGGTCCCTCCCTTATCGTCGGCTACGCTCCCTGTGAGATGCACGGCCTCAAGGGCGGCATGACAAACTCTCAGTCCGAGATCAAGTTTGCCGTCGAGTCCGGTTACTGGCACCTCTTCCGTTACGATCCTCGCCTTGTTGCCGAGGGCAAGAACGGATTCCAGCTTGACAGCAAGGAGCCCAACCTGGCAGATTACAGAAAGTTCCTCCAGAACGAGGTTCGTTACACAGGTCTTATGCGTCAGTTCCCCGAGCGTGCTGAGGAGCTCTTCGCAAAGGCTGAAGTTGCCGCTAAGGAGAAGTATGAGCTCATGAAGCGCCGCGCAGAGTTCGGCTGCTAATAGCTTAAAACTTAAAGCAGTATAAATTAAAGCCCGAGGGTTTATCCCTCGGGCTTTTTTGTGTGTTTTTGGGTTTTGTGTGAGCTGATACGGCACAGATTTTAAGCTTATTTTGTAGGGAACGACTGTATGTCGTTCCGTAAGGTTTGCAGGGTGATAAATCATAGCGGAACGACACGGGGTCGTTCCCTACGGGTACAGGTTCTGATATTTATTTTAAAATCCTGTCCCTTTTTCGGCTGTATTTTTGTCTTTATTACAAAGGCAAAAACAGGGGGTGACACCATGAAAAAGCTGCGATATATCTCAAAATCCGCCGAGAGAAATCTTTTGCTGTGTCTTTTCGCCTGTTGTTTTATATATATGATCTTTACGCCCTGCCGCCACTATGCGGCGATTCGCGCCATAAAGGATTACAGAGAAAACCCTGTGGAAATCGGAAGAGAATCTTCCGTCAACGCTTTTGAAGGCAAAGACGAGGAGATTTTGAACAGGTGGTTTGACAGCTTTACGGTAAAAGGCCGGCAGGACGATCTGCCTGTGACCTGTTCTGCCGAAGTTGTTATTTGGTTTGAATCGAAAAATTATACCTCTACTGTGGTGTGCAGCGAAAATCCCGGTTATTTATATATGTGCGTATACAGAAAATCCGACGGAAAGGAGTTTTACCGCTTTTTGCTGAGCCACGATGAGGAGCTTTACAGTAAGGTTTGGAAAATAATATCGGAGGTGAAAAGATGACATACTTCTCAAAAAAGGTTATAAAAAACCTTATCATATGCTTTTTCGCCTGCTGGCTGATATATTTCATAGCGGGAGGGCGTTTTTTGTGGACACCCTCTCTCGCAGAAAAAATCTCGGTCTTTACCGAAGCTTCCTTTGCCCCAAAAAAGACCGAAATGACAGAGGAGGACGAAAAAGCCGTGATGGATTTTATAAAAACCATAAAACTCAAAGAGAGCGAAGGCTTTTCTCCATACCCTTACGGCAATATTGAGCTGATCATGCCCATGAGCCGTGCTGTACTGTTTTTCTGTGACGACGAGCTTTATGTGAGCCTGACGCCGAAGGTGAGGGATTACAACTATTTGAGCTATATTTTTAAAGCCGATTTCGACGGCAGAAAAAGTCAAAGAAGTCTCGCTCATTCTCCAAAAATACCGCAAATAAAAAAGCCTCCCGACGGAGGCTTTTTATTACGAAATGAAAATCAATGACATAAGCTGTGAAAAGAGGGTAAAGACCATGCTGAATGAAAAAAGTCCGCTTAAAACAAACAGCGGAAGCCTTATAAATCCGCTTCCCCTGCTCTTTTCGGCCGTCAAAAGGGAAAACAGCACCGTCATGTTGACAAAAATCAGATAACAGTGCAGAGGCAGGGAGAAAAGTGCGAAAACCGAACGGTCTAAAGGCAGAAACAGAAGCCACAGGTGAAAAAGATAGAGAACAAAGGAGACAAGGCATATCAGATAGCCCTTTTGAAGTCTTTGACTCTCGCTCAGACGGCGGTATCTTATCATAAAAATTATGTCTGAGAGCTTTTGAAACCTTTTGGCAGACGACACGGCACCCACTCCTTAAAATATATACTAATGCCATTATGACACAACCGGCGAAAAATGTCAACAGCCTGTGGAAACTTTGGATAAAATTCCGAAAATATGAAAAAAGCCTCCCTCGGGAGGCTTTTTTGAAGGCTATTTGTTTTCTCCGTACAGCTTCTTTTTGTAGTAGCTGTTGGCGCAGTATACGGCGGCGAGGGGATTGTGTCCCGTGACTCTGTCCTTGACGGCGAACACCGTGACAGGGGCTTCGGCATACTTGAGAAACAGGGTGTCGTGACCGACGCACAGACCCATTATTATGTTGAAATCGGTCTTTTCCTTGTTTAAAGTCATGGCCTGACCTATGGGGTTGCACATGACTTCGTTCTCTGCGCTGCCCGAAAGGGTGTTTTCGTCCTCAACGCCTATGTCTGCTTTGGGCACGGCGCCGTTTTTGCATATGACCGACACCACCTCAAAGCCGTGGTGCTCCAAAATCTTGGCCACCTCTCGGGCCTCGAGGGTGAGACCCTTGCAGAAAGCAAGGCAGATTTTTTTGCACTCCATGCCCTTTAAAAATTTGACTATCTCCACAAGGCGGGTGTCGACGCCGTAGCCTCCCGCCTCGGTGCATGCCGAGCGATAGGCGATGTCGTGAATATCTTTCTTTTGGTATTCTTTTAAAGCGGCGTCCTGAATATCCATATCCTTGGAGGGACAGTGGGGCAGTGTTTTGTCAAGATCCTTTGAGGTGCAGCCCATCTGGCCGCATTTTGTACAGGTATACATTGTTCATTCTCCTTTGCCTTTGTCTAAATAAAGTTTACACCAAAGGGACGCTCATATCAAGAAATATTTTAAAAGTCTATAAAAGGCGGAGAGAAATCATCATTGTTAATAATTACACAAAAAGTTCTTTAAAAAGGCAAAAAAGGCAAAAAAATGTCAACTTTTTAAATTTATCCGTTGAGATTTAAAAAATTATATGCTATAATCATATCAGTGTATTTTATAAAATCAGAAGGAGATAATCACTATGGCAGATGTCATAAAAAGCCCCAAGGTCAGAAAACTTGTGGGTGATATTTTTTGCCTTTTGGCAGGCTTTTGCAGCACGGCTTTTGCCGTCGCCTGTATCCTCACCCCCAACGGAATGACTACCAGCGGACTTTTGGGTGTGTCAAAGATTTTAGAGCAGTTTATTCACATCAACTACTCCTATCTCTACTACGGCATAAGCGTCGCCATACTGATTGCCGCCTTCTTTACTTTGGGCAAGGCGGCCTGCGCGAAAATCGTGTGCGTAACCCTTGTATACCCCAATATCCTGCTGATTTTTGAGAACATGAAGCTCAATTTCATTCAGGACGACATGTTTTTGGCCTCGGTTTTCTTCTGCGTGTTCTACGGCTTCGGCATCGGCATAGTTTTAAGGCGCGGTTACACCTACGGCGGCACAGATACCCTTTCGGCGATACTCCAGAAAAAGGTGTTCAAAAACTTCACCGTCATCAAGATAATGCTGGTTATAGACGCCCTGATCCTTTTATCCTGCGCCTTCACCTTCAGCACGAAAATCGCCCTCTACGCCTTTATAAACCACTTTGTCAGCAACAAGATCATGGACTATGTCATGTTCGGTCTCGGCACAAAGCTCTACAAGGTGGAGATAATCACCCCCGACTACGAAAGAGTGTGCGACTACATAATCAAGGACATCGGCCGCGGCGTCACGGTCTACAATGTGGTGGGCGCCTATACCCATGAGAGCAGGATAAAGCTTTCCTGCGTGTGTTCCCCCTCTCAGGCCATGGCCATAAAGCGCTTTTTGGCTCAAAACTCCCCCACTTCCTTTGTGGAGATGCTGCCCGTCATATCGGTATATGCCGCAGGCGGCAAGCGCTTCGCCCACCTCGAGGACGAATAAAGAAAAGCATAATAAAACCCCTCTGCAAAGCCCCATCCTTCCGCAAATCCTAACGGAACGACATAAAAGTCGTTCCCTACGGGTGCAGGATCGGATAATATACTTATTCCTTATGGTTGAATTTCAAGTGTGTGCAGTTCTGATAAATAAAAAACCACCCGGAGGGGTGGTTTTTTTATTTGAGGAGTTGTCTGCAAAACTATCTGTCACAGATGACCTTGTCGATGTCGGTGGGATAATAGGTGATGAGCTCAAAGCCCGTTTCGGTGACCACCAGTGTGTCGGAAAGGCGGAAGCCGCCGAGACCCTCTACATAGAGACCGGGCTCAACGGTGAAGCACATACCGGGCTCTATAAGGCTGTCGTCGGCCACATCGAAGAAGGGGGATTCGTGTCCGCCCGTGCCTATTGAGTGGCCTGTGTGGTGACGCCAGTATTTCATCAGGTCGTTCTCCTTGAAGAACTCCATCATGGCTTTGTCCACATCGGAGCACTTTCTGCCGGGTTTTATCTGGGAGTAGGCGGCCTTCTGAGCCTCTACGGCGTAGTTATAGAACTTCTCCTGCTCCTTGGAGGGCTCGCCGACAAACATGACTCTCTCCAGCTCGGAGGTGTAGCCCAAAACGCTGGCGCTGGCGCCCGTCACCAGAGTGTCGCCCTTTTTGAATACAAGGCCTGCGGTGGTGGAGTGGGGGAAATAGGAGTTGGGGCCTATCTGGCCGCGGTAGCCTGCGTGGGCGCCCTTTCCGTCGTAGGAGGTCATCTTATAACCCGGGCCCAAAGTCTTGAGCATGACCTTTGTGGCTTCGGAGGAGGCCCTTGTGGAAACCTCTATCTCGTCCTTGCCCGCCACGGTGTACTCCTGAAGCAGCATGTGGGCGAGATTGCCCCATCTTGCGCTCTCCTTCATGAGCATTATTTCAAAGGGGGATTTGTGGATCTTCATCTCGGTGATCATTCTCGGCATAAAGGTCAGCTTCATGTCGGGGAAAATCTCCGAAAGGCGGGGGCCTTTATAGCCGCTCACGGCGGGGGCTCCGTCGGCGTCGGCGCCGAGGTTTGACTTTTCGATGCCCAGTTCCTTTACAATGTCCTTCAAAAACTCCATGGGGTGGCGCTCGCCCGGATATTCGGGATAGCAGGTCACCTTGCAGTTTTTTGTGTGATGGGCGGCGTGCTCCAGCTCGAGGCGGGGCACCAGAAGTGCGCTGTCGCCTGCGGCGCGGTATATGTAGACCACGGGGCGTTCGGTCTGAATAAGGGCCGAGCCCGTAAGGTAGAAGATCGAGGAGGCCGAGAAGAAAATCATGCCCTCAAGACCCTTTTGCTCCAAAATCCTGTCGACCTTTTTGCGTCTTGCGATGAATTCGCTTTCGGGGGTTTCGGTTATGGCGCTTACCGTCACATGGGAAAGATCAAACATTGTGTTTTCCTCCTTTTTTTAATATGGATATGCAGAAAGAGCGCCCGAAAGGACGCTCTTTTACACAAAATTATTTGTCGAACTCGTTGTGCAGGCGATTGAGTGCATCTTCGATGACATGCTTCGGCGTACCGATGTTCATTCTCATGTGCATCTTGCCCTTTTCGCCGAACATGGAGCCTTCGTTCATGCCGACTCCTGCCTTCTTGCACTTCTCGGCAATTTCCTCATGGGAAAGTCCGTAAGCGGAGAAGTCGAGGAACATGAGGAATGTGGCCTCGGGTACGAAAGCCTTTATCTTGGTGTTCTTGTTGCAGTAGTCGACTACGAACTCGGCGTTCTTTCTGAGGTATACGCACAGCTCATCGACCCACTGTCCGCCGTGTGTATAGGCGGCCTCTGTGGCAAGAGTTGCCAAAAGGTCTACGCCGATGTGGAATATGTTGTAGAAGTTTTTGAGCTTGGCCATCATGGCGTCGTTCTGAACTACGAAGAAGGACGATTTGAGGCCTGCTATGTTAAAGGTCTTGGAGGGAGCGGCAACCATGAAGCCGATCTCTTTTGCCTTTTCGTTTACTGCGAGATAGGGGATGTGCTTGCCGTTCAGGATAAGGTCGGAGTGAATCTCGTCGGAGAAGATCTTTACATTGTGCTTGTCGCACAGCTCCACGAGTTTTTCAAGCTCTTCTCTCGTCCAGATGCGGCCTGCGGGGTTGTGGGGAGAGCAGAGGATCATCATTGTGCACTTGGGATCCTTGAGCTTTTCCTCGGTATCCTCCCAGTTTATGTTATACTTGAGGTTTTCGTCCTGAACAAGGTCGGATGTTACAATCTGGCGTCCGCTGTCTCTTATCGAGGCGTAGAAGGGATGATAGATGGGGGTGTGGAGAAGAACCTTTTCGCCGACATTTGTGAGAGCCCAGATGGCAAAGGTTGTGGCGGCGACGCAGCCGGGAACGGGGACGATGTCGCCCTTGGCTATGTCAAAGTCGTTTCTCTTTTTATTCCAGTCTATAATGCTCTGATAGTATCCCTCCGGCGGGAAGAAATAGCCGTAGGTGGGGTGGGAGGCGCGCTTTGTGACAGCCTCGACTATCTCGGGCAGGCACTCAAAGTCCATATCGGCAATCCACATGGGGATTACATCTTTGGAGCCGTAGAGCCTTTCCAAGGTGTCCCACTTTGTGCTGTTTGTATTATGACGATCCAGCAATTTGTCAAAATTGTACATATTAAACACCCTTTCAATAATTTAAGTTATGCCTTAACAATATAATAATATAACTTTTCTTGCCCTTTGTCAATCGGCATTTTGTTTATTTGTGAAATGTTTTATTGGTTTTTTGCATAAAGGGCAGGTTATAATGAGACCGCAAGGCGGGAAAGGAGAGATGAGCGTAAACGACAATATATTTTATTATCTGATAACGGCGTTTTGCGGAGTGATGGGCTTTTTTGTAAAAAGACTTATCGAGGATCTGGACTCTCTGGGAAAAGAGCACACAAAAAGCGACGAGTTTTTCCGCAAGGAGATAGCCTCCATAAGGGACAATTACATGAAATACGAAGATTTTGTCAGGTTTCAAAGCTCCATCGACTCCAAACTGACCAAAATATACGAAATACTTGTGGGGAGACCTCTGTGAACGAGGCGGCATTCAAAAGCCCCGAGGAGTTCGGCAGAATATATCTGCCCCATTATTTTTCGGTGAAAAGTCCCCCTTTTCACCGTGAGATATCGAGGCTTTGGAGCAAAAAGGTGCACAAGGTGAAAAAGGGCGAAAAGGGGTTTAACGCAAGGGGCAGCAAGATAGTTTTGGCAGCCCCGAGAGGTCACGCCAAATCCACACTTATAAGTCTGATGTGCGCCCTCCACGCCGCCCTCATGGGCTATAAGAAATACATAATCCTCATATCCGACACCGAGAGCCAGGCGGTATATTTTTTGGACAGCATAAAGCACGAGCTGACCGAAAACGAAAAGATACTGGAGGATTTCGGCGAACAGAAGGGCAAGATATGGAAAAACAACTCGGTGGTGCTCAAAAACGGCTGCCGAATAGACGCCATGGGCAGCGGACAGAAGCTGAGAGGCCGCCGCCACATCGACCGCCGCCCCGACCTCATAATCCTGGACGACATAGAGAACGACGAAGATGTGAGAAGCGCCGAAAGCCGCCGAAAACTGGCGTCGTGGTATTTTTCCGCCGTGTCAAAGGCGGGAGATTACTACACAGACATAGTCTTTGTGGGCACTGTGCTCCATAAGGACAGCCTTTTGGCAAATCTTCTGCAAAACGCCGCCTATGTCTCAAAGGTTTACAGGGCTGTCGAGAGTTTTTCTCAGAGTCCCCTTTGGGAAAAGTGGGAAAAGCTCTATCTGAATATGGCAGACCCAGACAGGGAGAGCACCGCCGACAGCTTTTTCAAAAGCCACAAAAAGGAGATGCTTGAGGGCACAAAGGTGCTGTGGAGCGAAAAGATGCCCTATGACAGCCTTATGATGATGAGGCTCTCCGAGGGCGAGGCGGCATTTTCCGCCGAGATGCAGAACACCCCTTCCGACCGCTCCGACGCTCTTTTTCCAAAAGAGTGGACGGGATACTACAAGGACGAGGACTTCAAAAGGGACTGCTTCGACTTTTACGGCTACTGTGACCCGTCTCTGGGCAAGACGGCGTCTTCCGACTATTCGGCTTTAATCACCATAGCCAAAAATCGCGAGACGGGTGTCATGTATGTGGAAAACGCCGACATAGCAAGGCGCCACCCCGACGCCATTTTGGAGGACATACTCTCCCACGCCGAGAGGATAAAGAGGCTTTACGGCAAGAAATACCGTCTTTACGGCGCCGAGGTCAACCAGTTTCAGTGGTTTTTGAAGGAACAGCTCTCCAAAGAGAGCGCAAAAAGGGGAATATATCTGCCCGTGTGCGAGGTCAGGACGGTGTCCGACAAGATAATGCGCGTGCAGTCTCTCCAGCCCTATATAAAAAACAAATATGTGCTGTTTTCGGAGGAGCAGACGACCCTTTTAAATCAGCTTTGGGACTTTCCCTCGGGGGCATACGACGACGGCCCCGACGCTCTGGAGGGCTGTGTGTCCCTTTGCAGAAAGACCGAAACGGCATGCCTTAAAGGACTTGTAATTTAGAAAGGAACAGACATGACAGAGATTACAAAAGAGCTTTTGGAAAAGGAGATGTTCGCGTTTCTTTTGAAAAAGCTGCCCGAAAGGGAGGCTCTCGCCGCCTATTACAGGGGCGAACAGCCTGTGACAAAGGGCCGAGCCGTGCCGGGCAGACCCAACAACATACTGCGCTCCAACATCTGCCGCTACATAACCGATGTCCACACGGGTTATTTCATGGGAGTGCCCATGACTTTTGACTTTGAGAGCGGCTCCATGGGCGAAAAGGCGGCGCCCATGCTGAGGGAGGTTTTGGAGCCCATGCTCTTTGAGGCGGCGAGAGACGCCAGCATATACGGCACGGCTTTCGCCATGGTAAAGGCGGAAAACGGCGGCATAAGGACTGTGCGCCTCGACCCCGAAAAGACATTTGCCGTCGAGGACGAAGAGGGAAATCAGGCCGCCGTGGTAAAATTCAAGGGCACAAAGGGCCGCACCCTTTCGGGTGAGATATACACAGGGGAAGGGGTCAGAGCCTTTGAATACAGAGACAGAAGGATAGAGACCTCTCCCTTGAACCGCCTGCCTTTGGGGGCGATACCCATAGTGGAGTTTAAAAACAACCCCGACAGGACGGGAGATTTTCAGCCTGTGATCTCCCTCATGGACGCCTACAACCTGCTGCTTTCGGGGGCTATGGACGACATGCAGTCGGTGGCGACGGCTTTCCTCGCCCTCTACGGCATGCAGGGCACCACAAAGGAGGACATCGACGAGGCCAACCGCTCAAGGGTGCTGTCCCTTTCGGAAAACGGCAAGGCCGAGTTCGTGGTGAAAAATGTCACCCCCGCCGCCATCGACAGCCTTAAAAGCACCCTCATGAAGGACATGCTCATGGTGACAAAGACCCCCGACCTCTCCGACGAGAGCTTTGCGGGCAATGTTTCGGGCGTAGCCATGGAGTATAAGCTTTGGGGCATAGAGCAGTCGAGAAGCCAGAAACAGCGATGCTTTGCCCCCGCCGTAAGGGAGCTGGCAAGGGTTTTGGGCCTTTACTGGGGATACAAGGATGTGACCGAGGGAATGAAGCTGAATTTCTATAAAAATCTTCCCCAGGATGTGGAAAAGATATGCAGCAACATCTCCAAAGTTTCCGACATAGTATCGAGAAAGACCAGACTCGAGCTGCTGCCCTTTGTAAAAGATGTGCCCGAGGAAATGAGACGACTTGAAAAGGAGAAACAAGGTGAAACAGAACAGATTTAAAAGCCCCATTCTCTGGAGCTCTCTGGCGGCTCTTATCCTCATGGTTATGAGATTTTTCGGTCTCGGCGAGGCGGCTGACGCCGCATCTCAGACCAGCGCCGAGATTTTCGGACTTGTGTGCGCCGTCCTTGCGGCGCTGGGAATAATCAACAATCCGTCGGAAGGAGATAAGTTTTAGTGGAAATACTCAAGGATGATGAAAGAAGAGAGCTTGAAGCTCTCAGAAGGGAGAAAAAGAACAGGGAGCTCATGTCCTACGCCGCAGAAATGCTGACAAAGCACGGCGCTCCCGAGAGCTTTTCCTCCTTTGTAATAGGCGAAAACGAGGAGGATACCCTCGAGAGAATCAAGAGCTTTTCGGAAAAATTCGCAGGGGAAAAGCGAGAGATTTTAAACCTCAGAACTCCCCCTGTGCCCGAGAGCGAAATCCTGCCTTCCTCAAGGAAGAGAGGAATAAGAAGAGTATAGACAAAAATCCCCTTGATGCAAGGGGATTTTTTATTTGCCTATGTTGCACAGCGGTGCAAAATATGCTAAAATATACATAATGATATGGAATATGACCGAAGTGATTTGGGGGAACTCTCTATGGAAAGATACGCTTTTTTAAAGGACGGAAAGTATTTTATAAAAAGTGAAAGCCTCGCAGTTTCTCCCGAGGGCTTTGAGGGCGACGCCGCAGAAAGGCTGTGGCGCTTTGAGGAGATGAAAAAGAGCCTCGAGGAGCAGAATCAGGCACTTTCCGCCTCTCTTGCCCGGCTGAGAAGCGCGGGAAAGGAAAAAACCGCCACTTTCCGTGAGAAAATGGGCAATAAGCTCATAATCACCAGCCTTTTGAGCCAGCTCGAGCTTTTCGGTCTGTAAAACAGTAATTTTAGGGGGAACACAACAATGCCATTTTCAACAGAGATAACCATGCTGATCGTCGCCCTTGTGTCGACGATGGGAGGATTTATCCATGGCTCGACGGGCTTTGGATACGGAATATTCGTCATGATATTTTTCCCGAATATCCTGCCCTATCTGACGGGCGTGGGACTTTCGTCCATGATCTCCATGTTCGGACAGTTCGGAATAGTCTATAAATTCCGAAAACACATCAGGTGGAAGCTGATATTTCTGCCGATAATCTTCTATCTTGTCACCAGCGCCGTATGCATAAACATCTCGACCAATATGGACACCAGCTTTTTAAAGGGCTATCTCGGGGTGTTTCTTGTCATTCTCGCTATTTACTTCATGTTCTTTAACGGCAAGATAAAGATAAAGCCAAATCTCCCCACAGCCGCCGTCGTCGGCGTCATGTCGGGCATGCTGTCGGGCTTTTTTGCCATCGGAGGCCCTCCCATGGTCATATATTACCTTTCGGCTACCGACACCAAAGAGCAGTATTTCGGCACATGCCAGACCTTTTTCTTCATAACGGGAGCATATAACACCCTTATCAGGGTTTTCAAGGGCATAATTACCGCCGAAATCCTGCCGCTCTTCTTCGCAGGCTATGCGGCTATGATGCTCGGCATATTCGTAGCGGGAAAAGTGGTCGAAAAAATCAATTCCAATCAGCTTAAAAAGCTGGTCTACGGCGTCATAGCTCTCTCGGGAGTTTGGATGATAGTTTCCAACATATAAGGGGATAAAAACATGAAAACACTCTATTTCAACGGCAATATCTACACAGGCAGCGGCTTTACCCACTCTCTTTTGGAGGAAAACGGCGTAATTCTGGCCATGGGCGACGCCGCGGCAATGAGAGCCGAGGGGGCAAAGGCCTTTGACCTTGAGGGCAAGACCGTCGTACCCGGCTTCAACGACAGCCATCTGCACCTCATGGGCCTCGGAAAGCACCTGCTTTCTGTCAATCTTTTGGGCTGCAAGTCGATAGACGAGGTCAAAAAGCGCACCGCCGACTTTATCAAAAACAACAATGTGGAAAAGGGCGCTTTTGTCACGGGCAGAGGCTGGAATCAGGACTATTTCGAGGGCGAAAAACGCCTTTTGACGATAGACGATCTGGACGAGGTCTCCAAAGACCACCCCATTATACTGAGAAGAGCCTGCGGTCATATGCTGACCTGCAATTCTCTCGCCCTTGAAAAGGCAGGCATAGATGAAAACACTCCTGCTGTTTCGGGCGGAGAGATAAGAAGAGACGAAAAGGGCAGACTCAGCGGCATATTCACAGAGCGCGCCATGGGTCTTGTGGAGGGCGCCGTGCCGAGGCCCGACGCCGAAACGGTGGCGAAATATCTCAAAAAGGGCATGGAGTACGCCGCATCCTACGGTCTCACCTCCCTTCAGCCCAACGACATAAACGACATGGACTATCCCCTCATCGACGAGGCTTATCACCTTTTGGAGCAGAGGGGTGAGATGAAAACGAGGATAAATGTACAGTGCTGTTTCAACACCGTCGAGGGCTACGAGAAGTTCTTAAACGACGGATATTACATGGGAAAAGGAAACTCTCTGTATAAAATTGGCCCGTTAAAACTGTTTGTAGACGGTTCTCTCGGGGCAAGAACGGCTCTTATGAGAAAACCATACAAGGATGACCCCAATGCCGAGGGCATTCTCTGCACCGATGAAAAGACTTTGGACGAGTTTTATAAATTGGCAGAGAGCCATAAGATGCAGGTGGTCACCCATGCCATAGGCGACAGAGCTGTCGAGATGGTTCTCGATGCCATCGAAAGAAACGCCGAAAAGGGCAACCCCCTTCGTCACGGCGTAGTTCATGCCCAGATAACCGACAAGGCACTTTTGGAGAGATTTAAAGAGGTGGGCGCCTTTGCCCTTGTGCAGCCGATATTTTTACACTACGACATGCATATAGTGGAGCAGAGGGTGGGCAAGGAGCTTGCCGAGACCTCCTATAACTTCAAGACCCTTGACGACATGGGAGTCTGCGTGTCCTTCGGCACCGACAGCCCCGTGGAAGATGTCAGCACCTTTGACAATCTCCACTGCGCAGTAAACCGTCAGGACTTAAAGGGCTTCCCCGAGGGCGGCTATGTGCCGAGTGAGAGATTCTCCGTTGAAAACGCCGTCAAATGCTACACCCATGCAGGCGCTCTCACCTCCTTTGAGGAGTATGAAAAGGGACTTTTGGAGCCGGGCATGATGGCCGACTTCGCCGTTCTCGACAGAAACATATTTGAAATCGACAAATCGGAAATTATAAAAACAAAGGTGCTCATGACCGTCATGGGCGGAAACATCACATACAAAAGATAATTTTTTGGGACAAAACCCGTATAAGGAGGATAAATTTATGAGTAAGGAAATCATCATGTTCTCAAGTCAGCATTGACCGGGCTGCGCACCGGTGAAAGAGGCTCTTTCCCAGGCAGGTATAGACTTTGTCTATATGGACATTTCTTCCGGAATGCTCCCCTTAAAGAGATTTTTGAAGTACCGTGACGAGAGAGAGGAGTTTGCCCCCATCAAGGCGGCAGGCAGAGCAGGTCTCCCCTGCCTTGTCATCAACAAGGGCGAAAAGATTCTCTTCGAACTCCCCGAAAACCTGGACGAACTGAGATAACGAATAACAAAAAGACGGCGGATTTTCCGCCGTCTTTTGTTGCTAAAAATAGAATAATTCTTAGAATATTCTATTGACAAAATGCAGAATATAGTCTATAATAAGCTCAAAGAGGTGGTAATAAATGAATTATGATACTGTAATCTTAGAAATGCTTATGAGAATTCAAAATCTTGAAAGCGAAGTGGAGCGCCTGAAAGGCGTGATTGACGGAAATGAGGTCACTCCGGCTAAAATGAATACGGACGGAATAAAGGAGTATATTGAAAACATCAAGTATTCCGCCGCCGAAAACGGAGAAGAGTCGGTGATACTGAAAGCCAATGACATTCATCGTCAGCTTGATCTGAAAAGCAGAATGCCGATGGTGTGCAACGCAATGAGAATGTGTATGGAAGAAGGCGATGAAATAGTATATCAGACGGCAAGCGGGTATTCATCGACTTTGGAAATAAAATATAATTTGAATTTGGAAAAGGAAGCAATAGCTGTGTACGAAAAAATGCTCAGAAAATATGGAGAAAATCCGAGGTGCGTATGTACTGTGCCGACGACAGCAAAGGCACCCGTATGGTTTTATGTTTTTGGGGAAGACGGCAAGGTGTGCGTAAAAAATGCGGAAGGGCATGAGAATTCCAGTCATATGATAGGAGTGAGAGTGCTGGAGCCTTCCGAGAGCAAAAAAATGCTTGATATTTACGGCAGAAGAAAAAGAGGGGAAAATGTCAGCAAAGAGGCTACTGCAACTACCAGAAATCAAGTGTATTGGTACGGAATATTTGCAGACATGGGGCTGTAAGATACATAACAAAAAACGCCGCTTTTGCGGCGTTTTTTTACAGGGGAATTTTCCCGATGTTTATCACTCTTTTGCCCTTTTTCTCGGCGTACTTCACCGTTTCAAAGGCACCGCCGAAGCTTTTTGTCACAAAGGATATGACAAAGTCCGAGCGGTCGACTTTCCAGCGGTTGCACAGGGAAAAAGCCCCTTTGGAATAGGCGCCGAAAGTTTCGTGGGGCACCACGATCTCGTCGTAAAAGGAGGTGTAAAAGCCTCTGTTCCTGTTTATCCTCTCCCGCATATAGGGAAGAGCCAGAATCAGCCGTATGCTGTTTTCGGGGTGGTTCTCCTTGAGCCTTTTGACCCTGGCGGCGCAGAGGGCGTCAAAGTCTCCGTCTTCGCCCACATAGCATTTCAAAGAGCCGTATTCGGCCAAAAGGCATTCGAGTATTC
This sequence comes from uncultured Eubacteriales bacterium, assembly GCA_905199135.1. Taxonomy (GTDB): domain Bacteria; phylum Bacillota; class Clostridia; order Oscillospirales; family Butyricicoccaceae; genus SIG471. The sequence continues at coordinate 31,229 of CAJKFC010000001.1, forward strand.
TGTCGATATTTTCCGAGCAGTCGGAAAATATTTTTCTGTGTCCCGTAAATGTGCAGGATATCATATAGCTTTTCTCCCTCTTTAAGAAATATATTCAGAATAAATTTCCTAAAAAAAGCATCTTCTTCCATTTTCTTGGTTTACTTTTGCGGAAATATTGCATAGAATGCACTTTTATATAATACTGATATGGAGAATTTTAGCAGAAAATTGATAGATTGGTATAGGGAAAACGGGCGTGATTTGCCGTGGAGAAGGACAAAAAATCCTTATTTGATATGGATCTCGGAGATTATTCTACAACAAACTCGTGTGGTTCAGGGATATGATTACTATCAACGTTTTGTGGCCCGTTTTCCTGATGTGTTCGCACTGGCGGCAGCCGATGAGGATGAGGTGATGAAATATTGGCAGGGGCTGGGGTATTATTCTCGTGCGAGAAATTTGCATGCTGCGGCCAGAAGGATGGCAGAGGCAGGAGGATTTCCTGTAACATACACTGGGGTGCGTGCTTTGAAAGGAGTGGGAGAATATACAGCAGCGGCTATTTGTTCATTTGCTTACGGTATGCCATACGCAGTGGTGGACGGTAATGTGTATCGGGTGCTGTCTCGCTGGTTGGGCATTGATACCCCCATTGATTCGGCGGAAGGAAAGAAACTGTTTGTCCGGGTTGCCGATGAGTTGCTGGACCGTGAGCGCCCTGGTCTCTACAACCAGGCTATCATGGATTTTGGAGCTTTGCAGTGTACTCCGGTAGCGCCCGACTGCCTGTTTTGTCCGCTAAACGATTCTTGTGTGGCGCGTCTGAAGGGGATTGCCGGCTCTTTGCCTGTGAAGCAACATAAAAACAAGGTGACTAATCGTTATTTTAATTATATATATGTACGCATGGGCGCGTATACCTTTATACATAAGCGCAGCGGAAATGATATATGGAAAAATTTGTATGAACCGCCTTTGATAGAAACGGATCGTGAGTGGACGGAAGAGGAACTGTATGCATCGCCACAGTTTCGCGGGATGCTGTCCGGGGGAGAGGAGCCCATAGTGCGGCTGGTGCGGAAAGGGGTGAAGCACGTGTTATCCCACCGGGTGATTTACGCAAATTTTTATGAAGTGATTCTCCCTGAGAATTCGGCTTCTTTTGCGAAGTATCAGAGAATAAGCGTGGAAGATTTGCATAAATTTGCCGTATCGCGTTTGGTGAATCAGTTTTTTTCGCTAATTTTGGAGCCTAATAATTAAAAAGGAATAATAGAATGTCAGTAAATAAAGTCATTTTGATTGGAAATGTAGGAAAGGACCCTGATGTGAGATATTTGGATACCGGCATTGCCGTTGCCACTTTCTCGTTAGCCACCACCGATCGTGCCTATACGTTGCAGAATGGAACACAGGTTCCCGAACGTACGGAATGGCATAATATCGTGTTATGGAGAGGACTGGCCCAAACTGCGGAAAAATATGTCCGTAAGGGCGACAAACTCTACATAGAAGGGAAAATCCGCAGCCGTTCATACGATGACCAGAATGGCATAAAACGTACCATTGTCGAGATTTTTGCTGATAATATGGAGATGCTGACCCCGCGTAACACCTCGCAGCAACCGGGTACAGGATATGTACCGCAGGCACAAGCGGTATCCCGGCAGCAGGTGTCTGCACAAGCGGCTCCGCAACAACAGCAAGCCTCGGATAATAGTCTGACAGACGATTTACCTTTTTAATTAAGAGAACTTGATGTTTAACTAAAACCAGATTCCTTGGACCCTGACTCGTATTTATGCCGCTTGGCGGATTTATTTGACGGTGTAACCGTAACAGCTCCTACCATAGGAGCTATCATAGCTATCTTGTTAGCTGTTTTATTGTTGTATGCCTCAGGCTTTGTGTCTGCTTCGGAAATAGCTTTCTTTTCTCTTTCACCTGTTGATTTAAGTGAGATAGAGGAAGGAAAACATACTTCGGACAGGCGTATCAGCGCCCTGCTGAATGATTCCGAACGCTTGTTAGCGACTATTCTTATCTCTAATAATTTTGTCAATGTAACCATTATCATGCTGTGCAATTACTTTTTTGCCAGCACCATACACTTTGGAAATTCCGTGATTCTGGAATTCTTGCTAATAACGGTTGTCCTTACTTTTCTGCTGTTGCTTTTCGGTGAAATCATGCCTAAAATTTATTCGGCACAGAACACGTTGAAGTTTTGCCGTAAGGCAGCTCCTGCCATTTCTTTTTTAAAGAAATTCTTTTCACCTTTGTCGGCATTGCTGGTCCGTTCTTCCTTTTTGGTGAACAGATGTGTGGCAAAAAGGAATTATAATATTTCTGTCGACGAGCTTTCACAGGCTTTGGAACTGACGGACAAGAGTGAGATTTCAGAGGAAAGCAATATTCTGGAAGGTATTATCCGTTTTGGTGAGGAAACGGCTAAGGAAGTGATGACTTCCCGGCTGGATATGGTGGACTTGGAAATCAATACTCCTTATTCCGAAGTGTTGAAATGTATTGTGGAAAATGCCTATTCCCGTATTCCGGTATATGCCGAATCGCGGGATAATATAAAGGGAATTCTTTATATAAAGGATTTGCTTCCTCATTTGGGCAAAGGCGACAACTTTCGTTGGCAGACATTGGTCCGTCCTGCTTACTTTGTGCCTGAAACGAAGATGATTGATGACCTTTTGCGTGATTTTCAGGCGAACAAGATCCATATTGCCATCGTTGTCGATGAGTTTGGAGGTACTTCGGGCATTGTTACAATGGAGGATATCATCGAGGAGATTGTAGGAGAGATTAATGATGAATACGATGATGAAGAGCGTACGTATGTGAAACTGAATGACCGTACCTATATATTCGAGGCAAAAACCTTGCTGTCCGATTTTTATAAGATTATGAAAGCTGATCCCGCTCTTTTCGAGAAAGTGGAAGGAGATGCGGACACTTTGGCTGGTTTGTTGCTGGAAATAAAAGGGGAGTTTCCTGTATTGCACGAGCGGTTAGATTATGGGAATTATCATTTTGAGGTACTTGAAATGAATACGCGCCGCATTTTGAAAGTAAAAGTTATCGTTGACTCTTCCAGCTCCGTGGAAGAAGAAAAGAAATAGATTTTATTATGCCTTTATACCGTACTTATAGCGAAGGGGAGTTTCTGCTTGGAATATGGAAGTCTGATGAAACAACGGAACAACTGCTGGCATCATTGGAGCATAAAGACTGGTATAGGGAGAAACTGGCTGTTCTTTCCGAAAAACGGAAGCATGAATGGTTGTCGGTACGTGTGCTGCTGAAGGCTTTGTGTGGAGAAGAAAAGGAGATAGCTTATTACTCTTCGGGAAGGCCTTATCTAAAGGATGGAAGCCGGTATATCAGCATCTCGCATACTCGCGGTTATGTGGCGGTGGCGCTTCATTCTTCCTGTGAGGTGGGAGTGGATATAGAGCAGTATGGAACCAGAGTGCGGAAAGTAGCTTCCCGTTTTATTCGTTCCGATGAAGAGCCCGCAATGATGGAAGGAGATGACGTTTATGCTTTATTGCTCCATTGGTCGGCCAAGGAGGCACTGTTCAAACTGATGGGAGTAGAGGAGGTGGATTTTATTCGTCATCTTCGTATTTTTCCTTTCAGCCTGTCGGAAGAGGGGGAGTTCGAGGCATGCGAATATCGTACAGGCCGGCAGGAACGTTATCGGGTCCGTTATGTCACTCATCCCGATTTTGTATTGACTTGGATTATAAAATAATGCTCAGGCGAATCACTTCGGCTGAGCATTCCAAATAAACTTGGCAGAGTTTACTTTAAAATAAATGTTCTTTTTACCTGATACTCTTTTCCGGACAGTGAAACGGAGAAAATAGCGGATGTGATTAAAGGCATCCCTTACGTTCAGTGTTCCAAGCTCTTTCCTCGAAAGCTTCAGATTTGATAAATGCACAGGCAGGTCTTCTGACTCGTTTCCGCTATAAGCACCTTCCCGGAAATTATCCCAGTGGTTATTGGCATTTTGCTTATGCGTTTAGTGAAACATACAGCAGCGGGACTGTTCAGGATTTTCACCTTGATTCCCTTTTAATCATTCACCTCGGAGGGGAGATAAATGAACCGATGCACCGCAAAGATACAGTTTATATTTAAGAAAACAATTATCTTTCTTTATTTTTTAGAGCCTGTTTAAATTTTGAAGAAAATTTAGAAACAGGCTCTTGGTATCCTCTCATTCTTTACTCAATGTAAATATGAATTCCAGACCTCCACCGGGGGTATTTTTAGCGAAGATTGTTCCGCCATGCAGAATGACTGCGTTTTTTACAATGGCCAGTCCCAGTCCGGTACCACCCAGTTTGCGTGAACGTCCTTTGTCCACCCGATAGAAACGCTCGAACAAACGGCTTAGATGTTCGGGTCCTACTCCTACGCCTGTGTCCGAGAAACTGAAATAATAAAAACGTTCGTCTTCACGGAAACAGCGGATGGTTATGGAAATATGAGTTCCTGCGTATGCAATGGCGTTGTCTGTCAGATTCCGGAAGATGGAGTATAGCAGGGAAGAATTGCCTTGTACGGTCAGTCCTTCAGGCAGCATGTTGTGGGCTGTGATCTGCTTTTCTTCCAGTTCCAAAGTTACTTCGTTCAGGATATTCCGCATCATGGTGGTGAGGTTTACCGGTTCTGTTTCTATCATGTTCGGAGCTTCTTCCATGCGGGTAAGTACGGAGATATCCCGTAACAGATGTGCCAGCCGGTTACTTTGTGCATAGCTTCTCTCCAGGAAAGCATTGATTTTCTCACGGGGCAGAGTAGGGTTGTTTACTATGGTTTCCAGATATCCCTGTATGCTGCTTACAGGAGTTTTCAATTCGTGGGCGATATTCTGTGTCAGCTGTTTTTTCAGAAGTGCCTGTTCCTTTTCCTGAGTGATGTCATTGATGGAGATTTCAAAGCTGTCATCTTGAAAGATAATGCATTCCACGGCAAAGATACGTCCGTTTTTGTCTATGTTCAATGACATCCGTTTCTCTTCTTTGCCGATACTGCGTTCCTTGTTTTTTGTAATGAAACGGGTGATGGGCTGCAATTCGGGGATGGAGAAGATCTCTTCCGTAGAACTCAGATTTTTGTCCGAGATAAGGTTGGCGTATTGTGTGAACAGATTATTTACCAGAATCTCTTCTTTGCGGTGGTTGAATACGCCTAAGCCTTCGTGAGAGATCTGGAGATGGGTGATCAGTTTCTCGCGTTCGATATATAAATCTTCTTTTGCCTGATGCAGACGTTTGTAAATCTGGATGATATGTTGGGATATTTCGCCCAGTTCGTTTTTGGGAAAGGTATCCTGCATATCAGTGTCTATCGGTTCATTGCGGTCGGCTTTCATGGCAAATTGTTGCAATTTGGTGATAGACATTCCCAATTTATGTGTGAATCGGTAGAACACAATTATTAATATTAGGCTGATTATCAGTGTGAACCATACATAATGAGAGTCTGCTTTCAGGTGTCTCATCAGACTGACATTATAGGGAAGAGCCGAACGAATGATATAGTCCAGATTAGGATAATACTTTGCCGAATAGAAAAATTCACCGCCCAGGCTTTCCGATTGTCTGTTAATGGAGTAGCCGCTGCCATAAATGATGGCTTCTTTTATTTCCTGACGGTTATGGTGGTTCTCGAAGTGGCTGGGATCTTTTTCCAGATTGTCATAAATTACAGTACCATTCTTGTTGATCAGTGTCACGCGTAGATATTCAAAGGTGTGTTCGCAAACATAGTCGTTCAATTGTTGAATATTCAGTGTATCCCTGCCACGGAGAAAATCATTCAGGCGGTCGTTGTAATTCTGGAGTTGTGTGTTCAGCAATTCTATTTTGTATTCCTTCTCCCTGCGATATTGGAATGCCATGAAACAGATGGCGAATGCTATGAATAAGGAAATTACCGACAAGAATAGTTTCTTGTTGAATGACAGGACGTGGCTGGATAATTTAATAGTCATGGAAAGGTACAGGTTAGGTTATTCGCATTCAAAACAGTATCCGTATCCCAGGCGGGTGACGATGCATTTTCCATATTCGCCTATTTTTTTACGCAGGCGGGTAATGTTGACGTCAATGGTACGGTCCAGCACATAGACTTCCTCCTGCCATACTTTAGCCAGAATATCTTCGCGTGAGAATACGCGGCCTTTGTTTTGTAACAACAGCAACAGGATTTCGAATTCTTTTTTTGTCAGGGAAATTTCTATACCGTCTATGCTGACTTTCTTCTTGGTTATGTCGACTAAAAGCCCTTTGTACTGTAATTGTTCTTGCGCTTCTTTTCCCTGTGTAGGGCTGGTGCGTCGAAGGACAGCCTTAACGCGTGCTATAACTTCGCGCAGTGAAAATGGCTTCGAGATATAGTCGTCGGCTCCCAGGTTGAACCCTGTTACGGTATCGTTTTCAGTATCTTTAGCAGTAATGAATATAATGGGAATAGAAGCAGTAGCTTTATTCTTTTTCAGCATGTTCGCCATTTTGAATCCTGATATTTCTCCCATCATCACATCCAGCAACAGCAAGTTGTATTGGGTCAGTTCCATCTTCAGGGCTTCTTCGGCGGAGTTTGCCGTATCCACAAAATACCCTTCGTTTTCTAAATTGAATTTAAGAATCTCGCATAGATCTTCTTCATCGTCAACTACTAAAATGCGGTAATCATTCATATATCCATCTTTTTAATACTACAAAACTAATCTTTTCTGATCAGCATTGCAAAGATGGAGCATTTTTATTACTATTTGATGAAACAAATATTACAAAAAGATTACATGTTATAAAATCGTTAAGTTTTCATCGCAGATTACACCATTTTAATGATTCTGCAATCATCCCGTCAGATGATAATTGGAACGCAATAAATTATGATTTCGTAAACTCTCCGGCTACCGGAATACTCATTTGGTAACGTATTTCTTTTTCACTTTTTCCGTGTCCCAAAAGGAACATCAGTTTGGTTAGAACGGATTCCACCGTACTGTCATAGCCGCTGATGACCCCTGCGTCCAGCAGATGGAGTCCGGTTTCATACCTTCCCATTTCCACTGTTCCGGTAGAGCATTGGGAGATGTTGACAATGATGATTCCCCGTGAGGTGGCATCCCTTAGAAGTTCGATGAACCACGGCTTTTGCGGAGCGTTGCCCGAACCGTAGGTCTTTAATACCACTGCGCGTAATCCCGGTGTATGCAGGATATTGCTGATCATGTTTTCCTGGATGCCCGGAAAAAGGGTCAGTATAATTACATTGGTATCATAAAGATAGTGTGGTTTTAATGGCAGATTGGGATCGGCTTTGTGAATACGGTCATATTCATATTTTATGTGGATGCCTGCTGTTGCCAGCGAAGGGAAATTGTATGAACGGAACGCATTGAAATTCTCCGCATTGATTTTTGTGGTACGGTTTCCGCGCAACAGATGGTTTTCGAAGAAGATGCATACTTCGGGTACAATAGCAGTGCCGTCCGGATGTTTGGCAGCGGCTATTTCTATGGAAGTGATCAGATTTTCCTTTCCATCGGTGCGCAACATGCCGATGGGTAGCTGGCTACCCGTCAGGATAACCGGCTTGCTCAGGTTTTCCAGCATGAAGCTGAGTGCTGAAGCGGTGTATGCCATGGTGTCTGTACCGTGCAGAATGACGAACCCGTCAAAATTGTCATAATTGTATTTGATGATCTTGACTAACTTGGCCCACAAGGCAGGTTCCATATCCGAAGAGTCAATGGGGGGATTGAACTGGTAAGAGGAGATGCGATAGTTGAACCGCTTCAATTCGGGGACATTGTCTTGCAACTGGTCGAAATTGAAGGCTTCTAGTGCACCTGTTTCAGGATTTTCAATCATGCCGATCGTACCGCCTGTGTATATTAGCAAAACGGAAGGATATTCACTCTGTGTCATGCGCTTTTCTTGTTTAATTTTGGCACAAAGATAGTAATTATGTGTAACTATGACAAAAATAAGAGAGGGAAATAACAAAATGTTTTTCTTTATAGGTGATAACTGCTTCTGCCGGATGCTGTGGATGGAAGAAGTAGAAAGATCAGGTATAAGATTATAGATCTTACTGCTGCAAGATATATAATCTTATACCTGTAAGGTATTATATTTTTCACTTGTATCGCCATGATCTTTCAGGTGAATTTTTGAAGAAGAGGATGTTACGAGTTGTGAAAGGTTAGTTTTTCAAGGCTTCCAGCAGCTTGTCCGCTGCTTTTTCCGTATCTCCGTCTTCTTCATCCAGCAAGGTCACGAATTTACTGCCGATGATGGCTCCTGCGGCATGAGCGGATGCGGTTTCGAAGGTTTGCTTATTGGAAATTCCGAAACCTATCATGCGGGGATTGCGTAAATTCATGTCGGCGATGCGTTGGAAATAGGCTTGTTTCTGTGCGTTGAAATCTTTTTGAGCACCGGTGATAGCGGCGGAAGATACCATATAGATAAAACCGTCGGTGTGTTCATCAATCAGGCGGATACGTTCTTCACTGGTTTCCGGAGTGATGAGCATGATGATTCTCACATCCTGTTCCTCGGCTATGGAACGATATTCCTCCATATAATCTTTGAAAGGCAAGTCAGGGATAATCACTCCGTCGATTCCCGTCTCCCGGCAAGTGCGGCAGAAATCCTTGAATCCATATTGCATGATGGGATTGAGATATCCCATCAGCACCAGCGGAATCTGTACTTCTTTACGGATATCTTTCAGTTGGTCGAAAAGGAGCTTCAGTGTCATGCCGTTTTTCAAGGCGCGGGTGGCGGCGTGCTGGATAACGGGACCGTCAGCCATCGGGTCACTGAAAGGAATACCGATTTCAATCATGTTAATCCCTTTTTTTTCCAGGACTTTGATGGTGCTTGCCGTACCTTCTAAGGTAGGAAAGCCTGCGCAAAAATAAATAGAGAGGATGTCTTTTTGCTTGGTACTGAATAACTGGTTGATTCTGTTCATTGTATTTTTTGTTTTAATTGGTTTATAAATGTGTGGACGGCGGCGGCGTCTTTCAGAGCCGGAGCGGTCTCGAATCCGCTGTTCAGGTCGATACCTGCCCATTGTTCATGCTTGAATTGCAACAAAAGGGAAAGACTGCCGGGCCGGAGACCGCCACTCAGCAGGAAAGGCGTCTTTCCCTGATAGGCTTGCAGGATATTCCAGTTGAAGGGTTTGCCGGAACCGCCATATCCGGAGCAGGCAGTGTCGAAAAGAAAGTAATCGCAAATGCCCTCATAACAACCGGCGGATTGCAGGTCACTTTTCTGTGCTATGGAAAAAACTTTAATGACTCCCAGTCCGGCGGCTTTTAATTTGCGGCATTGTTCCGGTGTCTCCCTGCCATGCAACTGGATATGGTGCAGACCGAATTCCTGTGCTTTCAGCAGGATGTTTTCGCTGCTTTCGTTGACGAAGACCCCGATCCGGTGGCATTGTTCCGGTAGGTATTCCGGACGATGTGATACGTAGCGGGCAGATTGGGGGAAGAAGATGAAGCCCATCCAGTCTGCTCCGGCTTGCTCTATGGCGCGTATGTTTTCGGGCTCGCGCATACCGCATACCTTGATAATCATTGTTGCTTCATCCTAACATTTCTCTAGTTGGGTTATAAATTTTTTTAAGGCTTCTCCCGGTGCGGGTGTTTTCATGAAGTTTTCCCCTATCAGGAAGCCTCGGAAGCCGGCAGCCCGGAGTTGTTTGACTGTTTCGGGGCTGGAGATGCCGCTTTCAGAGATCCGGAGCATTTCTTCGGGTAGTTTTTCCGCCAGACGGAAAGAGTTTTCCACCTCTGTGTGGAAGCTTCCCAGATTACGGTTGTTGACTCCCACCATGTCAATGTTCTCGTCTATATATTCCAGTTCTTGCTCGTTGTGGATTTCCAGCAGGACTTCCAGTTCCAGTTCATGGGCTTTGAGGGCTAGGGCTTTGCATTGCTCTTTCTTCAAAGCGGCGGCTATAAGAAGGATAGCGTCCGCTCCTACGATGCGTGCCTGATAAAGTTGGTATTCATCTATAATGAAATCTTTCCTTAGAATGGGAAGTTGCACGTGGGGGCGTGCCGAACGGATATCTTTCAGGCTGCCGCCGAAGTATTTTTCATCGGTGAGGATGGAAAGTGCGGAGGCTCCGGCCGCTTCGTAAGCGGGAGGAATGGTATCTGCCTGTGCGTCTTCTTTTATCCATCCTTTGGAGGGAGAGCGACGCTTGAACTCGGAGATGATGCCGTAAGGAGAAGAGGCAAGACTGGCACGCATACTGATACGTGGCATGGGTTCGTTACAATTGTTTATCAGCATTTCTTTGCTGATGGCAGCCTTTTGCAGTTCGATCTCGATCTGCTTGCAGGCGATGATTTCTGTTAATATATCTGTCATTGTATGAGGCGTTTGGTAGTGGAATACCGGGTGTGTAGTCAACTGTTCAGTTCCACAAATTTTTTCAATGTATTCAATGCTTTTCCGCTTTCCAATGATTCACGGGCGATGGCCACGCATTCTTCTATCGGTTTGGCCGGTTCCATGGCTTGTATGGCAAAAGAAGCGTTAATCAGCACACAGTCTGTCTGGGCTTTGGTGGCTTTGTTCTCCAGTACGTTATTGAAGATTTTCGACGCTTCTTCGGGAGTGTTCCCACCATAAAGCTCTTCTTGTCTGGCGAGAGAGAAGCCTAGTTCGGATGGCTTGTAGATGGTTTCGTAGCGATTGGTCATCACTTTGAATTCATCGGTCAGTGAGATTTCGTCGTAACCGTCCAGGTTGTTTACTACGGCAAAGCCAATGCCCAGTTTTTGGAACACATTGGTATAAAGGCGCATTTGTGGCAGATCGGCGACTCCTAGAAGTTGGTAAGCCGGAAGACATGGATTAACCAGCGGACCTAGCAGGTTGAATATGGTACGTACTTGCAGTGCTTTGCGGACAGGGCCTACACTTTTCATGGCAGGATTGAACAACTGGGCATGCATATAGACCATTCCACATTCTTCCATAGAACGGGTCAGCTTATCCGGATTGTTCGTGAATTTTACACCGTGTTGTTCGATGACATTGCTGGCTCCGCTGACGGAAGTCGCGCCATAGTTGCCGTGTTTGGCAACATGATATCCGGCTCCTGCTACAATGAAGCAGGCGCAAGTAGAGATATTGAAGGTATTTTTTCCATCACCGCCTGTGCCCACAATGTCAATAGGGGTGTAAGCGGAAAAGTCTATAGGTATGCGGGTGGTGAGCAATGCTTCACGGAAACCTATCAATTCTTCTACTTTGATGCCGCGCATTTGGAAAACGGTCAGCAGGGCGGCTATCTGTGCGTCGTTATACATTCCCCGGGTTATGTTGAGCAGCAAATTCTTTGCTTCTTTTCGGGTCAGTTCCTCGTGATTGAAGAGGCGGGATAATATAGCTTTCATATTTATTATGTACGGTTGGGGTTATGCGTTTAGAAAGTTGGCTATCATGGATTTACCATCGGGGGTTAGTACGGATTCGGGATGAAACTGGATGCCGTGGATATCGTATTCTTTATGTTTCAATGCCATGACGAGACCTTCCTGGCTTACTGCGGTTATTTCAAGGCACTCAGGGAAACCGTCCGTATCTACCACCCATGAGTGATAACGTCCTACCGGCACTTCATCCGGCAGTCCGTTGAAAATGTAATCGGTTTTCTTTCCTTTGTCTTTTGATTGGTTCTTTTTAATTGAGATGGGGGTCTGTACGCCATGAAATACTTCGCTCAGATTGGTCAGTTTGCCGCCAAAAGCTTCTCCTATGGCCTGTTCTCCCAAGCATACACCCAGAATCGGTTTCTTGCCGGCATATCTTTTAATTACTTCGAGCAGCAGGCCTGCTTCTGATGGAATACCGGGACCGGGTGAAAGAATGATTTTATCGAATTTTTCCAATTCTTCCAGTTGGAAAGCATCGTTACGTAATACGGTAACTTCGGCTCCCAGTTCTTTTACCAAATGACTCAAATTGTAGGTAAATGAGTCATAGTTGTCTATAATTACTGTTTTCATGATGATTCGTTTTTACATTTGTTCTGCCAGGATGATTGCTTTTTTAAGTGCTCCCAGTTTGTTGTTTACTTCTTGTAATTCGTACTCTTCATTGCTCTTAGCTACGATGCCGCCACCGGCTTGAAACCATAGTTCGTTGTTGCGGCTGACGAATGTACGAATGGTGATAGCTTGGTTCAATGTGCCGTTCAGCCCGATAAATCCGATGCAACCTCCATAGGCTCCACGGCTGTGAGGTTCGTATTCGCTGATCAGCTGCATGGCTTTTACCTTCGGAGCGCCACTCAGGGTTCCGGCCGGGAAAGTATCAATAAATGCTTTGATGGGATTGGCTTTGGGGTTCAGTTCGCCGCTGACCCGGCTTACCAGATGAATGACGTGGCTGTAATATTGAGCTTCTTTGTAAAATTCTACTTGTACATCGTGACAGTTGCGGCTCAAGTCATTGCGTGCCAGATCTACCAGCATTACATGTTCCGCATTTTCTTTGGGATCAGCCAATAGGTTGGCGGTGAGTTCAGCATCTATTTTCTTGTCTCCGTTGCGGCGGGTGGTTCCGGCGATAGGGTCGATGGTGGCACGCCCGTTTTCTATTTTACAATGGGTTTCGGGAGAGGAACCGAAAATACGGAAGCCTCCGAAATCGAAGTAAAATAAGTAGGGGGACGGGTTGATGCTGCGTAAAGCACGGTAAAGTTTGAAATCATCTCCTTCGTAACGTTGGATAAAACGGCGTGAAAGGACGATTTGGAAAACATCGCCGCGCATACAGTGGGCAATGCCTTTGCGGATGTTCGCCTTATGCTCTTCATCGGTCAGGGTACTGGTGGTTTCGCCTACGGCACGGAAGTCGTAAGTGGTATAGTTACGGTTGTGGATCGCTTTTTCCACATAATCCAGATGGCTGTCCTCACCGTCCTGCAACATTTCCAGTAATAACATTTCGTTGCGGAAGTCATTGAAGACAATCAGGTATTTATATAAGATATACAACATATCCGGAGCATCGTTCTTAGGATCACGGCTGTCTTTTACATTGATATGTTCGAAATAGCGTACGGCATTGAAAGTGGTATAACCATACAGTCCGCAGTAGTTGTTGTATTCTCCGCTTACCTTGAAACGATTCAGAAAATCGGAGATCGCATGGTCTGCCCGGAAATGTTCGCTGATGGGATGTTCTTCCATGCTGCCGTCAGGGTAGGTGGCAGTGGCTGTGCCATGGTTGATTCCGATACTGGCTACAGGATTCAGTCCGATGAAAGAACGGTTGTTCTCACTTCCATGATAGTCGGAACTTTCCATCAGTGCACTCTGTGGGAAAATGTCGCGCACTTTCAGATAGGTACTGACCGGTGTATGCAGGTCACCCAGTATGGTTTTGCATCGGGTGGTATAGGTAAAAGTTTTCATTGTTTCTTTTCTGTTTATAGTTGTCCGTATAGGATTTTTGTTCTCATGGGTTTCTATGTGTTATTGCAAGGAGGCCCTTGTGCCGGATTCTTTCAAGTAGGTTTCAATATCCTTATCTCCGCGTCCTGATACGGTGAGAACCACTATATCCGTTGGCTTGAATCTCATTTTGTCCAATGCTCCCAATGCATGAGCCGATTCCAATGCAGGAATGATACCTTCCAGCCGGGTCAGTTCAAATGCGGCACGGATGGCTTCATCATCGTTTATGGCGAGTACCAAAGCGCGTTGCTGTTTGGCCAGATTGGCATGCATGGGTCCTATGCCCGGATAATCCAGACCGGCAGAGATGGAGTAAGGTTCCTCTATTTGTCCGTCCTCGTTTTGGATAACCAAGGTCTTTGCTCCGTGGATAATTCCCATTTTCCCCAGTTGGATGGTAGCGGCCGAGAAACCGGTGTCTATACCTTTGCCTCCTGCCTCGGCCAGGACAATCTGCACACGTTCATCATCTATATAGTGATAAATGGTTCCTGCCGCATTGCTTCCTCCTCCTACACAAGCCATCAAGTAATCGGGATATTCCCTTCCTTCCTGTTCTTTCAGCTGCTTTTTGATTTCTTCGCTGATAACGGATTGCAGACGTGCCACCATATCAGGGTAGGGATGAGGGCCTACGGTAGAGCCGATGACATAGTAAGTATCGGCAGGGTGGCAACACCAGTCGCGGATGGCTTCGTTTGTAGCATCTTTCAGTGTCATGTTGCCGGAAGTGACCGGGCGGACTTCGGCTCCCAGCATTTTCATTTTTTCTACATTGATATGCTGGCGTTCTACATCGGTCTTGCCCATGTAAACAATGCATTGCATGTTCATCAAAGCGCATACCGTAGCGGTGGCCACCCCATGCTGTCCAGCTCCGGTTTCTGCAATGATACGTTTTTTCCCCATACGTTTTGCCAGTAACACCTGTCCGATGGCATTATTGATTTTATGTGCTCCGGTGTGGTTTAAATCTTCACGTTTCAGGTAGATCTTACAGCCATATTTCTTGCTTAGCCGGTTTGCCAGGTAAAGAGGTGAAGGGCGTCCTACATAGTCGCGTAGTAACTGGTGGAATTCTTGTTTGAATCCTTCACTTTCCAATACTTTGGAATAGGCATTCTGCAATTCTTCCACACAGCGGTGAAGGATTTCGGGAATATACGCCCCTCCAAATTCGCCATAATAACCTTCTTTGTTTACCTGATAAGTTTTCATTGTCGTTCTATATTTTAATGTTAATTGCACTAACGAAAAAAGGCCTGTCGTAAGTACGACAGGCCTTCAGTTTGAATATCCTTTTAGAATGTCAGGTATATATACATGGTCTGGTTCCCTTACGACTTGTTTAGTTGTAAGAAACGCCACCAATATGTATTTACCATGATTCTATTCATAAAATCTGTTTTTATTTTGGGGCAAATGTAAGCGTTTTGTTTTAAACTCCAAAGAAAAACTTACTTTTTTTTTATTTATTTGCAGCTTCGTGTATTTTCCCTTTCACTTCTTCCACTTTCTCACCTACTTTTCCGGCTACTTCACTGCTTACTTCTTCTGCTTTATGTTTTGCATGATGAGCCAGGTCTTTTGCATCTTCTTGTAAGTCCTGAATGGCATCATACACGTCTCTTCTCAATTTGCGACCTCTGTTGCTGTGCGCAAAACAACTTAATGCACTGCCGACCAGCGCTCCTAGTGCCAGTCCGGCAAAGAATTTTCCATTATTCATAATCTTATTACTTTAAATTGGTTTTATAAATGAACATTTCGGGTGGCGGAATGGTTTTAATACATCAGTTAATAAATCATTAAAATGAAGTGTATGAAACGTAAACTTTGGATAAGAATAGGTGCCGTGTTGTTGGCAGGATTGCTGTTATGGTGGCTCTTTTGGGCTATTTTGATCGATGAGGACGAGAATGAACAAAGTCTGCCTGAAACAGAACAGATAGAGTGATTTGTCATAAGACAAAAGGATGATCTTCAGACATGGGTACGAAAGAATAGATTGGAATAGTCGGTATAACATTCTGTTTGCTAAAGTCTATAGAACAATAGAATTAGTTCTAAGTTTATGGCAGGAAAATTTGTTTTGGCTTTCTTTTTTTGTTCTTTTGTTCTTCTGTCTGAAAATTAATATCCATTTTGCATCTGTCTTCTCAGAAATAATCAGTATATTCGCTTCATTAACCAATTAGACATGATTGAATATGAAAACAATGAATTATTCTATAATCAGATGTATCTGTGCATTGGTCATCGGTGTGTTGCTGGTGGCATGGCCTGAGGCTGCCATTCTTTATCTGGTTATTACAATCGGTGTGTTGTTTCTAGTACCGGGACTCTTTTCTTTATCCGGGTATTTGATTCGTGGCAAGCAGGATGGCAGTCGTTTTCCTATTGCCGGGCTTGGCAGCCTTTTGTTCGGATTATGGCTGATGATTATGCCGGCATTTTTTGTCGGTATCCTGATGTATGTGCTGGGTGCTGTTTTGGTACTGGCGGGAATCAGTCAGATTGTGAATTTATCTGCTGCGCGTAGTTGGACGGTGGTACCGGGAGGTTTCTTTGTGATACCTGTGTTGGTGCTGATTGCAGGTATTGTGGTATTATTTAATCCATTTACGGCTGCTGCTGTTCCATTCATCATTCTGGGAGTGAGCAGCATTGTATACGGACTGTCCGATTTGATAAACATCATCCGCTTCCGTCAGAAGAAAGAACCGGGGATGCCTGAAATAGAGGATATTACTCCTATAGAAGAGATAAAAGACTAATCCGATTGATATGAAAACACGAGGAAGCTATATTTTATATCTTTTGATTTTATGTGTGGTTGTAGGTTGTAAGGGAACTTCTTCACCTTCCACCGCGTCCGAAACGGATGAGTATGCCGGAACATGTGAGGGGGAAAAAGCGAAAGCTATTTTGTGGGTGGATTATAAAAGAGGACGTAAGATAACGGACGGGACTCCGATAAGAACGGTAAAGGTTTATGCGGATGTTCATGCCGATGGAAGTCTGAAAGTGCTTTCCTGGTGTAAAAAGCAGCCGATGAAGGTAGAAAATTACTTATTGAAAAGAGTGGAAGTTTACCGGATCAGGAAAGAAATATTCGAAGGGGGATATCTGAAACCGGGGGAACAGTATTTGCAGTTACGCTATCTGCCGGGAGAGGTGAAATAATATGTTGTAGGAAGCATTGAAATTCGTAGGAAAAGGTTTTTGTTTCTTTTATATTTCATATCTTTGTGTAACACAAATTGTTAGAAATATGAAGAAACAAATCTTATTGTCTTGTGCACTTGCCTGGGCTGTGATGGCAGGTGCTGAAACGATTGACATTACTACTTTCCGTTATGCCGGACCCTACGTTGTACAGGCTCCTTTTCAGGTGGACAGCGTGGATGTGAATTCAAAGACTTTTGTATCCGGACGTCTGTTGGATACTCATCTTTCTGTGGACGTATTGCAACAGGGAACTTTATTTACAGGCGGGGTTTTGCCGGGAAGTGACTCGGGATATGCCTTGCACATGATGGGTTTTGTGTTGGAGAATACTCGTTATGCCACAGCCAAGCTGAAGATTGACGGGCTGAAAAGATACCAGCTTTATGTAGATGGAAAGAAGCAGGAAGGAACTGAACTCGCTTTGGAGCCGGCCACCCATTCTGTAGTTATTAAATATCTTTCTGAAGCAGGGAAAACAGATTCCTTGAAAGTGAGTGTGGATACGGATCAAGAGGGAAGCATTTCACTTAAGCAAGATAACAAAAAGCTATATACTTTGGCGGATGTGTTGCATGGAACTCGTTTTGCCGGAGTAGGGCTTTCCCCTGATGGCAGATATTTGATTGCCAATTATCGTACGACTTATGTAGGTGGTCGGTCGGCCGGTAGTACGCGCATTACTGAACTTGCCAGCGGTAAGGTTTTGGCGGAGCGTACTGAGAATATGCAATGGATGCCTCGTTCTAACCGCTATTATTATACCCGTACAGGGGTGGATGGCAGACAGCTGATAGTTGTGGATCCGCTTACCGGAATGGAAACTGTGTTGGTGAATAAATTACCTGACGGGTATTTCCAGTTCGCACCTACGGAAGACTACCTGCTTTTCACCATGACCCAGGAAGGTCCGAAAGAACGTAAAGAAATTTATGAGGTTCTGGAACCGGATGACCGCCAGCCGGGATGGCGTAACCGTTCTTATCTGGCTAAGTATGATTTGAAGACCGGTTTGTTGCAGCCACTGACTTTCGGTTATCACAATGTCTGGGCTGCCGATATTTCCAATGACGGCCGGTATCTTTTGATGATGACCAGTCAGAGCCGTCTGACCAAGCGTCCTACTACTTTATTCTCACTATATCGGTTGGATATGCAGACTTTACAGGCGGAACTGCTGATAGATAAAGATGGTTTTATCAGTGGAGCCCGTTTTTCACCTGACGGAACGCAGGTATTGGTATCCGGCTCGCCTGAATCGCTGGGTGGAATAGGGAAAAATGTAAAGGAGGGGCAGACTCCGAGTATGACGGACGGTCAGCTTTATTTGCTGAATATAGCTGATAAGAGAGTCACTCCGCTGACGAAAGATTTTAATCCCAGCGTACAGCGTGCCGTGTGGAATAAGGTCGACGGGCAAGTCTATTTCACGGCCGAGAACCGTGACTGTTACAGTTTGTACCGGATGAATCCCGCTGATGGGAAAATTCAGCAACTGGAGGTTTCAGAAGATTTGGTCAACTCATTCTCATTGGCGCAAAATGCTCCGGTTATGGCCTATTATGGACAGAGCGCCTCAAATTCCGACCGTTTATACACCATGAATACCAAAAAGATGAAATCATCTTTGTTGGAAGACTTAAGTAAAGACATATTGAAAGATGTGGAGCTGGGCGAATGCAAGGCCTGGAGTTTTACCAATTCTCGTGGTGATACCATTTATGGTCGTTATTACCTGCCGCCTCATTTTGACGCCAACCGGAAATATCCTATGATTGTGAATTATTATGGTGGGTGCAGTCCGGTCAGCCGTAATTTCGAAAGCCGTTATCCGCATCATGCATACGCGGCATTGGGCTATGTGGTGTATGTGATAGAACCTAGCGGTGCTACCGGTTTCGGACAGGAATTTTCTGCCCGCCACGTCAATACAGCTGGGGAAGGGGTGGCACAGGATATCATAGAAGGTACAAAGCAGTTTTGTAAAGAACATGCTTTTGTCAATGACAAGAAAATAGGCTGTATAGGTGCATCCTATGGCGGCTTCATGACACAATACTTGCAAACACAGACCGATATTTTTGCAGCGGCCATCTCTCATGCCGGTATCAGTGATCATACCAGTTATTGGGGGGAAGGATATTGGGGATATTCGTACAGTGAAGTTTCCATGGCGAATAGTTATCCGTGGAGCAATCCTGATCTTTTTGTAAAACAAAGCCCGTTGTTCAATGCGGACAAGATACATACGCCTTTGCTGTTCTTGCACGGTGATGCGGATGTGAATGTACCGGTGGGAGAGAGTATTCAGATGTTTACAGCACTGAAGTTACTGGGGCGCGAAACGGCTTTTGTGGCTGTAACGGGACAAGATCATCATATTGTAGATTATGGCAAGAGGATTCAGTGGCAGAATACGATCTTTGCCTGGTTTGCCAAATGGTTGCAGGATGATGCGACTTGGTGGAACGCTATTTATAAGCCGAAAAACTTATAACTTTTATATAGGTGTAAGAGACTTTGGAATGTTAGTATTGTTAGTATGTATAAGCTTATATGTTAGTATGTGTAGGCTTATACGTACTAACGTCTGACCTTACACATACTAACGTGGGCTGAGTCTGTTTTCACTATCCGTTTTCCCTATACTGTTTCGGTGACATTCCTGTATATCTTTTAAAGTATTTCCCAAAGAATGAGATGTCTGGGAAATTAAGTGAATAGGCTATTTCCTGAATGGTAAGGTCTGTGGATTTTAGTTTGGCTTCCGCATCTGTTATCACTAGTTTGGCGATGATATCTGTAACAGTTTTTCCCGTAATCTTATTGACAGTAGTGCTGAGGTGCTGAGGGGATATATGAAGCAGGTCGGCATAAAAAGCTACACTCCGTTCTTTCGTATAATGTTTGATGATATATTGGACCAGGCGTTTCACAATTTCTTCTCCACGGTTGAAAGTACGTGTGGTTACATTGGTGTTCTGATGAATGCTGCCTACACCGTGCAATATAGTGAGCAGCATGGTGCTGATTAACTCTTTATTGGGCTTGGCTCCCATACGTTTCATTTTTATCAGCAACCGGAAATAGTCTTGAAACAACTCGGTTATTTCGGGACGCAGAGGGATAATGGGTGTGTCAATCAGGGCTGAAAGATAGTTCATGGTGGAATTGAAGAGATTTATTCCGTTCAGCAACTCTTTGTTGAATCCTATCAAGTACAGACGACAGTCGGGACTTTGCCGGTGAACATGTACAAAGGTTTCTGGCAGAATAGTGACAATGTCGTTCTTTTGTATCTTGTGTTCAGACAGATGGATCGTTATGTCACATTCACCTCGCAGGCACAGAAGGAACAAGCATCCTTCCATTCGTTGCGGATAGTGGTAAATACGGCCTAATGATCCTGTCATGTCAATTTCTGCAACGAAATCCTTATTCGATTTAAATAAGTTAATGTCATCTATATACTTCATAAAAATAAAGAAGGTTTTGATTATGCACCACAAATATAGGGCAGTTAGAGCAGATAACAAAGAAAATGCTTAAAAATAGACTAATATATCTTACTGTTAGCACTTGTACGCTTTTAATAATTATAAGAACTTTGCAGCGAAACTAATAGTGAAGATAAACAGTATGAAAGGTAAAAATTTGTCTATTATGGCAATGATTGCGGCAGTGTTCTGTTCTTGCGGACAGCAACCTGCACAAGAACGCGGTCCCCGTCCCGTGAAATTGGCGGAAGTGACCTCGTTAAGCAGGATCGAAAAATCGTATTCAGGTGTTGTGTCGCCTGATCAGTTCAGTGACTTGGCATTTAAAATGTCCGGTCCGCTGGTAGCAATGAATGTACTCGAAGGACAACGGGTGAAGAAAGGACAGGTAGTGGCCGAAATTGATCCGACAGATTACAAACTGGATTATGACGCTAAGAGGGCTTCATTCCAAAAGGCGTCATCACAAATGCAACGCGCAGAGAAACTGTTGGCCAAGAATGCTATTTCCATGCAAGAGTTCGAAACGACCCAAGCTTCGTATACCAATGCCAAATCGGCATTTGAAAATGCGCAAAACACATTGAATGACACCAAGCTACGCGCTCCATTTGATGGCTTTATCCAAAAAAAATATGTTGAAAACTATCAGCGTGTACAGCCAGGACAAGGAGTGGTGTGTTTGATTAATCCGGCTAAATTGCAAGTGGAGTTCACTATCCCCGAAACGAATATTTCTTATGTAACTTCTCCTTCTACTATTTACGTAGAATTTGATGCCTATAAAGGAAAATTATTTCAGGCAAAAGTAAAGGAGTATGTAGAGGCTTCTCCCGATGGGGCAGGAGTTCCTGTATTCCTTTACATTGATGATCCGGAATTTGATTTGAAAAAATACGAATAGTAAAAAGATCTATGATACGATTTGTGTATCAAGCTTTTTACTATTCATAATAATCGCAAGTTACACATTCCGGAAAAAAGAATATGTAAAATTTGTACAGGCTCTTAAAATTTAGCCAAAGCTTGTTCTATATCGGCAATTATGTCATTTACATCTTCAATACCAACCGATAAGCGAATCAGATCAGGAGCAACTCCTGCTTCGATCAATTGCTCGTCGGTAAGTTGACGATGGGTGTGACTTGCCGGGTGAAGTACGCATGTGCGTGCATCTGCCACATGCGTTACGATACAAGCTAATTTTAAGTTGTCCATGAATTTTATAGCATCTTCACGACTCCCTTTCAAACCGAATGCAATTACTCCGCAAGAGCCGTTCGGCAAATATTTTTGTGCTAATTCATAATATTTACTGCTTTTTAATCCACAGTAGTTTACCCATGCGACTTTATCGTTAGCCTCAAGGTATTCGGCAACCTTTTGTGCATTTTGACAATGCCGGGGCACACGTAAATGTAAAGTCTCCAGTCCGAGATTTAGTAAAAATGCGTTTTGAGGAGATTGTATAGAACCTAAGTCACGCATTAGCTGGGCTGTGGCTTTAGTTATATAAGCCATTTTCCCGAAAGTTTTAGTATAAGTCAGTCCGTGGTACGATTCATCCGGTTGTGTCAGTCCCGGAAATTTATCTGCCTGAGCTTCCCAGTCGAAATTTCCGCTATCGACGATAACTCCTCCTACGCAGGTTGCGTGCCCATCCATATATTTTGTTGTGGAATGAGTTATGATGTCAGCACCCCATTCGAATGGACGACAATTTATCGGAGTGGCAAAAGTATTGTCAACGATTAGGGGAACACCGTGTTTATGTGCAATTCGAGCAAACTTTTCAATATCGAGCACGTCTATGCTTGGGTTCGATATGGTTTCACCGAACAAGGCTTTGGTATTCGGGCGAAAAGCTTTGCTGATCTCCTCTTCACTGTCGTCGGCATTGACGAAAGTACATTCTATTCCTAATTTTTTTAGGGTTACGCCGAATAAGTTGTATGTTCCGCCGTATATGGTGGAAGAACATACGAAATGATCTCCGGCTTGGCATATATTGAAGATAGCATAAAAATTAGCCGCTTGTCCCGATGAAGTTAGCATGGCTCCGATACCCCCTTCTAAAGCTGCGATCTTTGCAGCTACGGCATCATTAGTAGGATTTTGTAATCGAGTATAAAAATAACCAGACTCTTCCAGATCGAACAATTTTGCCATTTGTTCACTGGTTTCATATTTGAATGTCGTGCTCTGATAAATCGGCAATACTCTCGGTTCTCCTTTTTTCGGATTCCACCCTCCTTGTACGCAAAGAGTTGCCTGGCTGAATTTTTTTTCCATATTTAAATTTACTTTATAATATTGGCAATGTTTATGTCGGGTACAAAAATAGAAATAATTATTGATGATAATGATGTGTGGAGGTGTATTGTAATATAAAATAAGAAAGCGTGGTTATAAATAAAATTATTTGTCCGATAAGAATCGATATATCTGTTCTTTAGAAAGAACTCTGTACAATTAATCATCATTGTCGCGAGAGGATGTGACGAAATTGAAAAAATATTTTTATTGTTGTCCTGGCATAAATCCTACCTTTGTGAAAACAAAAAATAATTGTTATATCATGAAAAAGACGTTTTTTATTTGTACGATCTTGGTTTGTATTTTTACGAATATTCGTGCTCAATGGAAACCCGTAGGAAATAGGATTGTAACACCTTGGACAGAAAAGGTGGATGTGACTTCGGTTTTACCGGAATATCCTCGTCCGATTATGGAACGAAATGAATGGAAAAACTTGAATGGACTATGGGAGTATGCTATAACGGATGTCGGAAAAAGTTGTCCGAAGCAGTTTGACGGGCAGATATTAGTCCCCTTTGCAGTCGAATCGGCTTTATCCGGTGTCGGGAAAGCTGTTGGAAAGGAGAAGGAGTTATGGTATTGCCGAACGTTTAATATTCCTTCGTCTTGGAAAAATAAAAAAATCCTGCTTCATTTTGGTGCTGTAGATTGGAAAGCGGATGTTTGGGTAAATGGTATAAAGGTGGGTAATCATACAGGAGGATTCACCCCTTTTTCTTTTGATATAACCGCAGCTCTTGTAGCGAAAGGTGATAATCAGTTGATGGTGAAAGTTTGGGATCCTACGGATGATGGTTATCAACCGAGAGGAAAACAAGTAAAAAATCCCGGAGGTATTTATTATACCCCTGTTACGGGAATTTGGCAAACGGTATGGTTAGAGCCGGTGTCTGAGAAATATATAGAAAAATTGCGTATTACACCGGATATCGATAAGCATTTGCTGACTGTAGAAGTCGACCGGAATGTGGTTTCTGATGAAGATTTGATTGAAGTAAAAGTTTATGATGAATCTAAACTGATTGCGACTGCCCGAAGTATTAACCGAGAACCGCTCGTTGTATCTATGCCTCAAGATAGTAAATTATGGAGTCCTGATTCTCCATTTTTATATACATTGAAAATATCTTTGAAGAATGGTGATAAAGTGTTAGATCGGGTTGATAGCTATGCAGCTATGCGTAAATATTCTGTCGGGCGTGATGCTGCAGGAATTGTTCGGCTGAGGCTAAATAATCAGCCCTTGTTCCAGTTCGGGCCATTGGATCAAGGTTGGTGGCCGGATGGACTATATACAGCTCCTACCGATGAAGCTTTGAAATACGATATTCAGAAAACGAAGGATATGGGTTTTAATATGATAAGAAAACATGTCAAAGTCGAACCTGCACGTTGGTATGCTTATTGCGATAAGTTGGGCATCATTGTCTGGCAGGATATGCCGAATGGCGATCGTGGACAACAATGGCAAAACCGCAGTTATTATGAAGGGCCTGAAATGTATCGTTCTTCCGAGTCTGAAGCATGTTATCGAAAAGAGTGGAAAGAGATTATCGATTATCTTTATTCTTATCCTTGTATTAGTACATGGGTACCGTTTAATGAAGCTTGGGGACAATTCAAAACGGTCGAGATTGCAGAATGGACAAAACGGTATGATCCTACACGTTTGGTAAATCCGGCGAGTGGAGGTAACCATTTTACCTGCGGAGATATGCTCGATTTGCATAATTATCCTACTCCTGATTTGTATTTGTATGATGCACAGAGGGCTACGGTTCTGGGTGAATATGGTGGAATAGGGCTTATTATAAAAGGTCATCTGTGGGAACCTGACCGTAATTGGGGATATATTCAGTTCAATTCTTCAAAAGAGGCGACAGACGAGTATTTAAAATATGCCGATCAATTATACGATTTGATTTTCAAAGGCTTTTCGGCGGCTGTTTATACTCAGACAACGGATGTAGAGGTTGAAGTCAACGGATTGATAACGTATGACCGTAGAGTAATCAAATTAGATGAAAAACGGGTGAACGAGATTAATAGTCGTATTTGTAAGTCTTTAAATAGATAAGCGAGTAGTTTCAAAATTGGACTTTTTAGAAAAAACTAAGGTTGATAGACCGAATAAACTCATGTAATAGTTATTCATAAATAATTACTGAGTCAGTTTGTCAGAATCTGCAAGATTATCCTACAAATAGTTCTTGCAGATTCTTTTTAATAGTTATGATTATAAAAAAGTCTTGAAAAATTTGTATCGTATGAAATTTTTTGTACCTTTGCAATCACAAATATCGCGGGGTGGAGCAGTGGTAGCTCGTT
>CAJKFC010000002.1 GCA_905199135.1 uncultured Eubacteriales bacterium
CGCATGAACGTCACCGTCGCCGCCACGCACAAGAAGGTCGTCATGATCGAGGCCGACGCCAAGGAGTTCCCCGACGACATGATGCTCAAGGCTGTCGAAATCGGCCAGGCCGAAAATATAAAGCTTGTCGACTTCATCAACGGCATCAAGGCCGAGATAGGCAAGCCCAAGTTTGAGTTTGAATCCAAGGCTGTGCCCGAGGAGATCTACAACGACATCAAGGAATTCGCCCACGAGATGGTTCGTGAGGCCGTCATCACCGATGACAAGACTGTAAGAGACACAAAGATGGCCGAAATCGGCGCAAAGGTTCTCGAGCAGTTCGGTGAGAAATATCCCGAGAGCGAAGAGATTTTCGCAGAGTGCCTCTACAAGCTGGAGAAATTCGTCGTCCGCCGCTACCTTCTCGATGAGGGACGCCGCGTAGACGGCAGAAGCCTCACAGATATCCGTCCTCTTGCCGCCGAAGTCGGCGTACTGCCCCGCGTCCACGGCTCGGGTCTCTTCACAAGAGGTCAGACACAGGTTCTCACAACGGTAACTCTCGGCACACTCCGCGACGCTCAGGAGCTCGACACAATCTTCCCCGAGAAGAGCAAGAGATATATGCACCACTACAACTTCCCCGGCTACTCTGTGGGTGAGGCAAAGCCCTCCCGTTCTCCCGGACGCCGTGAGATAGGTCACGGTGCTCTCGCAGAGCGCGCCCTCGTGCCGGTCATCCCATCTGAGGAGGAGTTCCCCTACGCTCTCCGCCTTGTATCCGAGGTTCTGTCCTCCAACGGCAGCACATCGCAGGGTTCGGTCTGCGGCTCTACTCTGGCTCTTATGGATGCAGGCGTGCCCATCAAGGCTCCCGTCGCAGGTATTTCCTGCGGTCTCGTAGTTGAGGGCGACCGCCACATCACATTTACAGATATTCAGGGCATCGAAGACTTCTTCGGTGACATGGACTTCAAGGTTGCAGGCACAAAGGCCGGTATCACGGCCATTCAGGTCGACATCAAGTGCGACGGTCTGACCCTTGAGATAATCCGCGAGGCCTTTGAAAAGACCCGCAACGCCCGCTTTGAGATTCTCGACGAGGTAATGCTCAAGGCTATCCCCGCTCCGAGAGAGCAGCTCTCTGCTTACGCTCCCAAGACTGTACAGCTCAAGATCGATCCCGACAAGATCAGAGATGTCATAGGCAAGGGCGGCGCAGTAATCCAGAAGATCACTGCCGACACAAATACAACAATCGACATTCAGGACGACGGCTCCATCACCATCGCCGCCGTAAATATGGACGACATACAGCGCGCCAAGGCATCTATCGAGGCTATTGCCCTCGATCCCATCCCCGGTCAGATGTTCTACGGCAAGGTTGTCCGCATAATGAACTTCGGCGCATTTGTCGAGATAGCTCCCGGCAAGGACGGTCTTGTCCACATCTCCAAGCTGGAGAATCACCGCGTTGAGAAGGTTGAGGACAGCGTAAACATCGGCGATATGACCTGGGTCAAGGTCATCGAGATCGACGACAAGGGACGCATCAATCTCTCGAGAAAAGACGCCTATGCCGAGCTTGCAAAGCAGAAGGAAGAAAAGAAGCAGTAATATAAAATAAAAAATCACCCCGGCGGGGTGATTTTTTTATGCCCTGTTTTAATGGTATCATTTATGGGGCGGCGACAGTTTCTTCTGCGGTTAAATATTTGCTGTTGCCCTTTGTAATCCTTAAATTTCCTGCAACGAATTTGAGATGCACAATTTTGCGCATATTGGCAAATAATCATGAAAAAGCGGCCTTTAAAGGCCGCTTTCCTCATCTTTTTCATTTTCTTCAAAGGTTTTGGGGGCTCCGCCGCTCTTTCTGCGGCTTTTGACGCACTCGGTCAGAAGATATTCTATCTGTCCGTTGACCGAACGGAACTCGTCCTCGGCCCATATGGCTATCTCCTCATAGAGCTTGCTTGAAAGTCTGAGCGGTATCTGCTTTTTGCTGTCTTTTGCCATCTCTTAATAGATGCTTCCCGAGTTGACCACAGGCTGGGCGTCTCGGTTGCCGCACAGCACCACCAAAAGGTTTGAAACCATGGCGGCCTTTCTCTCCTCGTCAAGATTTACCACATTGTTTTCGTTCAGTCTCTCAAGGGCCATTTCAACCATGCCGACGGCGCCGTCGACAATCATCTTTCTGGCGTCGACTATTGCGCTGGCCTGCTGTCTCTGGAGCATTACGGCGGCTATTTCGCTGGCGTAGGCAAGGTAGGTTATTCTCGCCTCGATTATCTCGATGCCTGCCTGAGTGACCTTGCTCTGGATCTCGTCTTTTATCCTCTGGGCGACAACCTCGCTGGAACCTCTGAGGCTGCCCTCGTCGGCCATGCCGTCTCCCGTAGTGTCCACATTGGGAGCCACATCATAGGGATAGATTCGGACGATGTTTCTCACTGCGCTGTCACACTGGAGGGACAGATACTCCTTATAGTTGTCAACATCAAAGACCGCTTTCGCCGTGTCGACTACTCGCCACATGACGGCGATGCCTATTTCTACGGGATTTCCCAGACAGTCGTTTATCTTCTGTCTGTTGTTGTTAAGTGTCATTATCTTGAGGGATATCTTTTTGTCGGCAAACTCGACGGCGGCGCCCTGTCCGTTCATGACAAAACCGCCTAAGCTCTTTGCCCCGTCCACATCGCCGCTCTGCTTGAGCTTTGTTCTGGCGGCGGGGTTTACCGCTGTGCAGAAGGGGTTTACATAGTAAAAGCCTTCGTTTTTAATTGTGCCCACATATTTGCCGAAAAGGGTGAGCACCAAAGCCTCCTGAGGCTTTAAAACCTTGAGTCCGCAAAAGAATATCCAGCCAAGTGAAAACCACAGAATGCTGACCGTTATGACGACGGGAGCGAGAGCATTGCCGTATGACGACATATATACGCCCAAAATGAAGCCTGCCACCGACAGTATGTAAAGAGCGATGAGCAAGAGCATCACTGCCATTCCGTTTTTCTTGTTTTGAAGAATTTTCTCCTTCACAGTAACACCTCATTTCTATTTGATATCTAAATGATATCACTACTTTGATTTTCTGTCAATAGGGAGAAATAAAAAAAGAGAGCTTTCGCTCTCTTTTATCACTCTGCATCCGCCGTACACTCAAAGGCCTCGGAAAGGCTGTACTTTGAAAAATAGTTGTTATAGGCCATCTCCTTGAGCCAGCTCAGGTCTCCGCCGTAGTGTGGGCTCTCTTCGGTCTTTACATCTGTCCATGTGTCCTCGGTCACCTGACCGCTGTCAGAGACAATATTTTTTATGCCCGTGATCTTTTCGGTCCTCTTGCAGGCCGAAGAATAAGCCTTATAATTTCCGCCTTCACTATCGTCGCCTATCAATATAAATATGTATTCTATCACCGTCTCCACTTCACGGTATTCGGTGTTGCCCTCATATTTGGTCAGATCGAGAGAATAAAAAATTTCCGGAAGCCTGCCGAAAAGCCCCTGACATTTTTCCAAAAAAGAGCCGTAGGCGCTCTTCTCATGGCTCATTATCTCTCTCGGCAGAGTATAGGTGGAAATCACCTTAATGCTGCGCATATCCATACCCCCGACGGGCAGCAGCTCTGTTGTGCCGTCGCTGTTATATGAATCTATCCTCTTGGGATTTATGATGTATCCCTGTTTAGACATCTCTCTGTCTGTCTGAGCCAAAATCTCGGCTATGCTTTTGTCAAGGGACACCGTATTTCCCTGCGCCGTCTTTGCCTTTGATGAAAGACTCATGTTCCACATGAACTGAAAAAGCACCGAAAGAGGAACGAGAAAAAGCAGCGCCGCCGCAATTATAATAAATTTTTTCTTCATTCTTTTATCCTGAAAGTCTGTAAATATCCAAAATTTAGTATACTTATTATACCGCATAGTTACTTTTTTAGCAATACGGCCACACAAATGTTTACTATCTATTTAAAAATCTTTAAGTTTTGTGATTCAAACACAAATTTCAAAAGGCATTTTCGCTACTGATTGTACAAATTTACTTTTTTAATGTTTACACACTCAAAATATTTTATTTTTTGAGATCCCGTGATTTTTTGTAATATATTTTTCCGACCCTATTGACATTTTACAGCAAAAGGTGTATAATAATTTTCATATGAGATACATAATATGTATCTAAAAAGTTCGGAGAGGGGTGAATATTATGTCAGAAATCCGTGTAAAAGAGAATGAGTCTCTTGATAGCGCGCTTCGCCGCTTCAAGCGTTCCTGCGCAAAATCAGGCGTTCTTTCCGAGCTCCGTAAGCGTGAACATTACGAAAGCCCAAGCGTAAAACGCCGCAAGAAATCTGAGGCTGCAAGAGCTAAGAAGAAGATGTACAAATAAGTCTTTGCGCAAACAACCCGGCACACAGTGCCGGGTTTATTTGTATTCACAGGAGGTTTTTATGAAAAAATCATATTCAAAACACCCGACGCCCCCACACCCACAGGTCCATATTCCCAGGGTATCGCATGGGGCGACCTTTTCTTCATGGCAGGCACTCTGGGTGTGGAGC
This sequence comes from uncultured Eubacteriales bacterium, assembly GCA_905199135.1. Taxonomy (GTDB): domain Bacteria; phylum Bacillota; class Clostridia; order Oscillospirales; family Butyricicoccaceae; genus SIG471. Next base: position 4,547 of record CAJKFC010000002.1, read on the forward strand.
CCTCCACCGACGAGCTGGTGGAAGGCGTTGAAAATCAGACCTCCAAAGCCATGGAAAACATACTGAATGTGCTGGCCCTCAACAACATGGACGCCAAAAATATCCTCGAAACCAATATGTTTATAAAAAACATGGAGGATTTTCCTAAGATAAACAAGGTCTATGAGAGCTTTTTCCCCGACGGAAAATACCCCGTGCGCACCTGTGTGGAGATTTCAAAGACCCCCAAGGACGGTCTTATCGAGATAGAGGTCATCGCCGGCAGGCTGTAATGTATTTTCCCCCGAGCTTGAAATATATATCATTATATGTTATAATGCTGTCAAATAAAAGCTTTTCGGGAGGATACGGTCTTGGGTATTGTAAGCGAGTTTATTTTCAATCTGAAGTCTTTTACCTCTAATGTGCGAAAGTTCATGTTCTGCGTATTTGTCAGCGGACTTGTCATGGCGTCTGTCAACATAATGCTCGGCATATACTACAAGAACATAGGTCTCACCGAGGATATCATCGGCAGTCTGCTGTCGCTGCGCACCATCGGCTCCTCCATCGGAGCTCTGTTCGCCATCTTTCTGGTGCAGTGGCTCGGCACAAAAAAGACGCTGTTTCTGTCCTTCGGTCTGACCATTGTGTCCGGTCTGTGCTTCGTAAACATAACATATCTGCCCGTCATGCAGGTATCGTCTCTTCTGTACGGCATTGCTCAGATAGTGTTCACAGTTGTGCAGGCGCCGTTTTATAAGAAAAACAGCTCTGACGCCAATGTCGTCGCCACATTCTCCACATCATTTGTGGTGCAAAATTTGGCTATGTTTGTAGGCAGTCTGCTTTTCGGTCGTCTTTCCGACTTTTTCGCCATGTTCAAAGACGCCGCCTTCGGCAGCCGTACCACCCTCAATCTGTCATTTATACTCATGCTGGCGGCCATCGCCGCAACGGCCTACATAGATTTCGGCACGGAGGAAAAATCCTCCGTCTCCCGCTTTACAAGCCTCAAGGAGTACCGCAGAATCCTGACAAAGGATGTGTGGCTCTATCTTACAAAGCTTGCCCTAATAGGCGCGGGAGCCGGTCTTGTAGTGCCGTTTTTCAGTATGTACATAAAATTCAGCCTGAATGTATCGGACAGCGTCGTCGGCGCCATAATGGCCTTTGCCCAGTTCGGCACGGTGCTGGGCGGTCTCATCGTCCCCATGCTGTCAAAGCGCATAGGCAGGGTCAACATGGTGCTGATATGTCAGCTTTTGTCGATACCTTTCCTGTTTTCCATATCCTTTACTCAGGGCGTAATTCTCATGGCCATAAGCTTTTTCTTCCGCAACGCCCTTATGAACATGGCAAACCCCATACTTCAGAGCATGGCTATGGACCTTGTAGAGGAAAAGGACAGAACTGTAATGAGCAGCATTTTCTCCCTGACCGACAACCTGTTCAGGGCGGGCGGCAGCTTTATGGGCGGCTATTTTATGAAATCCGTCTCGTATAATTTCCCCTACTACATAACAATGGTTCTCTATCTGCTGAGCACCGTCGTAATCTACTTTGTCTTCGGCAGAAATGAAAAATACAAGTATCTGAGATAAAAAAGAGGCCCTTCGGGCCTCTTTTTTATTTTACTCTTTCCACTGTATAGCCGCGCTCTCTGAGCTCGCTCACAATGCCGTCCTGTCCCACCATATGTCCCAGGCCGACGGCTATAAAATAGGTCTTTCCGCCGCCGTTTGTCAGCTTGTCCAAAACATATTCTGTCATGTGGGCGTCGCGCTCTACAAAGAGCAGCTTTGTAAACTCATCGCCCGAAGCGAGAGCCTCGTCCTTGCCGTATATCTCGTTAAAGCCCTGCTCGTCGCCGTTTTTCCATGTCTCCATCATTTTCTTTGTGGCGTTTGCGTCTCCCGTTTCGTCGCCGCCGCTGTAATAGCCCTCGACGCCCGAGCGGAGATATTCAATCTGAAGCTCATCAGACATTCCGTTCAAAAGATCGCACTGGTATTTCCAGCCTTCTATTTCGCCTATGTTCTTGCCCTCTGCCAAAGCCTTGCTGTATATGTATGTGTCTATGACCATGGGAGGATTGGAGCTGTCGGTCTCGCCGCTGTAAATGGCCATATTTGCCAGCTCAGAGGCAACAACCCAGGGACGGTAATTTATAAAATCCTGCTCGGTCTTTCCGTTTTCGGCATAGATGGCCGCCACCTTCTGATAGAGCTCATCGGGTATGTGATCCTTAAGGGTGGTGCCGTCGGTGTAGACGATATTTGCCATGTAGTACATCTGACCTTCAAAATCACCGAAATCCAGCTCGAATATCACTTCGTCGCTTTCGCTGACGGCATTCACTATATTGTAATCAAAGGGATATATATTGCCGGCGTCCACATGTATTGTGCCCAGCAGATATATTTCCGCCGCTCCCGTGTTCACCTTCCACATGATGCCCTCGGAGGCGTTGTCGGTGACATTATATATGTATGCTACGCTTCTGGCGGCAAATACAAATGCCTCCTGATTGGTGCATATCCTGTCCTGCATATAGCCTGTTTCGTCGCCCTTGAGCACTCCCGCCGAGGCGAAAAACTCGATGCAGTCTGACTTAAAGTCGACTTCGGCGCCGTAATCACAGCCCTTGAGCATCGAATATATGAAATTGAGCACCTCGCCCCTTGTGTAGGAATCCTGCTGAGGGACGGGGGCATCGGCTGTTTTCGACGAGATAAAGCCGAGCTTTGTCTCCACTCCCTTTTTGAGGGTCTCAAGTGAGGAGGCGCTTACATTATCCCTGATTGTCTCCAAAACGGAATCTATCGGGAAATCCTGGCTTTGCAGATCGACAAGATCCGACATGGCCCACTGATCGATCGAATTGGCTGCGAAGCCCTTTGAGACAAAGGGAGCGACCAGCAGCACAAGAGCCGTTACAAACGACAGAAGTCTTTTCTTCATAATCATTTCTCCTTTTTGTTTTACTTTTCGGCTATATTATATCATCTGATTTTTTGAATGTAAAGAACTTTTTGCAGACAAAAGCCGAGCTTTGCAAGGCCAGTCTGCGGTGTCGTCAGAGGCTATGCCGTCTGTTTTCGATTTTAACGGGTTCTCCCGTGTTTTTTTATATGTTGCGGTCTCTCCTTTTTCAAATTACAAAAAAGCAGCTCTGAAAGCTTCAGAGCCGCTTTTTAGAAATATACGAAAGGGGGGTATGTCTTATTTTACCTTTACATACACATCGGCATATCTTATACCCATGGAAAGGGCCTTGGAGTGGCTGCCGACAAGAACATCTATCTTGTTGCTCTTGATGGCTCCGCCTGTGTCCTCGGCTATGAAATCGCCGAGACCGTCGATGTGTACCGTCGAGCCGAGAGCTATCTTTCTGGGATCGACTGCGATTGTGCGTCCCTCTGTGACCTTTGTGCCCGAAGCGGTGATGCCGTGGGAGTTGCCGTTGCATTTGGAGCAGGGGCAATAGAAGGTAAGCTTAAAGTTGCCGACATATACATAGGAATCATCCATCAGCTCGGGGTTATAGGTGGAGGATTTGAACACCACGCTGCCGCCGAAGGTGGGGACATATTCAACCGGCTCTTCCTCGTGGACATCGGCCCAGTCGGAAATGGTGGGGACGGGGATATCGTCGGAATGTTCCAGTTCGCTGCCCGAAGCCATTACAGGTCTTGTGTTGCCCGAGAGCTCGACACCGGGAAGGGCCATGGCTGTCTGGGCTGTGGCTATCGGCATGAGGGCTGCCAGTATGGAAATAACGGAAAGGAAAGATGCGATCTTTCTTGTTGTTCTGCGTTTCATGATAAATCTCCTGAATTTTATTTTGAGTAACATAAGGCCGCGGTGCCTTTAGTATTTACCCTTTTGATACAGTATATTACAATTCGTAAGTAAGTTGTTACTCATTGTATTGGTTTTGTTACTCATTTGTAATTTTTTCAAGTGCACATATAGAATACACCAAGCCGCAGAAAATGTCAACCCCAAAGGGTGTCAAAAGATAAATTTTGGTGATTTACAACAATATTTTTTCCGTATTATGAATTAGCCCGTCATAAACATATGTTTGATATTGTATATCCTGCATAAAAATCGGCATATTTAGACAAACTTCAAAATATTTCCCTTTATTATGAATCTGTGATATATTATTACAAAAAAGACATTAAAAAACCTATTTTAGGACAAAAAAGACGCCCCGAAAATGGGGCGTCTTTTATTTTTTCGCGTTATTTTACGACGATGTTTATTATCTTGTTTTTGACGACGATGGTCTTTACGACATTCTTGCCCTCGAGGAATTTCTTTATCTTCTCGTCGGCAAAGGCGATGTTTTTGGCTGTCTCCTCGTCACAGTCGAAGGGCAGCTCGACGACAGAGCGAACCTTGCCGTTGACCTGTACGCCGACATTTATGCTCTCGTCCACCGTCAGAGCCTCGTCATACTTGGGGAAGGGAGTGTGAGCCAAAAGGGTCTTGCCGCCCAAGAGGCTGTTCATCTCCTCGGTGAGGTGGGGAGCGAAGGGATTTACAAGAGTTATAAAGGTCATGAGCTCGGCCTTGTTGACGCCCTTCTCATAGAAGCGGTTGAGCAGACCCATGAGGGCGGCTATGGCCGTGTTGAATCTCAGGCCCATGATGTCCTCGGAGACCTTTTTGATGGTCTTGTGGATCTCTCTCTCGTTTTCCTTGGAGTAGCTGTCGCCCTCCTTGACCATGTCCATAAGGGCCCATGTGCGCTCTGCGAAGCGGCGGCTGCCCTTTATCGATGCGCTCGACCAGGGTGCTGCCTTTTCAAAGTCGCCCATGAACATCTCATAGAGACGGAAGGTGTCGGCGCCGTACTGCTCGACGATGTCGTCGGGGTTGATGACATTTCCGCGGCTCTTGGACATCTTCTCTCCGTCCTCGCCAAGAATCATTCCGTGGCTCGTTCTCATGGCATAGGGCTCCTTTGTGGGCACTACGCCGATGTCATAGAGGAATTTATGCCAGAAGCGGGAGTAGAGCAGGTGGAGCGTCGTGTGCTCCATACCGCCGTTGTACCAGTCTACGGGAGTCCAGTACTCGAGAGCTTCCTTGGATGCGAGAGCCTCGTCATTGTGGGGATCGCAGTAGCGGAGGAAGTACCAGCTGGAGCCTGCCCACTGGGGCATTGTGTCGGTCTCACGCTTGGCGTCTGCGCCGCATATGGGGCATTTTGTATTTACAAAGGAATCTATATCGGCAAGGGGAGAATCGCCGTTTTCGTTGGGCTCATAGGACTCAACATCGGGCAGAGTCAGAGGCAGCTGATCCTCGGGCACTGTGACTGTGCCGCAGTGAGGACAGTAGATTATCGGAATGGGCTCGCCCCAATACCTCTGACGGGAGAATACCCAGTCTCTCAGCTTGTAGTTGACCTTTTTGTGTCCTACGCCCTCTTTTTCCAAAAATTCTATAATTGCCTTTTTGGCATCTTCCACCGACATTCCGTTCAAAAAGCCGCTGTTTACCATTGTGCCTGTCTCGCAGTCGGTAAACGCCTCTTTTTCGATGTCGCCGCCTGCGACGACCTCGATTATCGGCAGACCGAACACCTTTGCGAAGGCGTAGTCTCTGTCATCGTGGGCAGGAACAGCCATGATGGCGCCTGTGCCGTAGGACATGAGAACATAGTCGGAGACAAAGATCGGAATCTCCGAGCCGTTTACGGGGTTTATGCCCCTTACGCCGTCAATTCTGACGCCTGTCTTTTCCTTCTGCATCTCGGAGCGCTCAAAGTCAGACTTTCTGGCGGCGGCCTCTCTGTAAGCGACTACCTCATCCCAGTTTGCTATCTTGTCCTTCCACTTGTCAACATAGGGGTGCTCGGGAGCTATAACCATATATGTAGCGCCGAACAGCGTGTCGGGGCGTGTTGTGTATATAGTCATCTTGTCGCCCTCGGTGGTGCTGAAATCCACCTCGGCGCCCTCGGAGCGTCCTATCCAGTTTTTCTGCTGGGTCTTTACTCTCTCGATGTAGTTTACATCGTCAAGGTCGTCAATAAGGCGCTGGGCATACTCGGTGATTTTGAGCATCCACTGCTCCTTTTCCTTTCTGACGACGGGAGATCCGCATCTCTCACACACACCGCCGCTGGCCTCCTCATTGGCCAGAACACAGCGGCAGCTGGGGCACCAGTTGACCGGCATCTTGGTCTTGTAGGCGAGACCCTTTTTAAAGAGCTGAATGAATATCCACTGCGTCCACTTGAAATACTTGGGATCTGTGGTGTTTATCTCTCTGTCCCAGTCAAAGGACAGGCCGAGAGATTTGAGCTGGCTTTTAAAGCGGGCCACATTCTGCTCTGTGACCTTTATGGGGTGGATCTTGTTCTTTATGGCAAAGTTCTCTGTGGGGAGGCCGAAAGCGTCCCATCCCATGGGGTAGAGAACATTGCAGCCGTTCATTCTCTTGTATCTCGCCACTATGTCGAGGGCTGTGTAAGAACGGGGGTGTCCCACATGGAGACCTGCGCCCGAGGGGTACGGAAACTCGACAAGGGCGTAAAATTTAGGCAAAGTGTAGTCATTTTTGGCGGCGAATGCCTTTTCGTCGTCCCAAATTTTCTGCCATTTCTTCTCTATGGCCTGATAATCGTATTTCATCTTTCTTCCTCTTTTTTTGTTATTTCAAAAGGCTCGATATATCTATTTCCTCGCCGTCTGCCCAAAGGCGCTCCAGGGCGAAGAGCTCTCTTGTATCCTGGGTAAAGATGTTTACCACCACCGAGCTGTAATCCATGAGCACCCAGTTTGAAGTGACGCCCTCCACATGGTGGGGATATAGGCCGTCGTTCTTTTTGAGGCTCTCCTCGATGTGGTCTGCAAGAGCTCTTATATGGGTGTTTGATGTACCTGTCATTATGACAAAGTAGTCGGTAAGGGTGGTGTTGCCGCTAACGCCGATGGCTGTTATCTCGACAGCTTTTTTATCGTCTGCTATCCTGACGATTTTTTCCATAAGTTCTCTCGATGTCATAGCTTTCTCCTGTAAAGTATATTTTAAGGTCTTTCTCTCTACTGCGATGAGCTTTCGGAAGGAGCTTCTGTCGTGGGCATAGCCGTGGTGGCTTCGGTGGTGGGTGCCACAGTTGTAGTTTCGCTCTCGGTGGGTCTGGCTGTTGTTGTCTCCGATTCTGTTGGCTTTGCAGTTGTAGTTTCGCTCTCGGTGGGTTTGGCTGTGGTTGTCTCCGATTCTGTCGGCTTTGCCGTGGTGCTCTCTGTCTCCTTGCTTGTAGTAGAGGGTTTTGTATTATATAGAGACAGATCCCTTGTATTCATCTTGGTCAGATCCTTTTTGTAGGGGTTGAGATGGAGGTTCATATACTCCAGAGCCTCCTCCACATTGGGGATATAATAGGACTGATTGTGTCCGAAATCGGGCTCATAGAGGTATTTGTCATAGCCCGGCATGGTCTGCATGTTTATCTCGTCGGTGTTGATATTCAACGCTCTCATGCCGAACCACACGATTTCTCCGGCTGTAAGGTCGGTTGTGGTGTTTTCAAACACGGCGTCAAAGATGGTGTTGAGCTTGAGGATATTCTTAAAGGACGCCACTTCCTTTATGACCGTCTTTAAAAACTCTTTCTGCATCTCTATTCTCTGCACATCGCCGCCGGGATATCCGCCGCCGTCATTGTTCTTTCTGAACCTGACGAGCCACAGGGCCTGCTCGCCACTCAGCTCCTGTTCGCCCGCCTTGAGATGTATGTGGAGATCCTGGGTTGGATCGTCATAGTCCATATCCATGGGTACATCAAAAGTTATGCCGCCTATGGCGTCAATTATCTTGACAAAGCCATCAAAACTGACGACAACATAGCGGTCTATCGGCACGCCTAAAAGGTTTGTCACCTCTTCCTTGAGCTGCTCGGGGCCTCCTATGTATGCGCCGTTGAGTTTCTTGACGGGACGCTTGGTGTTGACCATGGTGTCTCGAGGGATGTTCATGACATTTACATCCTGATTTTTGACATCATAGGACACAAGCATCATCACATCGGCTCTCGTTTCGTCCTTGTCAACGCCTGCCACCAAAAATGTATAGTAATCCTCTTTTCGCTCGCCGCCCAGCTCGATATCGGGCTTTGTGCCTTCGTTTTCCGGATCCTCAGATGTCTTTGTCTCGTCCTCTTCTCCGCTTGTGCTTATATCCGGCGGCTTGACAAAAATCATGCACAGCGCCGTAACCGACATGACGACGGCCAAAACGGCGCATAGAATTATCGTCATTCTGCGCTTTTTGATGAGCTGTTTTTTGCGCTGTCTGCGCTTTTCGGCTGCATCGGAGCTGCCTGCCGAATTTTCTGTCTTTCTTATATCTGTATTGCTTGCGTATTTTCCGCCTTGCTTTTTCATTTTACTATCTCCTTGAGGCTTTCGAGGGCTTTTCTTGTGTTTTCACATATGGGTTTTCCGTGTTTTTCAAGATACTCGCAGTTGTCCCTGAGTATGTCGTATACCGCTCTGTCTATATTCTGAAAGGCTGTGCGGCGCCAGACCGGCGCTTTTTCCAGCTCTTTGTCTCTGCCTTTCTCGCATTTGTCGGCAACAAATATTATTTTTTCCAAAATGTCCATATTTTCCCTTGCCACCGTATGGTATTTTATGGCGTTGCAGACATCGTCGTCGAGGCCGAAAACATGTCTCGCCACCTCGGCCGCCGTATCGGCGTGCACGCATTGGGGAAATTTTTCGGCAGAGTATTCTAATATTATATTATACTTTTCCGCCAATTTCAACTGTTCTTCGTATTTTTTTTCCTTTGTGCAGTCGTGAAGCAAGGCTGCCGCCCTGCCCTTCTCGCCTTTTACTCCGTATTTCATGCACAGCTCAAAGGCCAGCTTTTCCACCCCTAAAATGTGCCTGAAGCGCCTTTGAGAAACTCTTTTTTTGGTATATTCTCTTATTTCACCTATCATTGTAAAGCCTGTTTCTCTCAATATATTCGGCGATAATGGGAGGCACCATGTCGTGCCTTCCCCCTCTCACATCGGTGGAGGATATTTTGAGCACATCGTTATCCACGACATGCACCTCGCCGCCCAAGTTTTTTCTTATGCTTTCGGCATAAAATTCCATGCTGTCTTTTTCCCTCTCGTCGCGGCAAAGGGCAAGAAGTGCGCAGCAGGCAAGTATTCTTTCGGGGTTTTTCCATTTTTCAAAGGTTCTGAGCATATCTGTACCCACTATGAAAAACAGCTTGTCCCCTTTGTAGAGCTCTTTAAAATGCTCCATTGTCTCATAGGTATAGCTCTTGCCCTCCTTCATAAGCTCCCACGCCGACACCTCGGCCCCTGCCATGTATGCCGCCATGTGGGTCATAAAAAGCCTCTGCTCCTTCATGGGTGTATTTTGAGGGAGGGACTTGTGAGGGGGAATATTTGCCGGCACGAACACCACTCTGTCGAGCTTCATAGCTTTCTTTGCCGCCTTTGCCGCCGCTATATGCCCCATGTGAGGGGGATTGAAAGTTCCGCCGAATATTCCCGTTCTCATAAAAGCTCCTTACTCTATCACGATTTTCGGTTCTTTTTCGTTTCTCTTGTATATTACAAATCTTGTGCCGATGACCTGAACAGACTCGGCTCCTGTTTTAAGGCATATCTCCTCTGCCGCCTCTTTGGGAGAGAGGAGGGAGTTTTCCAAAACTCTCAGCTTTATGAGCTCTCTGGCTCTTAAAGCGTCCTCAATCTGATTTATGAGGTTTTCGCCCACTCCGTCCTTGCCTATCTGGAATATAGTCTCTATTCCGTTGGCCTCTTTTCTCAAAAAGGCCCTCTGTTTTGATGTAAGCATTATCATTCCCTTTCCAATATTTTATACATATCTATATGGGGGCAGTGTTCGTCGAGATATTCCTCCCCTGTGGCGGTGTAGCCCATTTTTTCATAAAAGCCCCTTGCCTGACACTGAGCCGAAAGGACTGTCTTTTTTCCGCCCAGCTCCGCTGCCTTTTTCTCGAGAGCCTCTACCGCCATTCTTCCGTAGCCGCCCTTTCGGCAGTCTTTGACTACGGCTATGCGGCCTATATGGTACTCGCCGTTTCCGCCGTACATTCTGCCGACGGCCACAGGCTTTCCCTCCTCCTCTATGAGAAGATGAAGGCAGTCTTCGTCGGTTTCGTCAAACTCCGCCTTGAAACCCTGCTCCTCCATAAAAACCTGCTCTCTTATGAGCTTTATTTCGGGCAAAAGCTGCCCTGATATTTTTACCGTCATATGCTATGACCTTTCTCAGCCAGATAAAGTTCCATTTTTACCTTAAAAGATGCCAGCGCTCTGCCTCTGTGGGATATTTTGTTCTTGGTCTCCCCGTCCATTTCGGCAAAGGTGGCTCCCGTCTCTTTTACATAGAACACGGGGTCGTAACCAAATCCTCCCGCGCCCGACGGTGCAAAGGCTATTTCGCCCTCACATTCCCCTCGGGCTTCTACCTTGTCTCCGTTTGGAAACACGCAGCAGATGGCCGACACGAATCTCGCCGACCTCTCGCCTTCGGGGACATTTTCCATATTTTTGAGCAGAAGGTTTGTCCTGTCCTCGTCGCTGCCCTCACAGTACCTTGCCGAGTACACCCCGGGCGCGCCGTTCAAGGCGTCGACGGCGAGACCCGAATCGTCGGCTATACAGGGCAGTCCGCTCTCTTTCATGCCGAAGCTTGCCTTTATAAAGGCGTTTTCCTCAAATGTAGTGCCTGTTTCCTCGGGGTCGGACACTATGCCCGCCTCTTTGAGGTTTATGCACTCAAAGCCCAAAGACGACAGTATCGTCTCCATCTCTTTGAGCTTTTTCTGATTGTTGGAGGCTATGAGAAGCTTATTCAAAGAGGTCACCTACCGCCTCTTTCTGAGCCTTTATAAGCTGATCTATGCCCTTTTCGGCCAGAGCGTAAAGGGTGTCCAGCTCCTTTTTGCTGAAAGGTCTGCCCTCGCCTGTGCCCTGCACCTCTACGATGTTGCCCTCGTCGTCCATGACATAGTTGCTGTCCACCGCCGCAGTGCTGTCCTCTTCATAGCAGAGGTCTGCCATGGCGTCGCCCCCCACTATGCCGCAGCTTATAGCCGCCACATAGGAATAAAGGGGTATCTTTCTTATAAGTCCCTCGTCGCGGAGTTTTGCAAGAGCCAGCACAAGAGCCACAAAACCTCCCGTTATCGAGGCGCATCTCGTGCCGCCGTCGGCCTGTATTACATCGCAGTCTATCGTTATGCATCTCTCGCCCAAAGCGTCAAGATTTGTGACAGAGCGGAGGGCTCTGCCGATAAGGCGCTGAATTTCGGCGCTGCGGCCGTTGAGCTTGAGTTTGGATATATCTCTGCTGCTTCTTGTATGGGTAGCTCTCGGGAGCATGGAATACTCGGCCGTCACCCATCCTCTTCCCGTATTTTTCAAAAAGGGCGGCACATTTTCTTCGACGCTGGCCGTACATATGACCTTTGTGTCGCCGCACTCTATGAGACAGGAGCCCTCTGCGTGCTTTGTGAAGTTAGTCGTTATCTTCACAGGCCTTATCTCGTCAAAGGCTCTGCCGTCTGCGCGCTTTGTCATAGTTTTCTCCTTTCATCGGGTTTTACGCACAATGCCGGGGCGTGTGCCCCGGCTGTCATTTTATTCAAAAAATGCCTTCAAAAATCCCACGGGCTCAAAGGGCAGAAGATCTTCTATCTTCTCACCCACGCCGATGAACTTTATGGGCAGCGAAAGCTTTGCCGATATGGCGGCCACCACACCGCCCTTAGCTGTGCCGTCGAGCTTTGTCACCACTATACCTGTAAGGCCTGTGACGGCGTTGAACTGCTCGGCCTGATTGAGGGCATTCTGTCCTGTGGTGGCGTCTACCACCAAAAGGCTCTCCTTGTCGCAGCCCTCCAGCTCCCTGTCGATGACTCTGTTCATCTTTTCAAGCTCTTTCATGAGGTTCTGCTTGTTGTGGAGTCTGCCCGCTGTGTCGCATATGACCACATCTATTCCTCTCGCCTTGGCGGCGGTGATGCCGTCATAAATGACGGCGGCAGGGTCGGCGCCCTCGGCGTGGCGCACTATCTGGGCATTGCAGCGCTCGGCCCACACGGTCAGCTGGTCGGCAGCCGCCGCTCTGAAGGTGTCGGCAGCCACAAAGAGCACTCTTTTGCCCTGATCTGTCAGCTTTTTGCCGATTTTTCCTATGGTAGTTGTCTTTCCTACGCCGTTTACTCCCACCACCATGATGACCGACGGCTTTGTCGTGAGTTTCAATTCATTGTCCATGGTCATTTTGGAGGAAAGTATCTCCACCAGAGCGTCCTTGACGCCCTGCTCTGTGGTGATATTGTCGAGCTTTGCCTTTTTCCTCAGCTCGTTTATGACCTCTTCCGAAAGAGAGGCTCCTAAATCGCTCATGATGAGAGCGTCTAAAAGCTCTTCAAGAAGATCCTCGTCCACCTCACGGAAGGTGGCGAAAACGGCGTTGAGAGCAGAGTCCACGCTGGCCTTGGTCTTGGCGAGACCCTGCTTTATCTTGTCAAAAAATCCCATCTGTTCTCTCTCCGATTACTCGCCCAAAAAGTCCTTTTTGACTCTCAAATAGGCGGCGACGGGGTCTTCGTTTGCCGTTATGGGACGGCCTACGACGATGTAGTCTGTGCCTATCTCTCTGGCCTTCCGGGGAGTTGTAACTCTTGCCTGGTCGCCCTTGTCGCCGTCGGCATAGCGTATGCCGGGAGTTACGGTTTTGAACTCCTTGCCGCAGGCGTTCTTGACTATCTCTGCCTCGAGGGGGGAGCAGACGACGCCGTCGAGCCCTGCCTCTTTGGCGTTCTGGGCGTATTTTGCAACTACATCTTCTATCTTATGGGGAATGAGCAGGTCTTTCTGCATTCTCTCCTCGCTGGTGCTTGTAAGCTGTGTAACTGCGATGAGCATGGGCACTTCTCTGCCCTCTGCGCCCTCGATAAGACCCTCTTTGGCGGCCTTCATCATCTCAATAGTGCCTGCCGCATGGACATTTGTCATGTCTACGCCGAGACGGGCGAGGTTTGCCATGGCCTTTTTGACCGTGTTGGGGATATCGTGGAGCTTGAGGTCGAGAAACACTCTGTAACCCATCTTCTTTATCTCACGGACTATGTCGGGGCCTTCGCCGTAGAAGAGCTCCATGCCTATCTTGACATAGGGGTTAAGTCCTTCGAACTTCTTGAGGAAATTCATTGTGTCCTCGCGGTTTTTAAAGTCGCAGGCGATTATAACATCACGCATTGTAGTTCTCCTTTTCTATATGTGTGCCTTGCCGATTATGTCCTTAAGGTCTTTTATGCCGTATTTCTCCATCTTTTTGGGGAGATCGAGAATTATATCGCGGCAGGCGTAGGGGTTTACGAGGTTTGCGGCGCCCACCTGCACGGCTGTGGCACCTGCATACATCATCTCGATGACATCGTCGGCGCTCTCGACGCCGCCTATGCCCATTATCGGTATTTTTACTGCGTCATAGACCTGATAGACCATTCTGACGGCCACAGGCTTGACGGCAGGGCCCGAAAAGCCCGCCATTTTTGTGGAAACTATCGGTTTTCCGGTTCTGACATCTATTCTCATGCCGAGTAAGGTGTTTATGAGGGATATGCCGTCGGCTCCTGCGTTTTCGCAGGCTTTGGCGATGGAGACGATGTCTGTTACATTGGGGGAAAGCTTCATGAACACAGGCTTCTTGGTGTGTTTCTTTACGGCTTCGCACACCGCCGCTGCGTTTTCGCAGGAGGTGCCGAAGGCCATGCCGCCCGCCTTGACATTGGGGCAGCTGATGTTTATCTCCAGAATTGCTATCTGGTCTTCCTTGTCAAATTTCTCGGCTGTCTCCACATACTCATCGACAGAAAAGCCCGAGATGTTGGCGATGAGACCGCCCTTGAAGAAGGGTTTTACCTTGGGGAGCTCCTCCGATATGACCTTGTCGACGCCGGGATTCTGAAGACCTATTGCGTTGATTATGCCCTTTTCGCACTCGGCTATTCTCGGAGTGGGGTTGCCGAAGCGTCCCTCTCTTGTGGTGCCTTTGAGGCTTATGCTGCCCAGCATGTCGATGTCGTAAAACTTCTGAAACTCATAGCCGAAACCGAAGGTGCCGCTGGCGGGGATTACGGGGTTTTTAAGCTCGACGCCGCACAGATTTACCGAAAGATTATTCATCAAAAGTCACCTCCGATGTAAGCATTACGGGGCCTTCGACGCATATGCGCTTGTAGCCCGTGAGGGTCTTGCAGGAGCAGCCCATGCAGGCGCCGAAGCCGCAGCCCATTCTCTCTTCAAAGGACATCTGTCCCTCTATTCCCGTCTTGTGCAGAGCCTTGAGCATGGGCTCGGGGCCGCAGGCATAGAAATATTCGATATTCATATCGGCAAGGGGAGTTGTGACAAAGCCTTTTACTCCCACGGAGCCGTCGACTGTGGTGACTACCACCTTGTCGCACACCTTTTCAAAGTCCTCTTTGCAGAAGGCCTGGTCTGCACTGTTGAAGCCCAGAATGGCTGTGACATTCTTGCCCTCTTTTTTGAGCTTTTTGGCGAGAGCGTAAAGGGGAGGTACTCCCACGCCGCCGCCTATTACGGCGACATTTTTGTGCTCCGTAACGGTGTAGCCGTTGCCGAGGCCCGTGAGAATATCGAGCTTTTCGCCCTTTTTCATCTCTGCCATCTGTTCTGTGCCTCTGCCCACGACCTTATATATTATCACAAGGGTATTTTCATTCCAGTCGTGAACGCTTATGGGGCGTCTCAGATAGAGACCGTCAAGGGCGATGTTTACAAACTGACCCTCGTTGGTAATATATCTTGTATCGCCCGAAAGCACCATTTTATAGGTGCTTTCGGCTATTTTTTCGTTGGAAACTATTTCAAAAACTATATTTTTATCCATTTTTCCCTCTGCCTATTCGGCGTCTATCGTGCTTACGCCGACGGTTATCTCCTCAAGAACATCGAGGAGCACCGACACGGTGTCAAGGCTTGTGAATATGGTCACATTGTGCTCTACGGCGTAGCGGCGGATGAGGAAGCCGTCCTTTTCCATGTTGTCGCTGTCGCCCAGTGTGTTGATGACATAGGAGATGTGACCCTGCTTGATGGACTCCAGAATCTCGTCGCTGCCCTGGCTTATCTTCTTCTTGACCCTTGTGCGGACTCCGTGCTCTTTTAAGAACTTGGCTGTGCCGCTGGTGGCCTCTATGTTGAAACCGAGGTTGTAGAATCTCTTTATGAGGGGCAGAGCTGCCTCTTTGTCGGCGTCGGCTATGGTCACGAATATTGTGCCGTAGTTTTCGACGCGGAGGTGTGCCGCCTTGAGAGCCTTGTAAAGGGCGCGGTTCAAAGTATCGTCATAGCCTATGGCTTCGCCCGTCGACTTCATTTCGGGGGAGAGATAGGCGTCGAGACCTCTTATCTTGGAGAAGGAGAAGACGGGAACCTTTACATACCATCTCTTTTTCTCCTTGCCGAGACCTGTGCCGTAGCCCAGCTCTTTGAGGGTCTTGCCCAGAGATACCTTTGCGGCTATGTTGGCTATGGGGTAGCCTGTCGACTTGGAGAGGAAGGGAACCGTTCTCGAAGAACGGGGGTTGACCTCGATGACATAGACATCTTCATGCTCGTCCACTATAAACTGAATATTGAAGGGACCTACGATGCCGATGGCCTTGCCCAGCTTTATTGTGTAATCGACTATTGTGTCCTTGACCTTCTGGGACACCGAGAAGGTGGGGTATACGCTTATGGAGTCGCCCGAGTGGACGCCTGTTCTCTCGACATGCTCCATAATGCCCGGCACGAATACATCTGTGCCGTCGCACACAGCGTCGACCTCCAGCTCTTTACCCGAGACATACTTGTCAACGAGGACAGGGTGCTTTGCGTTGATGCTGACGGCGGTGCTCAGATATCTCATGAGCTGCTCGTCGTTTTTGACTATCTGCATTGCCCTGCCGCCCAGAACAAAGGAGGGACGGACGAGGACGGGATATTTGATTTCGTTGGCAACCTTGAGGCCGTCCTCTATTGTTGTGACGGCTTTGCCCACAGGCTGGGGAATCTTGAGGCTCTGCATGAGCTCCTCGAAGAGGTTTCTGTCCTCGGCTCTGGCTATTGCCTTGTCGTCTGTGCCGAGAATGTTTACGCCCAGGCGGTGGAGGTCTTCCGAGATGTTGAGGGCGGTCTGTCCGCCGAGGGTTACTATGACGCCCCAGGGCTTTTCGTGGTCGATGACGGCCATGACATCTTCCTGTGTAAGGGGCTCAAAGTAGAGCTTATCCGATGTGGTGTAGTCGGTGGAGACGGTCTCGGGGTTGCAGTTTATGATTATTGCTTCATATCCTGCCTCTCTTATTGCCCATATTGCATGGACTGCGCCGTAGTCGAACTCGACGCCCTGACCGATTCTGATGGGGCCCGAGCCTAAAACCACGACCTTCTTTCTGTCGGACACTATGCTCTCGTTTTCGATGCCGTATGTCGAGTAGAAATAGGGGATATAGGACTCAAACTCGCTGGCACAGGAGTCTATCATCTTGTAAATGGGCACTATGCCGCATTTCTTTCTCATAAAGTAGACATCGTCCTGCTCCATGCCCCAGAGTTTTGCTATAAACTCATCGGAGAAGCCCATCTTTTTGGCCTCAAATAGCAGTTTTTCGTCCTTGACAGCGGCTTTCAGCGACTTTTCCATGTCGACGATGTTCTTTATCTTCTCGAGGAAGAACTTGTCGATCATGGTGTTTTCGTATATGGTCTTGACGGTTACGCCTCTTCTCAAAAGCTCGGCGATGGCGTAGATACGCTCGTCTGTGGGGTTGATGATGTTGTCCATCAGCTCCCCTGTGGGCATATCGTCAAACTTTGCGCTGTAAATGTGGCATACGCCTGTTTCAAGGGAGCGCATTGCCTTGAGAAGGCTCTCCTCAAAGCTTCTGCCTATTGCCATGACCTCGCCTGTGGCCTTCATCTGAGTATTGAGAAGCTTGGAAGCCGAGTCGAACTTATCGAAGGGGAAGCGGGCGACCTTTGTTACCACATAGTCGAGGGCGGGCTCAAAGGATGCGGGGGTGTTGGCAAGTCTTATCTCATCAAGGGTGAGACCCACCGAAATAAGTGCCGAAACCTTGGCTATGGGATATCCGCTGGCCTTTGAAGCGAGGGCGGAAGAACGGGAAACACGGGGGTTTACCTCGATGACATAGTATTTGAAGGAATAGGGGTCGAGAGCAAACTGGACATTGCAGCCGCCTTCGATCTTAAGGGCTCTGATTATCTTGAGAGCTGCGTCACGCAGCATGTGGAACTCTTTGTTTGTAAGGGTCTGAGAGGGGCAGACGACCATGGAGTCACCTGTGTGAACGCCGACGGGGTCGATGTTCTCCATGTTACAGATGGCGATGGCGGTGTCATTTTTGTCGCGCATTACCTCGTACTCTATCTCTTTATAGCCCCTTATGGACTTTTCTACGAGAACCTGACCGACAGGCGAGAGCTTTATGGCGTTGTCGGCAATCTCATTGAGCTCGTCCACATTGTCGGCAAAGCCGCCGCCTGTGCCGCCCAGAGTAAAGGCGGGGCGGAGAACTACGGGATAGCCGATCTCGGCGGCTATCTTCTGAGCCTCTTCCACTGTGTGGGCGATTTCCGACTGTGTGACAGGCTCGCCTATCTCAAGACAGAGGTTTTTAAAGAGCTCTCTGTCCTCGGCTCTTTCAATGGACTCAAAAGATGTGCCCAGTATCTCTGTGCCGCACTCTTTGAGCACTCCCTTTTTGGCAAGCTGCATGGCAAGGTTGAGGCCTGTCTGGCCGCCAAGGGTGGGAACGAGAGCGTCGGGACGCTCTGTTCTGATGATTCTCGCCACAAACTCCAGTGTCAAGGGCTCCATATACACCTTGTCTGCGATGTTTGTATCTGTCATGATGGTGGCGGGATTGGAATTTATAAGTATGACCTCGTAGCCCTGCTCTTTAAGTGCAAGGCAGGCCTGTGTGCCGCTGTAATCGAACTCGGCGGCCTGTCCTATGACGATAGGGCCCGAGCCTATGACGAGGATTTTTTTAAGGTCTTCTCTCTTCGGCATTTTATTTATCCCCTCTCTTTTTAAACTCGCTCATGTAGTCGTTAAACTGGTCGAACAGATAGTCGCTGTCCTGAGGTCCGGGGGCGCTTTCGGGGTGATACTGCACGCAGAACACGAAGTTCTCCTTGTCTCTCACGCCCTCGCATGTGCCGTCCAGAACATTTATATGTGTCAGCTCCAGTCCGCTGTCCTTTAAGCTGTCCACATCGACGGCAAAGGAGTGGTTCTGGGAGGTTATCTCGACTCTCTTTGTAAAGAGGTTCTTTACGGGGTGGTTGCCGCCTCTGTGGCCGAACTTCATCTTGAAGGTCTTGGCGCCCCTTGCAAGGCATATCATCTGATGGCCGAGGCATATTCCGAACATGGGAACTTTGCCCCACAGCTTGTTGATAAGCTCTATTGTGCAGGTGTTGTCCACGGGGTTTCCGGGGCCGTTGGAGAAGAACACTCCGTCGGGCTCCAGCTCCATTACCGTTTCAAAAGATGTGTCGGGGGGAACTATTGTCACATTGCAGCCCCTTTTGTTGAGCCATCTTATAATATTGTGCTTTATGCCGCAGTCGACGGCGACGACATTGTATGTGAAATTGGGGGTTCTTCTGTGCCACATTTTTTTGCAGGCCACATGGGAGACATGGTCTGTGGGTATCTGCCATGCCCTCACCTTTGCAAGAGCCTCTTCATAGGGCACATCGGCGTCTGTGATGATGACCCTCATGGAGCCCTCGCTTCTTATCATTCTTGTAATGGCTCTGGTGTCGAGACCCCATATGCCGGGTATGCCGCACTCCACCATTATATCGGAAAGGGTTCTTGTATAGCGGTAGTTGGAGGGCTTGTCGTTGTATTCGCCCACGATAAAGCCGCCCATGTTGGGGGATTTTGTCTCAAAATCCTCGTCTGTTATGCCGTAGTTGCCGATTAAGGGATATGTCATGACAACCATCTGACCGTAGTAGGACGGGTCGGACAGTATCTCCTGATAGCCAACCATGCTTGTGTTGAAGACGACCTCGGAGATTTTTTCCACATCGGCGCCGAAGCCTTTGCCGTAAAACTCTCTGCCGTTTTCAAAGACTATTTTCTTATCTTTCATATCTGTAAACCTCCTTGCCTGCCGCTATCGTATTTGTAACCCTGCCGCTGACCTCGGCCCCGTCAAAGGGTGTCGAACGGCCCTTGGATTTAAAGGTCTTTGCATCTATCTTATATGTGCACTCCGTGTCGAGGACTGTTATGTCGGCAACAGCCCCCTCTTTGAGGTCGTACTCCTCGCCGATTATCTTTCCGCCGTTGGTCATAAGGGTCAGAAGGCTCTCTATTGAAAAGCCGCGCTTTTTGCAAAGCTCCGTGTAGCACACGGCGAAAGCCGTCTCCAAGCCCACTATGCCCATGGCGCTCTTTTCGAGCCCTTTGGACTTGTCCTCTTTTGTGTGGGGGGCGTGGTCGGTGGCTATGCAGTCTATCGTTCCGTCTCTAAGGCCCTCGATTATGGCCTCTCTGTCGCTCTCGTCACGGAGGGGAGGATTCATCTTGAAGCGGCCGTCGTCCCCCTCTATATCCATATCGCAGAGGGCGATGTGGTGAGGTGTGACCTCGGCTGTAACCGTGGTGATTCCCCTCTTTTTGGCCTGTCTCACAGCCTCGATGCTCTCCTTTGCCGAAATGTGGCACACATGGTAGTGGGCGCCGTATTTTTCGGCGAGAGCTATGTCGCGCACCACCTGGGCATACTCGCACTCGGAGCTTATGCCCCTGTGTCCGTGCTTTTCGCTGTATTTCCCCTTGTGGATATAGCCGCCCTCGAGAAGGCTCTCGTCCTCGCAGTGAGCCGAGATGATGACGCCCATGTCGCCTGCCTTGCGCATGACCTCCTCCATCATCTCCTCGCTCTGCACTCCCTTGCCGTCGTCGCTGAAGCCGACGCAGAGAGGGGCAAGGTCTATCATATCGACGATCTCCTTGCCCTTTTCGCCCATGGTTATGGGAGCGAAGGGCAGGACATTTATAACAGCGTCTCTTTCGATTATCTCCAGCTGTTTTTCCATATTTTCCACCGTGTCGGGCACGGGATTTAAGTTAGGCATGGGGCATATGGTGGTAAATCCGCCCGCCGCCGCAGCCTCGGTGCCTGTTTTCACCGTCTCTTTGTTTTCAAAGCCCGGCTCTCTGAGATGCACATGCATATCTATAAAGCCGTGGCACACTATTTTGCCTTTGGCGTCTATGACTTCGCCCTTGCTTTCAAGGCCGGGAGCTATCTTTTTGACCACTCCGTCCTCTATAAACACATCGCATTCGCAAAGCCTTCCGCCTGTAAAAACTCTGCCGTTTTTAATGGTTATCATCTTAGTCCTCCACAGCTCTCTTGAGCACAGCCATTCTCGTGAACACACCGTTGGACATCTGCTTGAATATGCGGCTCTTTTCGCACTCGACCACTTCGTCGGCGATCTCTACACCTCTGTTGAAGGGTGCGGGATGCATGATTATGGCGTTTTCCTTCATCTTTGCCACATTTTCCATGGTGAGACCGTAGTTTTTGTGATACTCTTCCTTATTGAACTTGACAGAGCCGTCGTGTCTCTCGTGCTGCACACGGAGCATCATGACGACATCGGATGTCTTAAGGGCTGTATCGAACTCCTCAAAGTTCATGCCCTCCTCTCTGAACTCCACAGGACCCGAAGTTACGACATCCATGCCGAGCCTTCTCATGACCTCAAAGTTGGTGTGAGCCACGCGGGAGTGTACTATGTCGCCGCAGATGCACACTTTGAGGCCCTCAAACTTGCCGAACTCCTGTCTGATGGTGAGAAGATCCAAAAGGGACTGGGTGGGGTGGTTGCCCGTGCCGTCGCCTGCGTTGAGTATTGCGGCCTTTACATGGCCCAAAAGCTGTTTGTAATACTCAACCTCGGGGCTTCTTATAACCAAAAAGTCGCAGCCGATGGCGTCGAAGAGCTTGACTGTGTCATAAAAGCTCTCCTGCTTGTTCATGGAAGATGTCGCCACATTAAAAGAAACAACTCGCACATTCAGCTTTTCCTGTGCGACATTAAAGCTATACTGTGTACGAGTTGATGATTCAAAAAACAGATTGGCGGCAATACGGCCCTCAAGATTGCATTTTAATGTTCCGTCGCAAAAGCCCTGAGCGTCGTCAAGTATTTTTGTAATTTCTTCTACCGTAAGGTCTTTAAGAGTAAGTAAGTGTTTCATATATATCCCCTTTGCACCGTGTTCACAAATTTCTTTATATTATACCACAAAAGGCCAAATAAATCAACAATCGGCCTTTTAAAAAAATGATTTTTTTAAAAGGGACAGCTTATGCAAAGTAGACAAAATGGGATATTCAAAATTTTATATGTTAAAATAATTTATTGCATTTACATTTGAGTAAAATTATAGTATAATTTATATGTAATTAAAACATTTTTTCAGGCTAAATCAGCGTGCTCTTTGGTATTTACGCTACATTCCGATTAAGAGGAGAAGTATAATGCTTATGAAAAAGATCAAATCGCTGTCAAAGTACATCCCCTTGGAGATATTTATTTCGCTTATATCAATAGCCTTTCACTTTATAATTGTTGTATCAGCAGACCGGGTGCGTGAACTTATAGACAGCCAAGCATTTGAAATTGCCGTAATGATGCTGGTGTATATCGGAAACCCTGCAATATATATACTGCTTTGGTCAAAGCTGATTAAATATAAGAGTGACAAACCGAAATCTCTATGGAGATTCGCCGTCGAATGGACACTGGGAGTCTCATATTTTGCGTTTCTCTGGCTGCAAAATATTTTTGTCAGAAATCAGTTTATAGGTTATATCGCTATACCCGAAAACTTTATCGGTAAGTTATGGCTTTATTGTAATTTCTGTTTTTCCGGAGGACTTGGCATCGTATTGTTCCCCACAGTTTATATTATTACAGGTGTTATATTTATCCGAATGTGCATAAGAAAAATAAAAGAGCATTACAGGGAGACGGGCGAGCTGTGGTAAAATCTCCATTATTCTAATTCCGTGCAGAGACGCGGCGCTGAAAAGGCGCGCCGCGTCTTTTTAATTGTCAATATGCGCCGCCTTGACAGTGAGATATTTATATAAATGTTCGGCAGTCTGTCTTTTAAAAATACAGCTTATGCAAAGTAGACAAAAAGCCGATATCCGATTTTACATCCAAAAAGTTTTCAATATATTTACATTTTCATAAAAGTATGGTATAATTTACTTGTAAATAAATGTCCTATTTTGTATTGTTCATGTCATCTGCGAAAGGAGGCAGCTATGGAGCTTATACCTTCCGTCTGTTCATTGGTTCTGTATTTTATCCTCATATCTCTGCCCTCCGCCTTTTTGTCTCACGGCTCGCCGTATATGTGGCAGAATTTTATCACCTGCATTTTTACCCCTGCCGTATTTGCGGCTTTGTGGGGTCTTGTAATCTATCTGAACCGCGACAAGCCTAAAACTCTATGGCGATTCGCCGCGGAATGGGGTATAACCCTTTTATATATGCTTTTCTGCGCCGCAGCATACGGAAACGCCTTGGCAGCTTTTAATATTTACGACAAACCGGGCACTGTGTTCTTCCTGTTTTTCCCTGTCGCGGCAGTGATACCGGGAAGCACCCCCTCGGGCATAGCCAACACAGTCTTTCCTCTGCTTTTCGCAGTTCCGATAATTGCCTGCCTGTTCTTTATCATTAAGAATTACAGGGAGACGGGCACACTTTGGTAAAATCTCCGCTGTATTTTATTCCGTTTCATAAAAATATGGTTTAGTTTACTTGCAAAGGAGGCAGTTATGGAGCTTATACCTCTCATTGTCGCTTTGGTATTGTTTGTCATTCTTCCGCCGCTGCCATATATATTTTTGTCCACAAACGCGGCAAGGCAATTCTCCCATTTCACTTCTGTTTTTATAATCCCTTTGCTGTTTTTTGTTCTGTGGGGCATTTTAATCTATATGTATAAGGGAAAAAACAAAACTTTATGGCGTTTTGCCCTCGAGTGGAGCTCAGTTCTCGCCTGCTCGATTTTCTGTATTGTTACATACGGAAGTGTATTGGCGTTTTTTGACCCATACGGCGCTTTCGGCATATTTTTAGTGATTCTCTTTCCCCTTATTTGGGTGGCGGAGCATATACCCGAAAATCTGCTCAACATAGTCTTTCCGCTGCTTTTTGCAGTTCCGATAATTGCCTGCCTGTTCCTTATCATTAAGAATTACAGGGAGACGGGCACACTTTGGTAAGGAGGTTTTTATGAAGTCCTTGCTTAAATATATCCCCTGGGAAATAGTCATCTGCCCTCTATCTCTTGCCGTTTGTTTCGCGGTAGGCGTCATGGTATTCGGGCAGCTGTACAGACTCACCGGCATAACCTTTTTCCTGCTTGTCACGGCGATCGTGCTTATGCTGGGAGTTCCCGCTTTATATGTTTTTTGCTGGGCAAAGCTTATAAAGTACAGCCGCAACTCGCCCAAGGTCTTACGGCGATTTATTTTGGAATGGAGCATCGGCACAGCATATGTTTTTGTTCTGATTGTGAAGCATTTCATCGCTGAAGCCGAGTTTATCTCCTGGGTTCCCATTTCGAACAGCCCTTTGGGCATCGTCTGGTACTATTTTTTCCTGCCCTTTACACCTGTTTTCCCCGAGTTTGCAATGGGTCTCGCCGTTCCCTGGCCATGGCTCTACATATTCATCGGTATAATTTTTATCCGAATATGCTATGTAATGATAAAAAAGCACCGTGAGGATGCGGATAAACCCCTGTAAGGAGGTTTTTATGGGAATTATAATCGGCATTATGTCATGGGCAATCTCCGCTCTCATCTGCCTTGTGCCCCGTATGTTTTTGCCCGAAGATTTTCTCCCTCTGTACAGCGAGATCACTTTTTGGCTGACATCGGCTATCCTGTTTGTTGCTTTGTGGTTTACCCTCATTTGGAAAACCCGAGATATTCCGAAAGCTCTTGTATTTTTTGCCGCCGAATGGGCAATTCTCTTGGTTTCCGCCCTGTTTTTCCTTATAAAGTTCGGTGATGTTGCCTATATGTTCGACCCTTACGGAAGCTCTGCCCTGCTTTTCTATCTTTTTCTTTACTCACCGCTGGCTGTTCCGTCACTGTTTTGCGGTATCGCCATTATACTTTTGCCTTTAGCCATGTTTTCCCTGTGCATTTTCTTCATTGTAAAACATTACAGGGAGACAGGCGACCTGTGGTAAGGAGGTTTTATGGAAATATTCATCTATCCGCTGTGTTATCTTCCCGCAATATTGGCTCTTATCTTTCCGCCTATCCTGCCTTTGATTCAGTTCTTCATTGCCAAAATCATTCTCATTGTCCTGTGGGCAAAGCTCATTAAACATAAAGAGGACGATATGAGAGCCCTGTGGCGTTTTACCGCCGAATGGACTTTGGGCACAGGCTATGTGATTTTCTCCCTTATCAGATCTTTTTGCGAAAGCGAAAAGCTCTTTTACCTTTCGAGCTATATGCCGCTGCCCGACAGCTTTTTGAGCAAGATCTGGACATTCTGCAATCTTCCGTTTTATTTTGCCGACTCCGGCTCCGGCATGACAACTCCGTGGTTGTACATTATCGTCGGAATATCCTTTATCGCCATGTGTCTCAAAAGAATAAGGGAACATTACAAAGAGAACGGCGACCTGCGGTAAGGAGGTTTTATGGAGATATTCGTCTACATATTATCCCTGTTTGGACCGATTCTTGTCGGTCTTATCATCGATTTTTTCATCGGACTGTTTGTCAAAAGCAGCTATACCATAACCCTTTTTATGACTATTGTCGCCGCAAAGATTGTATTTCTCATTCTATGGTCGGCGCTGATAGTATATAAGAGAGACAAACCGAGAGCCCTGTGGCGTTTTACCGCCGAATGGGCTTTAAGCGGCGGATATGTCGTCTATGCCATTTTCAAATACTTTTTCGAAAACGGAGAGCTCTTTCACCGTTCAGCTTACCTTCCCCTGCCCGACAGCCTTTTGAGCAAAATATGGACATATTTAAATGTCCACTTTGCCTTTGCCGAATCGGGCTACGGAATTATTTTTCCGTGGATTTATGTAGGCTTAGCCGTTTTTCTGATCGGTATGTGCCTGTTCTTTATCGCAAGAAATTATATAAAGACAAAGGAACTGTGGTAAACAAAAAGGGGCGCATATGCGCCCCCGATATCGGCTCTATATTTTGCAAAAATATATCTCTTTTTTGTCGGTCAGGGCGCCTGCCAAATACTCCCCGTCAAAGCTCATGATGAGGGAACCGCTTACTGCATAATCCGCCCCTTCCCATTTGGCGATTTCGGTCAGCCCGTCTCCTTCGGCAAGATAAAAACAGATATCTTTTCCGTCTTTTGCCGCCGCTATGATTTTTCCGCCGTATTCTGTGAGACCTATAATGTCTTTGCTGGTCAGCCTGACCTCTGTTTTATCCTCGATATTTGCGGCATAGAGCCCCAGCTTGGTTTTGGCAAAATAGATGTTTTCTTCCGAAATTACACCTGCCGCAATCTCGCAGCGCTCCTCTCCGAGAGGATATATTATCTCGTTTTCGTCCCTTTCGCAGCTGTAAAGACACAGGGCGTTCTGTGTACTGTCCCAATGCAAAACCTCGTCTCCGTCGGCGCTGAGTATCTTTCGGGGAGAGTTTTCCGCCCGTTTAACGCCGCTTCCGTCGGATTTTATAATCAGTTCGCCCTCTTTATCGGCGGCTGAAATATATCCGTCTGACGCCCACATCAGGCTCTCTGCCGAGACGCTGCATATCTCCTCGGTGGATTTTTCAAGACAGTCAAAAGCTTTCAGCCTGCCGTCCGACAGACAGTACCATATACCCTCTCCGCCGTAGACAGCGCTGACAGAATTTTCGGGAAATTCTTCCGCTTTTTCGTCTCCGCTCTCCCCAGAGCGGTAAAGCTCCAAACCGTCCTCATAAAGCAGGTAATACGCCTCTCCGCCGGCTGTTCCGATTCCTCTTACATACGCAGGAGCGCCGGTCTCCTCTTTAAATACGCTGCACCCCGACAAAACCGTCAGGATCGCCGCAGTAATCAGCAGTTTTTTCACCCAATCTTCCTTTCGGCATTTATTAAATCACACAGAAACATAAAGGCTTTGCCTTTTTAATATAATATCACATTCATTTGCAAATGCCAATAATTTCAATCCAAAGGGAGGTACTTATGAAACACATTTTAAAGAGCATCTTAATCTGCATTGTCATCGCCGCCTTGATAGGCTACTTTTTCTACACTCCCGACTACTACGACAAGGAGGGAAATCTCAGGTACAGCCGTGAAAAGGGCATAGGCGGCTCGCTGGCTTTCGCAGGCTTCGGTCTTTTGCTTTACAGCATAGCCAACATATCGGTGGTGAGCGCCGCATTACACAGCTCCACAGTCAGCGCCGTGGCAAAGAAGGACGCAAATGTCACCCCCTTTATGCAGGGCGGTCAGGCGCCTCAGATTTTGTCCAACACCGACTACAAGCCCGACATGAGCCTTTTCTCCAAAAACCTCACCCCCAAGCTCAAACCCTTCGCCATATCCATACCCTTTATTCTGACATTCCTGCTCTTTTTGGCGTCGGGATATTTCATGTCCATAAGCAATTATATGAAATTCCGTTAAACCGCAAATAAAAAATTAAAAATACAAGGAGGAAATTATGAAACATCTCATCAAACTCGCCGTCATCTGTACGGTAATTCTCGCCCTTGTCACTTATCTGTTCTACTCGCCCGAGTATTACGACAGCGACAATGTTCTTCGCGAGAGCTTTGAAAAGGGTCTCGGCGGCGGTCTCGCCTTTGCAGGCTTTGCCCTGCTGATTTTCAGCGTCGGCAATATAGCCATGGTGAGCACAGCTCTCCACAACTCCACCATGAGCACCATAGTCAAGAGGGACGCCGCCACCACTACATTTATGCAGGGCGGTCAGTCGACACAGTTTCTCCCCAACGCCGACCTCAAAAAGCGTTCTCCCCTTATGTATAAGAACATGAACAAGCAGATGTCGGGGCTCGCCATAGCTCTGCCCTTTATATTTACGGTATGCACATTTATCGCCTCGGGGTGGATACTTTCGGCGGCAGGCTTTTTGGGATACAGATAATTAAAACCGCCCGAGGGCGGTTTTTTATTGCTTTCGGAGGGATTTTACGGTATAATTTTCATATGAAAATTATGTGAGGTGAAAGTATGAAAGGCAAGGTTTATTCGGTATTTTTCAGCCCTACGGGATCGTCAAAGAGAATCGCCGAACATTTTTCCTGTGTTTTGGCAAAAGCTCTCGGTACGGAGCAGGATTTCATAGACCTTACAAGGCGTGAAAACAGAGGCAAAGCCCATGAGTTTTCGAAGTGCGACATTGTTGTCGCCGCCTTTCCCGTATACGGCGGCAGAGTGCCCCCCGTGTGCCGTCCGTCCTTTGAGCTTTTAAAGGGCAGCGGCTTTGCCGTGCCTTTGGCTGTCTACGGCA
The DNA here is from genome assembly GCA_905199135.1 of uncultured Eubacteriales bacterium. GTDB lineage: Bacteria > Bacillota > Clostridia > Oscillospirales > Butyricicoccaceae > SIG471. The sequence continues at coordinate 32,185 of CAJKFC010000002.1, forward strand.
ACAGGCACTATGACGACGCCCTTTTGGAGATGGGCGATCTTTTAAGTAAAAACGGCTTTAATGTTACAGCGGGCGCCGCCCTTATCGCCGAGCACAGCATGACAAGTCTTGTGGGCACTGGCAGACCCAATTCCGATGATTTGAATGAAATCTCCGATTTTGCCGAAAAATGCGCCGAAAAAATCAAAGACGGCGCAGATACCTCCCCCGTTTTCCCGGGAAATAACCCATATAAGGAGCTCAAGGGCGGATCGCCTGTGTACCCCGTCACAAATGACAGCTGCGTGAAATGTGGCGCATGCGCCTCGGTGTGTCCCATGGGGATAATTGCATCCGACGGCACGGTAAAGGGCGAAGGCTGCATAAGGTGCGCCGCCTGCGTAAAGACCTGCCCCGTCTCTGCAAAGAGCTTTACCGACGAGGGAGCCCTCAAAATCAAGGCATTTTTGGAGCAGAACTGTGCAAATCCCAGGCCAAACGAATATTACATATGAGGTGAAACATGGAAAGAGAGAAACTTGTAAAATACGCCCGCCTGCTTTTGAGCAAGGGAGTATCCCTCAAAGAGGGCGGAACCCTTTTGATTCTTGCCGACACCGAGGCGGCGCCTTTCGCACAGATCATAGCTGCCGAAGCCTACAAAATGGGGGCTAAAGATGTGGCATATCAGTTTAAGGACGACGAAATCGACCGCATGAGATACATGAGCGGAGATATGAACAGCCTGTGCACAATTCCCCCTCATCAGATTGACGGCAAAGCCTACTACGCCGAAAGGGGCGCCTGCGTGATAAACCTCACGAGCTCCGACCCCGACAGGCTTTCGGGCATAGACAGCGATAGAATCAACGGCTTTTTGAAGGCAAACGCCGAGGCTCAGAAACCCTACCGCGAGCTGACTCAGAAAATGGGCACAAGACAGGTCATCGCCGCCTGCGCCGGCAAAAAATGGGCCGACAAGCTGTTTCCAAACTGCGAGGACAGCGTGGAAAGGCTGTGGGAATGCATTTTGAAATGCTGCTACGCCGACCTTGAAAACCCCGAGGAATACTGGGACAGACATTCCTCCGCCATTTTGGAAAGGGGCAGAAAGCTTACGGAAATGGGTCTTAAACAGCTGCACTTCACCTCTTCAAACGGCACCGACCTCATGGTAAAGCTGGCAGAGGACTGCCGCTGGGGCGGAGGCGGCAGCGACAGCAAGGACGGCACATTCTATGTGCCCAACATACCCACCGAGGAGTGCTTCACCTGTCCTCACAAGCTGGGCGTCGACGGAAAAGTCGTGGCTACAAAGCCCCTTTCCTACGGGGGCGGTCTCATCGAAAACTTTTCGATAACCTATAAGGACGGCAAAATGACCGAGTACTCCGCCGAAAAGGGCGGCGAGATTTTAAAGGGCATATTCTCCACAGACGAGGGCGCCATGCATCTGGGCGAAGTGGCTCTTGTGGACTTTGAAAGCCCCATCAACAAGTCGGGCGTGCTCTTTTACAACACCCTTTACGACGAAAACGCCGTCTGCCATCTGGCCATAGGCAACGCCTATCCCTTTACCGTAAAGGTGGAGGAGGGCGGAAAAACCGCCGAGGAAAAGGGACTCAACAAGTCCTCTCTCCACATCGACTTCATGTTCGGCTCCCGCGATATGAAATGCGTCGGCGTGAACAGGGACGGAAACGAAGTCCTCATCATGGAAAACGGCAGCCTTTTATTCTAAAACAGCATAAAAGAGAGGGGAAACCCTCTCTTTTTTATTTTACCCCTTGACAGAGCGGCGGTTCGGCGTATATAATTGAGTTAGTTTATTCTAACTAATAAGGAGGTACCCATGGAACACTGCAAGCACAAAGACCCGCCGTCCTTTTCCGAGGAGGTCATGGAGGGCGTCAAAATAATAAGCCACAACATTTTAAGCTCCTGCTTTCCCCGTCCCAAGGCGGGCGGAGGGCCTGTTCTCTCCATCGACTGCTGTCTAAAAGGCAGGGTCGAATGGCGCCACACCGACGGCAGAGTGTGCTATCTCGGCGAAAACGATCTTCAGATTTCCCCCGATTTAGACCACGAAAAGTGCCTGCACTTTCCCCTGGGGCACTACAAGGGCGTGACCGTACAGATAGACCCGTTAAAGGCGGAAACCGGCTTTAAAAAGCACTTTCCCCACATGGACATCGACATCGATGACATATATAAAAAGTTCAGCTCGTGCCACGACTTTTTTATCGTCAGAAGCGAGGACGGCATAAAACACATCATGAACGAGATGTATTTCTCCCCCCTTTCCTTTGACAGCGACTATATGAAACTCAAAATAGCCGAGCTCTTTCTCTTTTTAAAACACTGTCACACCGAAAACGGCGACCAAAAGACATATTTTCCGAAAAGCATCGTGAACAGGGTCAAGATGGCGAAGGAAAAGGCGTGCCTTGAGGACAAGGGCATGAGCTACACCGAGGCCGCAAAGATTGCCGAGCTGCCCGAAAGCGTTTTCAGAGCCTGTTTCAGGGAGATATACGGCGAGCCCTTCGCCTCCTACATGCGCTCTTTGAGGCTGGAACAGGCGGCTTTGGAGCTTTCGGGCACCGACATGAGCATAGCCGACATAGCCCTCGCCGCCCGCTACGACAATCCCAGCAAGTTTTCGGCCGCCTTCCGCAAAAAATACGGCATCAGCCCCAGGGAATACCGAATTCAGGCCTCGGTTTAACTTTCGTCAGTTTGGAGCAGTTTTGTCACGGCGGAGTGGAAAGGCGGGAGTTTTTGGGTTATACTAAAGCCACAGAAACGATACAGGAGGTTTTCAGTGAAAGAGATCATTCAAAACTGCTCGCCAACTCTGGCAGGCATAAAATGCGCAGGGCTTGTCTCTCTGAAGCTGACGCGCGGCGACATCGACCGCATCAACAGAGCTTTTTCCGGCAAGGGACTTTTTGCCGAAACGGTGAGAGAGAGCTGCGGCAGGTCGGTTGTTTTGATATACAGACCCTCTCAGCTGGAAAAACTCCTTGAGCAAAGCGGCATAAGAGCCTTTCTCTCAAAATGCGGCTACGACGATTTTTCTCTTTCGGGAGTTTTAAAACGCCTTAAAGAGCGCATGAGAGAGCAGGATTTCCCCCACGAGGTCGGTCTTATTTTAGGCTATCCCTTGGAAGATGTGGAGGGATTCATCAAAAACGGCGGAAAGGATTTTCTCCTCTGCGGATACTGGAAGGTATACTCAGACGCCAAAGCAAAAAAGGCTATTTTCGACAAATACCGCCTTTGCACCGACATTTACACAAAGCTTTACGCCCTCGGCATCGGTCTTTCACAGCTTGCCGTGGCGGCGTAGAAAAGGAGCAAATATGAAAACAGCGATAGTTTACTGGAGCGGCACAGGCAACACCGAGGAGATGGCAAAGTACCTCGCCGAGGGTGTGACCGCCAAGGGAGGCGAGGCCGAAATATTCCACTGTTCGGTGTTTGAGCCTTCGAAACTTGTACAATACGATTCTTTGGCTCTCGGCTGCCCGTCGATGGGCGCCGAGCAGCTGGAGGAGAGCGAATTTCAGCCTTTTTACGACAGTATAAAGGCGCATCTCAAAGGTAAACCCGTCGTCCTCTTCGGCTCTTACGGCTGGGGCAGCGGCGAATGGATGGATACATGGGAGGCAGACTGCAAAGAGGCGGGAGCCGATGTAAAGGCGGCCGTCATATGCAACCTCGCCCCCGACAGCGAAGCTGCCGACAACCTGAGAAAGGCGGGTGAGGCTCTGGTCTAAAATCTTCCGTTCATATCAGTCTTAATATTCGTTATCTGTTATCATATTCACATTTCATTATTTATTACTCATTCATTATTTATTCTTCATCCTAAACTTTGTCCCTTTTTTTCTTCCCTGCCGCCTGCGGGCGGCGGGGAAGTTTTTTTATAGGCAAATATCTTTACTTATTGTAAAAAACCGTGTTATACTTATACCATTTTTGCAATAATGTATTTTCCGGTTTTTCTGTTCCTGATTGACTTGGTTTTCAGGAGCACCGCAACCGTCACGGCCAACCTTCTCGCGGTCGCCTGCTGGGTAATTGCCTTTATCGCAAGCGTCGGACTGGCCGACCTCACCGCAAAAAAGATAAGAAAAATTTAGTTCATTTTGGTTTATTCGCGTCATACCGAGATTTGCAGGCACAAAAATAACGCAGGGAAAACCCTGCGTTATTTTATTTGTTTGCATTACTGCATAAGATCTATGAATCTCATGAGGATTGCGGCAACCTGTACGCGTGTAGCGTCGCCCTGAGGAGCGATCTTTCCGTCTGCGCCTGTGATTATGCCGTTTTCTACCGCCCAGATCATGGCCTTTTCAGCGTAGCCGCTGACAGATTCTGCGTCGGGATAGCCGGCAAGCTGTCCTTCAACCTCGGGAGAGCCTGCATAGCGGTAGAGCATTGTGACGAGCTGTTCGCGGCTTACCATGGCATTGAGATTTGTGCCGTCGGAGATGCCGTTTTCCTTGGCCCATTCCGCTCCTGCCTCATACCACACATCGCCTGTTGTGTCCACTCCGTCGAGACGGGCGAGGACTGTAACGACCATAGCGCGTGTCATGGCTGTCTCGGGCTCAAATGTTGTCTCGGAAGTGCCGTCAAAAATCTCACGGCTTGCGGCAAAGTCGACTGCGTCCGCACCCCAGTGGGATTCGGCCACATCGGCAAAGTCCTTGCTGTTGTCGACAATCTTCAAGGTAGCGCCGTCTTCGACCTTGACCTCGATGCCGTTCTCTGTGGGAACGCTTGTCTTGATTATCTCCTCTGTGCCGTCGGCGTGTACCAGAACCGCTACAACGCCTGCGTTTACATTGTCTACGGGAATCTCAACCTTGACAGCTGTTCCTGCGGGAAGGTCGACCGTGACTTTGGGAGCCTTATCTGCGTCTTTTGATGCTGTGACCTCGGGTATGGGAAGCTCGACTGCCTCGCCGTTCTTCTCTGCATTGTCAACTACTGCGGAGGGCAGCTTGACATAACTCTCGGTCTTGCCCTCTGCCGATACAGTCGTCTTGGAGGAAGAGCCGTCCTTATTGTCTACCGTTGTCACGGAAGAACCGTCGGGCTTTGTTGTTGTGACTGTTGTGGAACCGTCGGGCTGCTTTGTGGTCTCTGTTACAGTGCCGTCAGGCTTTGTAACTGTTGTTGTTGTGGAGCCGTCGGGGTTTGTAACTGTCTCTGTCTTATCGGGGTTGGAAGGTGTTGTATCGGGTACATAGCGGTAAACTCTGTAAGGATTTGTTCCGCTTACATAGTATCCGGAAGCCACATATTCTGTGGGATCTGCGGAGAATGTACCGCCTGTGATGGAGAGATACTGATTTGCCTCTGCCCAGTCACTTGCTGCATTGTCCTTCCAAGTGTAAGCCATAACAGCTTCACTGTTTTTAGATACAAAGCTGCCGCCGGAAATTGTCATTTTGGGAATACCGCCGGGGTAATTGCGGTTGACCACAGATACAGCAGCACCGTCGGGAATGAAACCGTCACCGGTCTTGCTTTCTCTCTGATCTTCACCTGTTGCCGTAATGGTACCGCCTGTAATATTTGCAATCACGCCCTCGCCGGAGCACATTTGAATACCGCTGTCGCCTGTTATCACAGCATTGCCGGAAATATCCAAAGTACCGTCCTGAGGATGGTAGATGGCGCCGCCGCCAACACCTGTCTGTGTGATTGTACCGCCGTTGATATCGATTACAGTACCGCCGTTATTTTGACTGTCTGTCTTTGCACCGTTGCCGCTGATACCATAATAACCGCTTGTATCAATAACAGCTCCGTCGTTGACTGTCACCTTGGCACCTTCTCCAAAGAGATATACGCCGCCTTTTGCTGTTGCATTGTTTATCTCTACGGTACATGCTACTGCGCTGTTTTCATCACGAACAGCTTCGCTGTTTGCGTAGACAGCGATTGTGCAATGCTCGCCTTTAGTATCTTTAGATTCCAATGTGCCGCCATTCAAAACCAGCGATGCAGGGTTGCCGGTTGTCTTAATGGTAGCATTGCCAACCTTGATAACACGCTTTCCTGCAACAATTTTGCCGCCGTTTTCCGAGCTGTTATTTATGACAACATCTGCATTGTTTATCTCGATTGCATATGTACCGTTACCGGTGTATTCAACTGTATTTCCATTCAAATCTATTGTGACAGATTTGTCTATTGTGACAGATTTGTCTATTGTGACGGTCTCTGTCAATGTGATATCGGAAGTAAGGACAATCTTTGTTCCTATGCCATCTGTTCCTGCGGCTTTAACAGCATCTGCAAGAGTCCAATATCCGTTTTCACCTATCTTTACAGGCATATCTGCAAGATAAATCCATTTTTCAAGAGTTTCATTTTTGTGGGGGGCGTATGTTTCGCCGTCGACCACAACCACAGCGCCGTTGGGCTCTGCATTTTCTCCGATATCCTCAAAGATACCGACGGAATCCTGAAGGTCGGAGTTTGTCAGTGTCAGCATGGGGCTGCCTTCGATACCGACGCCGTTGGAGACATCGATGCTCTGACCCCAGCCGCTGCCTGATACTGTAAGATTATCTGCCACAACGGAAGATCCGTTCACTGTCATACCTGTTCCCTTGCTGTTTTTCAGAATGACATTGCTGAGATAAACCGTATCGTTTACATCGTAGGGCTGGAAGCCGAATGCACGGCTGTTGCTGTCGAGAATAATATCCTTGACAGTTGTTCCTGCGGCAGCACTTCCCTCTATGCCGAGAAGATGCTTGTCTGTATTTGCAGTTCCCGACCATGAATCGGAAGCCTTTATTGTGTGTCCGCTGCCGTCAATAGTGATATTCTCGTTTACAGTGATCTTAGAAGAAACCTCGATATCGGAAGTAAGGACTATGTATGCGCCCTCTGTCGTGACGGCGCTCTTGAGAGAAGCTTCATCCGAGGCAAACTCTACATTTTCGCCTGCAACGCCGTTTTTGTTGTTCTTAAAATCGGCTATTGTCTTATAGTAATTGTCGCCGTTATCGCCAAATGCCTGCACTGCAAAAGCGCAATTTTCCACAGTGGCATTTATTGTGCCAAAACCGGATGTCTTTTCATTCTCGGTGAATACATGAGCAGACATTGCAACATCATTGTCAGCAAATTCAACATTTTCAAAGTTGATGGTTGTTCCGCTGGAATTATTCATATGAACGCCATGCTGGAAACCAACAAACTTGGAATCACTCACTGTAATATTGCAGTCATCAATTTCAGTGAAACCGAGACCGACATTGGACCAGTGTTCAGATCCGTTTGTATTTTCAAATGTTACGCCGCTGATATTCAGGCTTTCTATATCGGTAACAGCCTGCTGATTCTGAGCTCCCAGCCAAAGGGAACCATTCAGAGTAGTTGTTTCTGCGCCTGCACCGACAATGTTTACCACTTTGCCGCTTGTATGCCATTTTTCATTAAATGCCGAGAGATCATACTCGCCTGCGGCAAGGACGATTGTATCGCCCGGCTTTGCAGCTTCAATAGCTTCGGCAAGGGTCGCATACGGCTTATCCGATGTTCCATCGCTGTCGTTGCCTTCGTAAGAAGGGTTAACATGAATTTTGTTTTCGCTTTCATTTTCGGCAAAGGCAGCTGTGGGAACCATGGCGATAAGCATGACAGCAGCCAAAAGCGCCGAGATAATGCGTTTTTTCATTTTCTCTTCCTCCTATATAGTTTTGGTCACAAAAATCATTTTTTCAACCGTTTTGCTTTATTTCCTGTTACATTATAGTCCCGTTACAATTTAAAGTCAAGTAAAATCTTCCATTTTTATTGAACTTTTTTGTAAATGTACATATCATAGGACACTTTATTGTCGTTTTTTCTCATTTTTTGTCGCTTTCACTATGCAAAGTTGGTTTTTTCGTATATAATACTAATATATTTTATTTTTCAGGAGGGAACACAGACATGGAAAACCCGAAAACAGGCTCCGACCGCTGTGCCGAGCTTTTGGAAAAACAGCTGAAATATTCCGGAATAACCGCCTTTGCCCTTTTGGCTCTTTTGGCGGCCGTCATAATAATGATGTTTTTTGCCGCGCAGATATATACAAAACTCGACGGAATACTTACAGAGTTTGCCGCCGTGGACTGGACGGCCCTTGCCGACAAGGTGGACAGCCTGGACCTTGAGACCCTCAACGAGGCCATATCCGATTTCAGCGGACTTATAAGCCCTCTGGCAAAGTTTTTCGGAGTAAAATAAAAAGCAGAGCCTTTCGGCTCTGTTATTTTATTTTAAGGGCAAAGTTTTTCCCCGTTTCAAAGGCGTATGCCGACGACAACACAAAAAGTGTCGTCAGCCCTATTCCGAACAGAACACCCGTTATAAAACGCCTTGTGTTGGTGCTCTCGTATTTGGTAAGGCTTTGCACAAAGCCGTCGGCAATCAGCGGAATCATAAAAATCACCGACCACACGGCCCCTATGCTGAAAAAAGGCAATGTGACGGCGGCTAAAATTATTCCCGCAAGCTCCCCTGTGCATCGGGCGCAAATGGGAAAGGCCTTTCCCTTAAAATGAAAAGACCTGCTCTCCATCTGATGACAGCCGAAAACTATCGGCAGCCATTTATATATAAAGGATACCATTTAAATAAACGCTATGAATCCCATGGCAAACACAAAAATATAGTAAATAACGCCTATGATTACGCTGACGAGGGCGCCTGTGCCTGCCATTTTTGCCGTCTTGGGTTTCTCATCTTTCCACACGAGGAACAGAATGAGACCGACTATCGGTATACAGCAGCCGAGTATTCCCCAGCCTATCGATCCGCTGTCGTTTGCTCCCGAATATGTGTTTACGGGAGATGCGGCGTTTTCCACCCTCTTGCCGCACTCGGGACATTCCTTAGCCGCAGCGTCTATCTGCGCTCCGCAATATCTGCAATATGCCATACCTTTTCCTCCTTATACGCTGCATTTGCAGCGATTTTATATTTTGATTATATCATATTTCTACAAAAAACGCAACAGAACACAGCCTCTTTTATAAATATTGAAAGAGTTTATTAAAAAATTAAGAATGGTATGGTCAAAGCAAATACTAACCAAAACAAATATATCAAACACCTTATAACCGCTCCCGCTATTGCTCCGACGGCAGCCGCCTTTGCGCATTTCGGTCTTTCATTTTTCCACATTATATAGCAGACAAGACCTGCTATCGGCATCAGAAGCCCAACTATTCCGCAGCCTATATACTCTATTTTTCGTTCTTCGGAGCGTGTCCCGACAGAATAGGCCGTATCTTCCGTTCTTTTGCCGCACTCCGGACATTTTTTGTCCCCGTCGTGTATCTGCGCCCCGCAATATCTGCAATACGCCATGCTTTACCTCCTTTCAGGTTTAGGCAAGGGCGCTCAGTCCATTTTGACAGCCACTTTTATGACGCCGTCGCGCCTGTACTCAAACAGGTCGTAGCCTTCGGCGATGTTCTTTATATTATATGTATGAGTGATGAGAGGAGTTGTGTCGAGCTTTCCCTCTGCGATGAGCTTCAGTATCTCGCCGCATTTGCAGCCGTCGACTCCTCCCGTCTTAAAAGTCAGGTTTTTTCCGTACATATCGGGCAATGGCAGAGTCTGAGGACCGTCATAGAGGGCGACTACGGTGACTATTGCGTTGGGTCTTGCGCACTCCCACGCCATGCGGAATGTCTCTTTGCTTCCCGCCACCTCCAGCACCCTGTCGGCTCCGCCGTGGTCGCTGTTTTTAAGGACAAACTCTTTAAGTCCGTCGGGCACGGCGGTCATCACCTCGGGATAGTGCTTTCTTACAAACTCCAGTCGGCTTTCGTCAATGTCGCAGACGATGATTCGTTTGGGGTTTTTGAGCCTTACGCACTGAAGTGTGCAAAGCCCCGTAGGCCCTGCGCCGATTATGAGCACGGTGTCCTCTTCCCCTATTTCGGAAATATCGGCCGCCCAGTAGCCCGTGGCCAGCACATCGCCCACCAGAAGGGCCTGCACATCGGTCACCGAATCGGGTATTTTATTGAGACCCATGTCGGCATAGGGCACTCTGACATATTCGGCCTGTCCGCCGTCTATGCGGCAGCCCAGGGCCCAG
>CAJKFC010000003.1 GCA_905199135.1 uncultured Eubacteriales bacterium
AGACAGCGGCGAGGCAGAGGTCGGCTCGACAGTGACCGTCGACCCCGCAAAGTACACGGTATATGACGGAAATGCCTACACATTCCATTCTGCAGCGGCAGGCACATCCGTTGTGATAGTAAAGGGAATAAATGAAATTGTTCTCAACTACAACCGCACAGTAGACGGCGGCTCGGGCAACCCCGACGAAGTCGACTACAAGGTCGTAGCATACTATAAGACGGTCAACGGCGGCAGCAGCGACATCGTGTCGGTAGTCCTCAAAGAGGGCAAGGGCAAGGTCGGCGATGTAATCACCATCAACCCCGAAGACTATCTCAAGAACGGCGGATTTGAGTTCACTCTCGACAAGGACAATGTCGGCAACACAGAGGGCTTCGCAATAACTCTCGGCGAGAATTCAAATCTAAACATTCTCAATGTAAACTATATCCGCGACATTACCGATGACGGCACAAACCCCGGCGGCGGTGACGACGGTGACGAGGATATCACAGACCCCGAAGTCCCCGGCACAGACCCCGAAGTCCCCGGTACGGATCCTGAGATCCCCGGCGACGGTGACGAGGATATTACAGACCCCGAAGTCCCCGGTACAGATCCTGAGATCCCTGGCGACGGTGAAGATATCACAGATCCTGAAGTCCCCACCACAAACCCTGACCTCCCCAAGACGGGCGGAATGACAGGATTTGCTCTCCTTGCCGCAGGTCTTGCGGCAACAACAGCCGGTGTGGTAATAAGAAAGAGATAACACCAACATCGAAATAGCACAGTGAAGAGACGGAGCTTCGGCTCCGTCTTTTCTTTTGGGAAAATTATGTGTAAAAATATTGATAATCTCTTGACAAACAGCGGAGTAGCTGATATAATACAGTCAGAAAGAAAAGTTAATATTTTAACTAACACTTTACCCCGGCAGTTTTTCACGCACGGCTATTTACCTCTGCTGCTTGCGTTTTTGTTGACAGGTGTCCGCGTATTGCTGACGCGGCACGCCGAAAATACGCGCCGAAAGCGCTTTCATATATCGGCTCACGCCGAAAAAATTGCCCCCCATTACATGCATTGATATACACACACAATATAAAAGGTGTCCTTTATGGGACACCTTTTATATTGCCTTATAAGAATCATTATTGAATATTTACAAATATGATAAAATATGATATAATCATAAATAGAAATGGGGTGAAAATTTGATAAAATTGCCTTTTTCCAAAACTTTTTCCGAAGATGTGACCATAAAAGGAAATAATGATATTTTGCTGAATCTTGAGAGAATATGGATAATGTCCATAGGCATCATGATATGGCAGATAATAAATTACAGTGACAGGGCTGTAAACCACTATCCTGTGTGGGCGCAGTTTCTCATGTTTGCCGGGTCTTTTGCAGTGTTTACAAGCTTTATAAAGCTGCTGAGAAACAGCTCCCAGGAGGCAAAGACAGCCAACCGAATTACAGCTGTTTTCTGGATGTGCTTTGTGCTGTTTGCCGTGCCCTTTGTGGCTGCAGATATAAGATACGAAAACCTGCCCATGAGTGCCGTGCTGGTGACAGTGTTTTTCACAATGGTGCCCATATTCAGGGGCAAGACCGAAAGCCGCATGCTGATCTTCGGCGGCATAATCCTCGGAATTACAGGTCTTTATGAAAGGGCATCGGTTCCCTATTATCTCCATGTGCTGCTTTCGGGCGTAATGGGAAAAATGCTTTCCCAGCACATTCACTACAATTACAGAAGAATGATAGAAAAGCTGAGCGATGAGACAAAGACAGACTTTCTCACAGGTATACTCAACAGGCGCGGCGGCTTTGAAAGGGCAGAGACCGATTTCTCTCTGTGTGTAAGACACAGGCAGATATATGTGGTCTATATGATCGACATAGACTTTTTCAAGGACTATAACGACACTTTCGGACATTATATGGGAGATGCAGCCCTCATAGCCGTAGCCGAGTGCATCGGCAAGACCTTTGCCCGAAAGTCAGACATACATTTCCGCTACGGCGGAGAGGAGTTTGCCGCCTGTATCTCTGTTGACAGAGAAGAGACAGTGAAAAAGCTGGCGGAGAATCTCAGGGTAAATGTGGAAAACCTCATGATAAAGGCGGGCAAAACCACCGTCAGCCCCTATCTCACCGTCAGCATAGGCGCCACAGCCTATATACCGGATAAAACTCCCATGAGCATAACCGAAACAGATCTTTTTGAAAAAGCCGACGAGGCCCTTTATAAGGCAAAAGAGGGCGGACGAAACCGAACAGAATATCTCGAAATGAATTAAAAGGGACGCCCGGGCGCCCCTTTTTTATGTAAAGGCGACAAAAGGATTTGATACACACTTGGTCAAAAAACACAAAAAATAAAAAAACATAAAAAAGTTTCTGTTTACTATTGACAAAGGCGCATTTGTGGTTTATAATATAGACAACAAAAACAAAAGGTAACAAGAATAACAGAAAGGGTGAGACCGATGTATGATTCAATAACTTCCGCAGTCGTATATCAGTCCTCTGAAGGTTATTGTAAAAGCCACAAAAGATCATTTTAATTTTATAACAACCATCTACTTATAGCTTATGTAAAGCTCATTGTAATTTATCAGATGACGAGAAATAAAAATAAAGTGGTCGCCGTTCATAAGAATAAGCCTATATAATTGTAATTATATCTTAAGTGAATAACTTTAAATAGATTTTTACAATAATAGCAGAGGCCGATATTACATACGGTTATTCGATGAACACTTAAAAAGTGGGAGAATAGTTACCTATTACAATTTAATATAGAAAACCAGCCGTCAAGATGTTACGGCACTCAAAATCCAAGAAAGAGGTAAACTCCGGGAAGAAATTAAGTTTTATTGGTTAGTAAACCAAAGGAACCAAATCTAAGAAAGAGGTACACTCCCGCATTCCATTTAGTTTTACTGATTTAATGAAATCAGAGGACAAAAAGATTTATAAATCTTAAAAAACTTAATAAAAGGAAATATACTCCAATGGAAGAAATATTTTAAAACCCTTCAGTAGAAGATAGTTTTACTGAAGGGTTTTTTCTATAAAGGTGAAAACTATGGAGAGAAGAGAAATTTTAAAGAGCTTCGCGAAGCTCTTCGGGGCTGTTTTGCTTATGGCGGCGGTGTTTTTCGCAGGCTCCGAGGTGGGCATACATATGAAATCCCGATATTACGAGGGCTGGCTCGAGCAGTTTGAACAGTGGCGAAAAGAGGACGCCCTCAGCCGCTACACCGACAGAGGCAAGTTTGCCTATCAGCTTTTTAGCGGCGGCGAGCTGTATGTGGGCATATATCCGCGGGTGTACAGAGAGACGCGGGAGATGCTCGAAGAGCATTTCTGCGACGAGGAATTTGTAAGATATGTAACGGCTTCCGAAGGGGACATGAGACGGTTTGAGGAGCTTATGAATGAAAAAGAAAACGATTAGACCCCTGCTCTTTATCCTGATTTTGGCTCTTGTGTTTGCATTGGGAGTGTATGCCGGCCCTGAAATACGGCAGAGAGATGTGGAAAACCTCATGGAGGAAGTCGTCAGGTGGAGATTCGAAGGCACTTTGAACAAACTCATAGAAGAAAACGGCCTGAGTGACGACCCCGAGATAAAGGCCATAAAAGAACAATACGGCAGAAGAGCCTTTGAAGCCACAATGTTCGACACAAAATACTACACCGAGATGACCGTGATGGTCTATCCAAAGCTTACTCCCGAAATCGAAAAACTTTTGGACAGGTATCTCGCCCGCGGCAGACCCTATGTCACCTATAAAGAGAGCAATTTATATTATGATTAAATAAAGGCAAAAAAATAAAAGCCCGAAAGGGCTTTTATTTGTGTTTATAAAGCTAATTACTTGAGCTCTACGGAAGCGCCTGCCTCTGTGAGCTTTGTCTTCATAGCCTCAGCGTCGTCCTTGGAAACATTCTCCTTGATAGCCTTGGGAGCGTTGTCAACGAGATCCTTAGCTTCCTTAAGACCGAGACCTGTGATCTCACGAACAACCTTGATAACAGCGATCTTGTTAGCGCCGGCTGCTGTAAGCATAACTGTGAACTCTGTCTTCTCCTCAGCTGCGGGAGCGGCACCAGCTGCGGGGCCTGCTGCAACTGCTACGGGAGTTGCGGATACGCCAAACTCTTCCTCGAGAGCCTTTACGAGCTCAGCGAGCTCCAAAACTTTAAGATTCTTGATTTCTTCGATAAGCTTTGCAATGTTCTCAGACATTTTAATTTCCTCCGTTAATTTTAAATGGGTGCAAACCGATTATTCGGCTGCTTCTGCGGAAGCCTCAGCGGGAGCCTCCATGTTTTTTCTGATTTCGTTAAGAGCGATACAAAGTTTTGTAATGGGTGTGTTGAAGCCGTAGAGAACCTGAGCCACGAGAGTTTCCTTGTTGGGAAGCTCGGAAATAGCCTGAATCTCAGAAGCGGGAACAACCTTGCCCTCCAGAATACCGACCTTTACCTTGAAGTTGGGGTTGGTCTTTGCATAACCGCAGAGAACTCTTGCCGGAGCGACGGGGTCCTCGGCGCTGATGGCAAGGGCTGTTGTGCCGTTGAGATGCTCATCAATAGCTTCAAAACCGATTTCGTTGGCTGCGAAGCGAACGAGAGTGTTTTTAACGACGCCGTACTCAACGCCTGCCTCTCTGAGTTCGCGGCGGAGCTTTGTGTCGTCAGCAACAGTAATGCCCTTATAGTCTACAAAAACACAGGAAGCTGCGGCCGACATCTTTTCCTTGAGCTCTGCTACAACCTGCTTTTTGCTTTCCAATACGCTTGCATTTGGCACTGTTTTCACCTCCGTTGAAAATAAAAAAATCTGCCTTTATCGACATAGACAGGCAGAAAGAAAGAATCAATATTAAATGAAACCTTCTCCTCGTCTGGACGGCCGAACCGTTTACGCATACGCTCCAAATGTCTATGGATTAGCTTCATATATATTACCACATCTTCCGCCCTTTGTCAACACTTTTTTTCAAAAATCCAAAGCACAGGAAAATATATAACAGTGAGGAGCGACACAGTATATTGTTAGGTTTAGGGGGTTGCTTATAAACTAAACGAAGAGGAATGACACATGGTCGTTCCATACAACACTTTTTTGAAAATTAAGGATAAGACAGGAGTGTTTCTGTAAAATGATTTTAAATCAAGATACAAAAATAATAAAATTAGTCTTGACAAAAAATGAAAAATAGTATAATATATACATATAAAAGGAGGTAATTATTATGATAAAGTAAAAATATAGAGTTTGTTAATTATTTATTAAAAAGAAAGGAATTTGGATTATGATTAAAATGACAAAACGACTTATGGCGTATATTTTAGCACTCATGTGTTTTACTTTGCCGCTTTGTGCTCAAGCAGACATTATAAGTGAAGCTGAAGCAGATGAAATTCTTAAAGATATAGGATTTTCTTCTGATACAATAGACAGTATTATGGCAAATGATAAGATAGCACTTGGGTTAAAAGCTCTTGAACCAGGCGTTGAAATAGAAGCCGAAACAACTGTAAAATATTGTGTATTTGATGAAAATGGGGAGATTTCGGAGACATCTACATATGGAGTTATTCCAGGAAGTATGTTAAAAATAACGATTGTAGGGGCGAAAACCACTAATGCCGGTGTGCTTCAGCAGATAAATTACTATGTAACTTCAGAGTGGCTGTCGATTCCTGTATGGGTAGGTGAAGATGCTATAGCATTTACATGGGATAACACTGAACTAAGGTATAAAGACTATAGTATGAAAAATGAAAGCTATAGTTATGATCCGTATACGAACGAATGGATCAAATATGACACATCCTCAACGCTGTCGACTGCATCTATAGGAGGAATCGGAATACATTGGGATCTTGCCGGAGATCTAAGCAAAGCGTATACATCGTTTGCACTGTCTCCTAAAAGTGTACAGACATCCGGTTCGGTGCAGCTTTTGGTAGAATATGCTCACAATGTTGGGAGTGAACACATTACTATTACAATCCCGCTTCCACATGGGGGTTCTGTTTCTTTTACTGGTTATTGTGATACTCAGTCAACTACTCATACATTAAATTATTAATATCGAAAATAGAGGTTGAGATTATGCCAGATTCAAAAGTGAACTTTTATTCGAAAATTGCCGCCGTATTTATAATAGGCGCGGTGGGTATTTTTGCCGTAAGCCTGATAAGCAGAGGTCTGCCCCAGATACCGTTTATATTAGCCGTCTGCTATGTTCCTTGTGCTGCGGCATATCTCGTATACCACGCCATACAGGCGGCGCATGAGATAATCCAAAGAGGCAGATAACTTTGCACACAACAAAAAAGCCGCCCGAAGGCGGTTTTTTTATTGCTGTTATTTGTACATGATGTCGGTGTAGGTGGGAAGTCTCCAGATTTCTTCGGGGACTATGGTTTCGCATCTGTCGCAGACCTTTCTCACATCTTCCATAAGGCGGTATACATTGTATCTGTAATGCTCGGCCTTCTTTTTGGCGGTGCTGAGAGATGCGCTTTCCGAAATGGCGTCTTCCAGCTTTGCCATGTCGGAATCGAGCCTTTCGAGGGACTGGGAAATCTCCGAGAAGATCTTGCTCTGGACTGTGGGCTTTGCGTTTATTGCAGCCATTTTTGCCATGCTGTCGGCCAGAACGGTCTGATACTCGATGAGAGAGGGCACTATATCGCGCTTTACCATGTCGATCATGGTGAGGGCCTCGATGTTGAGGGTCTTTACATAGCTCTCAAAGTAGATTTCCGCTCTCGACTCCATCTCTTTCTTGGAGAGTATGCCGTGCTTTTCAAAGAGCTCGATGTTCTTTTCCGATGTGAGGGATGCTATCGCCTCGACTGTGGAGGAAAGCACAGGCAGACCGCGTTTTTTGGCCTCAACGACCCACTCGTTGGAGTAGTTGTTGCCGTTGAAGATGATTCTCTTGTGCTCTCTCATGATGTCGGCGATGATCTTGAGGGCCTCTTTCTGGGGATCTTCTGCCTTTTCAAGGCGCTCTGCCACCTCAAAGAGGACATCGGCAACTATTGTATTGATGATGGTGTTGCAGTCGGCTATCGACTGGGAGGAGCCGGGCATACGGAACTCAAACTTGTTGCCTGTAAAGGCGAAGGGAGAGGTGCGGTTTCTGTCGGTATTGTCGGCGTGGAGAGCGGGTATCGTGTTTATGCCCATGGAGACATAGCTCCTCTTTATCTCGCCTGCCGAGTTGCCCTGCTCGATGCTCTCCAGAATGTTTGTAAGTGTCTCACCTAAGAATATGGAGACGATGGCAGGAGGAGCCTCGTGTCCGCCCAGACGGTGGTCGTTGCCCGCCGAGGCTATGCTGACAAGCAGAAGCTCGGAGTATTTGTCGACGGCCTTGATGACCGATGTGAGGAACAAAAGGAACTGAATGTCGGAAGCGGGGTTTTTGCCCTGCTTCAAAAGGCTCTTGCCGCCGTCGATATTGAGGGACCAGTTGTTGTGCTTGCCCGAGCCGTTGACGCCGTCAAAGGGCTTTTCGTGGAGAAGGCATACCATGCCTTTTCTCAGAGCGACCTTCTTCATCATCTCCATCATGAGCTGATTGTGGTCGCAGGCGATGTTGCAGGTGGCGTAGACGGGGGCCAGCTCGTGCTGGCAGGGAGCGGCTTCGTTGTGCTCTGTCTTGGCGGTGACACCCAGCTTCCAAAGCTCTTCGTCCAGCTCTCTCATGTACTCGACGACATTTTCCTTGATGTTGCCGTAGTAGTGGTCGGAAAGCTCCTGACCTTTCTGGGTTTTTGCGCCGAAAAGTGTGCGTCCGCACAGGAGAATATCTCTTCTCTTCTTGGCATATTCTTTATCTATGAGGAAATACTCCTGCTCGGCGCCGCACATGGCCACGACTTTGGAGCAGCTTGTGATGCCCAGAGCGTTGACAACTCTTGTGGCGCTTTTGGAGAGAATCTCCATGGAGCGGAGCAGCGGGGTCTTTTTGTCGAGGACCTCGCCTGTAAAGGAGCAGAAACAGGTGGGTATGCACAGTGTGTTCTCCTTGATGAAAACAGGGGAGGTGCAGTCCCACATTGTGTAGCCTCTCGCCTCAAAAGTCACTCTGAGGCCGCCCGAAGGGAAAGAGGAGGCGTCGGCTTCGCCTTTTATCAGCTCCTTGCCGGAGAAGGTCATTATGACATTTCCGTCGCCGTCGGGGTTGATAAAGGAGTCGTGCTTTTCGGCCGTGGCGCCTGTGAGAGGCTGGAACCAATGGGTAAAATGGGTGGCTCCTTTGGATATGGCCCACTGCTTCATGCCGTTTGCCACGCTGTCGGCAATGGACGAGTCGAGCTCATGGCCGTTGTCGATGGTCTTTTTAAGCATTTTGTAGGTGTCCACAGGCAGGTACATTCTCATGGCGCTGTCGTTGAACACATTCTCGCCGAAAATCTCAGAGATGTTGTTTGGAATATTGTTCATTCTTCCCTCCGTATGTCAAAATTAGATTTTTCTATATAGTAAAGCTTCGGAATTTATTAAGAACGCACGAGTGCGTTCTTAATAGGCTTTATCTTTTGTATTTTTCCTTGCCCTCTTTGAAGATGTTTCCGCCGTGGCAGTCGATGGCGCAGACAAGAGGCATATCCTCAACGGTAAACTTCTTGACCGACTCACAGCCCAGATCTTCGTAGGCGATGACTTCGAGCTTTTTGATGGCTTCGGCCACAACGGCGGCAGCTCCGCCTATGGCGCAGAGATAAACAGACTGATTTTTGATTATGCTGTCGATGACGGCCTGATTTCTCTCGCCCTTGCCTATCATGGCTCCGAGACCGAGATCCAAAAGACGGGGAGTAAAGACATCCATACGGCTCGAAGTGGTGGGTCCGCAGGAGCCTACAACCTCGCCGGGCTTTGCCTCTGTGGGGCCGGCGTAGTAGATTATGGCATTTTCAATGGGGTACGGAGTGGGCTCGCCCTTGTCCAAAGCGGCTATGATGCGCTTGTGGGCGGCGTCACGGGATGTGTAGATTGTGCCGCTGAGGCTGACGATATCGCCTGCCCTCAAGGTCTTGGCGGCTTCCTTGATATTGTCGGTATGTACTTTGATTGCCATTAGACTTTCTCTCCTATCTTTTTTACTTTATCGAGAATTTCTCTGACGCTCGACGCCTTTTTGCCCGAAGGCTCTTTTTCGCATCTCTCAATGTCTGCTGCCAGCTTTGAGAGGTCGTCGGCGAGAGAGAATATCTTGCCTCTGAGGGCGTCCCAGCCGTCGTCAGAGGCGGCGGAAACATTTTCAGCGGTATTTTCGGCCTTCTGACCGCGCATTTCGTCCGAAAGCCTTTGAATTTCGGCTTTGAGACCGCTGTTTTCACTTTCGACTGCCGAAAGTCTTTCGATCTCGGATTTTAAGGACCGATTTTCGCTTTCAAAGGCTGAAAGCCTTGTTATTTCCGACATCAGCTCCTGATTTTCACGCTCTATTGCCGAAAGTCTTTGAATTTCGGCTTTGAGACCGCTGTTTTCGTTTTCAAAAGCCGAAAGCCTTTCGATTTCCGCCTTTAAGGACTGATTTTCATCCTGGGCAGGCTCTGCGTTTTGCTGCTCATCTGCGCCGTCCTCACGGCTTTGAGGGCTTTCAAGCTGCTTTTTGAGCTCTATGTTCTCATTTTGCAGATTGTTCATGGCGCTTTTGACATTTTTGAGAGACTCAAAAAGCTCTTCCTTCTCGCTCTTGAGCTTCTGAATTTCCTCACCCGAAGCGGCGGAGGTCTCATCTATGGATATCTGGTCTTCGTTCTCCTCGAGCTGAGCTATGCGCTCCGAAAGGCGGAGGTTTTCCTCTTCAAGCTGTTTGTTCTTTTCCTTTTCCTCCAAAAGAGCCGCCTTCTGCTTTTCCACAAGGGCGTCTATATAGGCGATAACCTGTTCGCGGCTGAAGCCCAAAAGGGTCTTTTTAAAAACTTTTCCCATTTAAATCACCTCGTTGTTTCTGAGCCATTCCTCTATCTGCGAGGGGGTTTTATATCCCGACAGTCTCGAACATTCCCGGCCGTCTTTGCACAAAACGGCACAGGGTATGTTGATGATTCCGTATTTTAAGGCGCACATGGGCACCTTGTCTATGTCGCAGCCGTATATCTTGATTTTTTCGTAGAGAGTTCTGTCCAACTCATCGAAAAAAGCCGTCATTTTTTTGCCGTTTTCATCAAACTCGGCGGTGAAAAACATCAGAAACGGAGATTTCTCCTGTTTTGTGATATAATTGCATTCGTCTTCTGTCAAAAACTGAATAGTGCGGTTTTTCATTTCGGCACCTCCGGGATTATTTTGCGAATATCAAGCCTTTCGATACCTTTTCCCCTGCTGTAAATCTCAATACAGACTATTATAACACATACGGGCAAAAAAATAAATGGTTTTTTACTTTACAAAAATAATTTTTTTTGCTATGATATGTTTGTATAAATGCCCCCGTAGCTCAGTGGATAGAGCACCGGCCTCCGACGCCGGGTTAGCGTAGGTTCGACTCCTATCGGGGGTACCATAAAATGCCGGCGCCGACCGGCTTTTTTTACGGGCGTTTCTATTCGGAAGAACGCATACTATCGGGGGGAAAACAAAGGTTTGTCCCGAAAAAATCCCCCGAAAAATGGGAGAAAAGTCATATTGTATCTATTAAAAAAGTGTGCTATAATTATATAATAGAAATAGAATCTCCCGTTAACGGGCAAAGGAGGATTCAGATGAACGCAGCCCTGAAACCCATAAACATCAAGATGCTGGGAAAATTTCAAATAGAATACGACGGAAAAGTCCTTTCCGACGACCAGAGCAGGACAAAGCAGGTTTGGATTTTGCTGGAATATCTTTTGACCAACAGGCGCTCTGATATTTCGGTGGACAGGCTTATAGATGTGCTGTGGGAGGACGGCGGAGTGGACAACCCCGCAAACGCCCTTAAAAACCTCGTATACAGGCTGAGAAATCTTTTGGCGGGTCTCGGCGAGGGCGGAAAAACCTGATACTTTTCAAAAGGGGAATGTACTCGTGGAACAACGAGGTGGAGTGCGTCATAGACACCGAACAGATGGAGAAAAGCTGTGAAAAAGCCAAGACGGCGACGACCGAAGAGGAGAAAATCGCCTGTCTTACGGCGGCGGTCGACATCTACCAGGGCGACTTTCTCAGCGCCTTTTCCTATGAGAAATGGGTGGTGCCGCTCTCTACATATTATAAGAACCTGTTCTCCAAGAGTGTAAAGACCCTTGCCGATATGCTTTGGGAAAGGTCGGAGTATGAGCAGATAGACAGAATATGCTCAAAGGCCGTAAGGCTCGATCCCTTTGACGAGCAGTGTCATATGATGAAGATGAAGGCCCTTGTGGCCCTCGACAAGACCAAGGAGGCGCTGGAGCACTACGGCTATGTAACAGAGCTGTTTTACAGCGAGCTGGGCATAACCCCATCCGAGGAGCTGAGGGACATATACAACGACATAGTCAAAAACGACAAGCATGTGGAGGCCGACATACTGACCATAAGGGAAAACCTCAAGGAGCAGGAGGGCGACGGCATAAGAGGAGCCTTTTTCTGCGGCTACGAGGTGTTTAAAAACATCTACCGCATAGAGGCCAGAACCATAGAGAGAAGCGGACAGTCGATATTCGTGGGGCTTTTCACCCTCAATTCGGTCAGCGGAAAGAAGAGCGCCCACAGCCCCAAGGAAGATGTGATGGAACTTTTGAAAAAAGCCATAATAATGAGCCTCAGAAGGGGCGATGTGGTGGCGAGATTCAGCCCGTCCCAGTATATAACAATGCTGCCTACCCTGACATATGAGAACAGCGAGATAGTCAGGGAGAGAATATATAAGAACTTCAGGAGCCTTTACAAAGGCAACGCATATGTGCTGAATTGCAGAGTAGCACCGCTGGAACCTGTTTTATAGCCGTTTTGTGACCGGCCTGTGATTACACCATGTTATAATTATGATATACGGAAGAGAGGATGGTGAATATGCCCCTTAACACTAAACCTTCCGGCGCCGTGCTTTGCATAGACGATGTCTCGGGATATGATTTTTCGGGAAGACTCAAGGGCGGCTTCGGCGACGAGGTGTATATATTTAAAAGTCTTACAGAGGCAGTCGGAATCCTCGAAATGCTTTTTGACATGCACAGATTTCCTCAATCTACCATGGAAAAGCGAAGCTTTTTGGGAAAAAATGCCTTTTCGAAAAATATGGAGGATATAATGCAGGACAAACAGAACAATACGGCGGAAAACGGCAAAAAAGCCACTTTTATCGTCAATGTCCAGTTCAGGCAGAACGCCACATGGCAGGGCACCATCCAGTGGGTTGAAAAACAGAAGACCCAGCGGTTCAGAAGCGAGCTGGAGATGATAAAGCTCATGGACGAGGCGATAGACAGAGACGAAGCCGATACAGTCAAATGGGAATAGCAGTCACAGAAAAAATATTTCCCTGTGAGATATTGACAAATGTGTGACCGAATAGTATAATTGTAAGGAAGAACAGCTCTATGTTTTTAAAAAGCGGAAAGAGAGAAGCGCCTTTGAATAAAAATCGCCTTGCGGGCAATCTTCTCATAGCGGCGGGTGTTTTCCTGATACTGTATTTTTTGTGGCTCAACTATTCGGCGAGAATTTACCAGAGTCTTTACAGTATGTATTACGAAAGCCACGAAGAGGAGATGTCGGACGATTTCTTTACATACGACGATCTGCCGGGATTTTTGAAGATAGGTCAGGGGCTTCTGCCCTCGGATTCTTCCCCAAGTCTCGATGAAGGGCCGGGAAGCGCCGTAAGCGGCGACGAGCAGCAGGAGGAACAGCCCGAAACCGAAAAACAGGCGGTGCTTGACTATGTCAAGGAGGTTGACTACACTCTGAGGGTCGACTATGTGGGCTACGACATGGCCCTTGTGGTGCCCCGAATGGGTGTCAGAGCCAGAGTTGCCGACGGCACAGACACAGCCTCTTTGAAAAAGGCTCCCGGCCTTTATGAGAGTTCGGCTCTGCCGGGACAGGGAAATGTCCTTATCGCCGCCCACAGAGATGTGTACGGCGCATGGTTTTACAACATCGACAAGGTCAAAGAGGGCGACAAGCTCAAGATATATTTCGGCGATAAGATATATGTCTACGATTATCTCGATACAAATATCGTCGAGAAAAACGACTGGACCCTTCTTGAAGAGGAAAAGGAGCAGCAGATGCTCATTCTGACCTCCTGCCACCCTCTGGGTACAAGCCGAAACAGAATAATAGTCAGAGCGGTTCTCAGCGAAATTATAGACAGATAGGTTTTTATGATTTACTCAGGAGGTAATATTCTTTGAAAAAAACATTCAAAGCTCTGATTTTTTCAATGTTTGCCCTTCTCATATGCGTCCTGCCTTCCAAGGCGCTGGGAGAGTATAAGGGAAGCAGCTCGGTTATCGATACATCCGATGCCGCGCAGGGTTATTTCAGCGCAAGATATACGGCGGGCGGCACCACCAAGATAAAGGTTATGGTGGAAAAGGACGGCGCAAAATACACCTATGACCTCAAAGCCGACGGCACCACCGAAAAATATCCTCTTCAGCTGGGAGACGGCAAATACAAGATAAGGGTTTTGAGAAACACAAGCGGCACAAAGTACGCCACAGTGCAGACTGTGTATGAAAATGTAACTTTGGAGAGCCCCTTCGCCCCCTATCTCCACAGCAACCAGTATGTAAATTACACCGCCGACACAGGGGTTGTAAAGACTGCGGCTCAGCTTATTAGCCAGAGCTCCGACAGACTGACCCAGGTGGACAGCGTGTATAAATATGTCACCGACGCCATGACCTACGACAAGAACAAGGCGGCTACGGTGCAGAGCGGCTACCTGCCCAATGTGGATCAGGTTGTGGCCGACAAAAAGGGCATATGCTTTGACTATGCCTCGGTTATGGCGGCAATGCTGCGTTCCCAGGGAATACCCACAAAGCTTGTTACAGGCTATGTGGCTCCCAACAACGCCTACCACGCCTGGAACGAGGTTTGGGTCGAGGGCAAAGGCTGGGTAAAGACCGGCTCCATATACTTTGACGGCGTAAGCTGGACCCTTATGGACCCCACCTTTACATCGGCGGGCAAGGACAGCAAGTACATCTCCAACTTCATCGGAGACGGCACAAACTACACCAAGAAATACGAATATTAAGATTTTTAAAGCAGGGTCTTTAAGGCCCTGCTTTTTTGTGCCTTAAAATAATTTGTTTTTTCGGAAAAAGTGTAGTATAATCTTTGCATAGAAATATTTTGAAAGGGGAGGATCGTATGAAGGATAAAAACCGTTATCTGTCCAACGACGAAATATCCATGTTCTTTTTGCAGATATCATATATACTTAAGGCAGGTGTGCCCCTTTACGACGGAATTGAGGGCGGTATCGACACCATGAAAAGCGTCAGGCTCAAAGCTGCCGCCGCGGAAATATCCAAAAAACTGGGAGAGGGCGTCTCCTTTGCCGACTGTCTCAAAGAGAGCGGAGTTTTTCCGCCCTATGTCACAGCCATGGCGGAGATAGGCGAGACCTCGGGCAGACTTGAGGAGGTGTCAACCTCCCTTGCCGAGTATTACGAGAGGGAGAAAATCACGGCGGCAAAGATGAAAAACGCCGTCATGTACCCCTTCCTGCTGTTTTGTCTTATGAGTGTGGTGGTGCTGGTGCTTGTCTTTAAGGTGCTGCCCATGTTTGAAAAGATATTCGCCCAGATGGGCGGCGACATCTCGGGAAACGCCGGACGCATGATGAGAATGGGTATAAACGCCGGTACGGCGGCGGTGTGCGCCGTAGCCGTTATAGTTATAGCCATAGCGTTGGTTTTTGTCCTTTCGAGAGGTGAAAAGGGCAGAAAAAGGCTTTGGGGCTTTCTGCTCAAATGCCGTCTTACAAAAAATCTCGCCAAAAAGATGGCCGCCAGAAGATTTTCTTCGGCAATGTCCTTGATGCTTTCGGGCGGAGTGGATATCAACACCGCTTTGGAGCTTTCAAAGGCGGTGCTTACAGACTATAACCTTGACCACAGCGCCGAGGGCATAGCCCATGCTTTGAACGAGGGGGCAAGCTTTGCCGAAGCTTTGAGAAAATCGGGAATTTTCCCCGAGAATTTCGCAAGAATGGCCGACATCGGCATGAAAACAGGCTCGGCAGACAGCGTTATGGAAAAGCTTTCGGGAATATATGACGAGGAGATAGACATAGCCCTTGAAAACGCCATGTCCCTCATAGAGCCGGTGCTGGTGGGACTGATTTCCCTTGTCATAGGCATGATACTCATCGCCGTGCTGCTGCCCCTTACAGGCGTCATGGCGTCCATCGGATAGGAGGAAAAATGAAGAAAAAACCCGGACTTATAAAGGGACTTGTCATTTCGGTAATAGTCCTTGCCGTCTTTATCGGCGCAATATTTTTCGCAGACAAAAGGCTCGAGAGCGAGAGAATGGAAAACCTCAAAGAGGCTGTAAAACGCAGCGCCGTGTCCTGCTACGCCATCGAGGGCTTCTATCCCCCCACAATAGACTATCTCGAGAAAAATTACGGCCTTGTCATCGACAGGGAAAGCTACACCGTATATTACGAGGCCTACGGCTCCAACATGCTGCCCGATATAACGGTGCTCAAAAACTGGTAGGTGAAACATGAAGATAAAGGAACATTCCCAGTCATTTTTTGTGCTGGCTCTCTATATGATATTCGTCGTTCTCGCCCTGGTGTTTCTCACTGCGGGGGCGTCGGTCTACGGCTCCGTCACCGAGAATATGGACGAGAGCTATGAGATAAGAACAGCCCTGTCCTATGTTTCAACAAAGGTGCGCCAGAGCGCGGGCGAGGTGTATATGGAAAACAAGGACGGCGCCGCCGTGCTGTCTATTGACGAGACGGCAAGTGACGGCGAGACCTATGTCAGCCGAATATACTTTAAGGACGGCGCTCTGTGGGAGCTTTACGCTTTGAAGGACGCCGATTACACTCTGGAGGACGGCGACAGACTTTTGGATGTCAAAGACCTCACCTTAGAAATGGAAAACGGCGTCGTGACGGCGTCGTGCGAGACAGAGGGCGGAAAAACCTCGTCGGTATCCCTTTTGGTCAGGAGGTAGAGAATGAAAACATCTTCAAAATCTTCGGCCCCCCTTTTGGAAATAGCCATAGCGGCGGTGATATTCGCCGTGGCAGGGGGATTTATACTCAATATGTTCCTGTCGGCAAGCTACACCCAAAAGGCGGCCTTTGACAAGACACAGGCGGCAAATCTCGCCGTGTCGTATATGGAGACAGCCATGGCGGAGGGACAGGAAAAATCGGAAAAGCTGTATTTTGACGCCGACTGGCAGGAGTGCGGCGAGGACGAGGGGGTATATACCCTGACATTGGACTGTACTTTGGACGGCGAAATGCTTTCGGGCAGCGCCGAGGTGGTAAAAAATGACGGCTATCCCTTTGCAAACACCGATTACAGTCAGTTGTTTTTTACAGAGTTTAAACATTTAGTTATAGAATAGGAGGGCGGCATGAAAAATAAGAACACAATGCCTCTGCACATCGGCGGAGCTTCGATACTTGCCGTCTTTGTGCTGGTGCTTTTGGCGTCTTTCGGCGGACTTGCCGTGTCGAGCGCCAATGCCGACATGGCCTTCGCCAAGCGAAACGAGGAAAATATAAAGGAATATTATGCTTTAGACGCCGCCGCCCAGGATAAGCTGGCGGGCGACTGGCAGGACGAGATAAGCTTTGAGGAAAAAGGTCAGCTTCAGAGCATCGCCGTTTCGGCGGTCAGGGAAAACGGAAAAATCGTCATAGAGGAATACCGCTCTGTGCCGATAATCCCCGAGGGCTACGGTGAAAACAGCGCAGACCTCTGGGACGGCGAAACGGAGGAAAAATGATGAATGTCACAGAAATTCTCGAAAGAGCCGTAAAGGAGAGAGCCTCCGACATCTTTGTGGTGGCAGGCAGCGCCCTGCGTTTTAAAATTGAAGGGGGCATGGAGAGCCGAAGCGACGGCATATTAAAGCCCGATGACACAACGGACTTTGTCCAAAAAATATATGAGCTTGCCAAAAGAGACATGAAAAGCATGGAGAGCGGCGACGACGATTTCTCCTTTTCTCTGCCCGGCGCCGCCCGTTTCCGCGTAAATGTATACAGACAGAGAGGCTCGGTGGCGGCGATACTCCGCGTCGTGCTCTTCACTCTGCCCGACTATAAGGAATTGGGAATACCCGAAACCGTCATGGAGCTTTCGAACCGCACGGGAGGTCTCATACTGGTGACAGGCCCTGCCGGCAGCGGCAAAAGCACCACTCTTGCTTGTATGCTCGACAGGATAAATGAGAGCCGAAGCGGCCACATAATGACCCTCGAAGACCCCATCGAATATCTCCACCGCCACAAGCAGTCGATAGTCAGCCAGAGAGAGGTGTCAATAGACACCGAATCCTATGTCAGAGGTCTCAAAGCCGCTTTGAGGCAGGCTCCCGATGTGATACTCATAGGCGAGATGAGGGACGCCGAGACTATAAACATCGCCATGACGGCGGCCGAGACGGGACATTTAGTGCTTTCCACCCTGCATACTCTGGGCTGCGCCAACTCGGTGGACAGAATCATCGACGCATTTCCCCCACAGCAGCAGCAACAGGTCAGGGTACAGCTTTCGATGGTGCTTCAGGCTGTGGTGTCACAGCAGCTTGTGCCCTCCAAAAAGGGAGGAAGAGCGGCGGCATTCGAGGTGCTCAAGGTGACGCCCGCCGTGCGAAACCTTATAAGGGAGTCCAAGATGCACCAGCTCGACACAGTCATGCTGTCGGGAAAAAGCATGGGAATGCAGACCATGGACGCCGCACTTTTGGAGCTCTACCGAAAGGGAGAGATCGAAAAGGAAGATGTGCTGTCAAGGTGCATGAACTACGACGCCGTGTCGAGACAAATAAGATAAAACAAAAACTCAAAGCCGCCCGAAAAGGCGGCTTTTTGAATACTAAAAGTATAATTTATAAAAAATAAACTAAAAGTTTTAAAACAGCGCTGTAAAAAAGCAGTCTGAAAGGCAGAGAAAAAATCTCGCTTTTCAGGCTTTTTTACATTTGAAATAAAAATCACATTTTTTGAGTTTTAACAGTGACTTGTGACTGCCGCGTGACTGCATGGGTGTAAAATCATATTGTAAAAAAAAAATCGGTGGGCGGTCGATTTGTGACCGAAATGTGACCGATTGATGATATTATTTTTATATAACGGAGAATGTTGTGCTTTTTTTATAAAAGTACGGCGCCTTTGGGAGGTGCGGATGAAAAACAAGAAGATAATTTTGGCCTTTGCCATATTGGCCGTTGCGGTGATTTCGGCGCTCGTGATGCTGCTCGCCGGCGGCTCGGGTCAGGTCTTGAAGATAGCTGTAAGCAAGGAAGACCTCTCGCCATTTACCTTTTTTGATGAAAACGGTCAGGCTTCTGGATTTGAGACAGAGCTGTTGAAGAAGGCGGCCGAAAAGGCGGGATTTGAAGTCGAAATCGTAAAAATATCCCGCGGCGACGGGCTGAAAGCTCTCCAAAACGGAGAGGCGGACATTTTCATCGGCGCTCTTTCGGGCGGAGAAAATCAGACTGCGGCATATACAGAGCCATACATAAAGGACGGGCTGGTCTTTATATCAAAGGACGGAATATCCTCGAAAGAACAGCTCAAGGACAAATCGGTGGCCGTTTTAAAGGACGGCGCCGCCTATATGACCTACGGCTTTGACGCTTCGTTCAGAGACAGCATAGCCGAATGGACGGCGTACAGCTCCACAGAGGACATGTTCACAGCTTTGGAGAACGGCTCTGTGGACTGCGTGATAGCCGAGAAATCCTTTGCCGAGGGCAAAGACTTCGAGACGGCAGACGACGGCGTCACCTCGGAGATATCGGCCTTTTTGGGCAAAAGCTCCCAAAAGTTTTCCGAAAAGCTCCGGAAAGCCCTCGATACTTTAAAAGAGGACGGAACGGCTTCGGAGCTTTCGCTGAAATGGTTCAGGCAGGATATGGTAAACAGGTAAACTTTTATAATTTTAATATAATAGTTTTAATTCTTTGAGAAAGGGGTACATCATGAAAACAAAGTTAAAAAGAGCGATAAGTTTTATTTTGGCTTTGGTTACGCTCATGGGGGCTTTTCCTGTAAGTCCCGCCTTGGCAGTTTCTGAAGGATTGACGCCTCAGTCTGCCCTTTACGGCAAGGACGGATTTATAGGAAATGTATCTGAAGACTACCAACTTGAGGGCGGTCAGATACTGCTCACCAAGAAGGCAGAGCCCACAGGCGTGCCCAACCAATATAAGATTACGCTTTCGGTAAAGGGCAAGGGCGCGGTCAGCCAGACGCCGGGAGCCGACATAGTTCTCGTTCTCGATGAGAGCGGAAGTATGGGTTCAAGCGGCATAAGGGCTCTCAAAACGGCGGCTACAACCTTTATCAACACGGTTCTTGCAGACGGCAAGACCAACAGAGTGTCGATAGTCAGGTTTGACACCACGGCGAACGATGCGACACAGTGGTTCGGCAGCGAGAACAGACAGCAGGCGATAAATTCCCTGCCTTCATATGCAAGCGGCGGCACCAATACCCAGATGGGTCTCTATAAGGCCCGCAAGGCTTTGGAATCGAGCAACGCCGCCAACAAGTTCATCGTTCTGATGAGCGACGGAGATCCTACATACAACTCTCCCACAAGCTGGTCGGTGGATTCATTTGAGGGAAAATGGGTTCAGACCGGTGGAATATTTATTCCGGATTATTCCTATACAGCCACTCAGGACGACTACAACAGCGAAAGAATAACCTTCACCTATGGAGATCGAAGCGAAGGTACAGGCGGCGATACTACTTATAGGCAATCAAAGGGTGGAGGATTCAGTTCCGAATATACCCTCACCCTCAACTCGGCATATGCCGCCATCTACGAGGCCGGTGTTTTCAAAAACGCGGCAGACAACAACAAGATATACACGATAGCCTATAACACCGACAGCACCACTCAGGGCTATTTGAACAGTATGTCGAGCGGCAGCGGCTATCAGTACAGCACATCGTCCAATCTCGAGGAGGTCTTCAAGCAGATAGGCGACAAGATCAACGAGAATGTTTCGGGCGGCGTGACAGACCCCATGGGCGGCATGATAAGCTTCGAGGGCGGCAACAGGGTCTATTACGCGGGCGCCGTTCAGGATGTCGGAGATTATTATGTCTCCAACGGAAGCATCCAGGAGAGAGACGGCACCTTCACATGGGGCCCCTCCATTTCCGAGACTGCTTCGACGCTGACATACATCGTCGAGCTCGATGTGGAAAAGGCGGGCTTTGCCGAAAATTCCCCCTATCCCACCAACGGTACCACTACGATAGACTATCAGGTGGGTACATCTTCCCAAAAAGGTCAGTTCAATGTCCCGACAGTTTCGGGCACATACAGCAGGGTGTTCAGAATCGGATACCTCGTCAATGAAAACGGCGACTACCTCGATGAAAACGGAAGTGTCACCACAAAGGAATATGCCGTCGTGGTATCCGAAGAAGAAGATGTCGGCAACCCCAATGCAGGCGGCAGAAATCAGTGGAGATACGGCAGAAGTGTCGATGTGTTAAGACCCACGGAAGGCCTTGAAAACTATGAGCTCAAATCGTTAGGCACAGTCGAGATAGCCAATATCGACGGCGTGAAGGACTATATTGCCGAGTTCAAATTCTGCCTTAAATCCCAGAATGTGACGATAGAAAAGGTAGACGAAAACGGCGATCCTCTCACAGGCGCTGAATTTACGGTAAACGGCAAAGTCATGACCGCCGACAAGGGCGCGTCTGAAAACTCCACCGATTCCTTCAAGGTAGAGATAGGCAAGACCTATACCGTGACAGAGTCCAAAGTCCCCGCAGGACATGAGGGCGCAGATAAGTTTACGATTTCCATAAACACCTCCAAGCATGTGCTTGTAAACGGCGAGCCCATAGACGGCACAGTCGTGAAGGTAAACAACACTCCCAGGAACGACATCTCCTATACAGTAAAGTATGTTGACAGAAAGTCGGGCGAGGAGATAGCCGATTCCAAGACCGTGACCGACAAGATCTTCGGCAAGACCTACACAGAGTATCCCGTAAGTGTAAACGGCTATATCCCCGAGAAAGAGTCCGATACCATCACTCTCAATAAAGAGAGCGGCAACGAACTCATATTCTATTACAATCCCCAGACAGGTCTTTCCTACACGGTAAACTATCTGGAAGAGGGAACAGACAAGCCTTTGGCAGCGGCCAAAAATGTCGACGACAAGACTTTCGGCGAGAGCGTAACAGAGACAGCCGCCGAAATCCCGGGCTACAACCTTGTGTCTCCCACAGAGCAGACCATCATCATAGCTCTTGAGGGCAATGTCATCAACTTCTATTACAAGGCCCGCACAGACCTTTCCTACACTGTAAATTACCTTGAAAAAGGCACTAACGCAGTGCTTGAAACTGCAAAGGTCGCAAAGAACAGGACATTCGGCGAGAACTATGAGGAGACCGCCAAGAATATCACAGGCTACAACTATGACGCAGCCAAGAAGTCTATCACCATCAATAAGGAAACAGGCAACGAGCTGATATTCTACTACACCAAGCGCACAGACCTCTCCTATACGGTCAAATATCTTGAGCAGGGCACAGATAAGCAGCTCAATGAGCCCAAGACAGTAGATAATCAAACCTTCGGAGCAGAAGTCACAGAAAACGCCATAGACATCGACGGTTACGACAAGGTCGAGCCCACAAGCCAGACCATAACAATAGATGTCACCGGCAACGAAATCACCTTCTACTACACCAAGCGTACAAACCTCTCCTACACGGTAAATTACTATGAGGAAGGCACTACGGTCAAGGTGGCGGATTCCAAGACGGTCGGCGGTCAGACCTTCGGCGAGACCGTCAATGAAAAAGCTGTCGAAGTCAAGGGCTACACACCCGTAGACCCCACAGAGCAGTCGATAACAATTTTCACAGGCGAAAATGTCATCAACTTCTACTACGCAAGACGCACAGATATCCCCTACACAGTCAAATATGTGGAAAAAGCCACAGGCAAATCCCTCATAGATGACAAGGTAGTGGAAAACAACACTCTGGGCGACACAGTCAAGGAGTCGGCAGTCAAGATCGACGGTTATAAGGCTCTCGATCCCACAGAGCAGTCTCTCAAGATAGAGGCCGAGGGCAATGTCATCACCTTCTACTATGAGAAGAGAAATGACCTTGAGTACACGGTCAGATACCTTGAAAAGGGCACAAATAAAGTCCTTGCCGACGAGGAAAAGAGAACAGGCAAGACCTTCGGCGAGACCTATGAGGAGACAGCCAAGAACATAGACGGCTACGACCCCGAAAAGCAAACCGACACAATCACGGTAGACAAGGAAAGCGGAAATGTTCTGACATTCTACTACACCAAGAAGACAGACCTTTCCTACACCATAGAGTACTACTATGACAATGTGCTCGATACAGAAAAGACCGAGACGATAGGCGGTCAGACCTTTGAGGCTCAGATAACTCAGGAGAATATCCAGGCCAATATCAACAAGAACGAGATCGACGGCTATGAGTTCAAGAGCACCTCCAAGCTGCCCATCACCATAACAACAGATAAGAATGTCATCAAGGTCTACTATGAGAAGCTCAAAAACCTCACTTACACCGTTGAGTATTACTACGACGGCGTAAAGAATGAGGAGGCAACAGAAACCTACACCGATCAGACCTTCGGCACAGTAATAAGAACTTATGAGGACAAGAAGGAAGACGGCTACAAGCTGGATAAGGCAGAGAATCTCCCGCTGAAAATAGGCACAAACGCCGCTGCCAATGTCATCAGAGTCTACTATGTCAAGGACAGCTTCGGTTACACTGTAAACTACTATAAGGACAGCGTAAGCGCAGCCAATAAGCTGGGCACAGAGAGCGGTCAGCCCAAGGTGTTCGGCACAGTCCTCACCTTCGGTCAGGTGGCAGACGATCTCAATAACCAGAACTGGCTCAACGCCTACAAACCCACAGGCTATAAGGACGCAGAGAACATCGAGGGCGCATATCCCGTCATCTCCTTTGACGAGAGCCTCAATGTCATAAATGTCGTCTACAAGAAGCTTGACAACCTCTCCTACACGGTAAATTATCTTGAAAAAGATACAGAAATCCCCGTGGCGGAAAGCAAGACGGTGGGCGGTCAGACCTATGGCGATGAAATCACCGAAAAAGCCATAGATGTGACAGGCTACAACAAAGTCGAGCCCACAAGCGCCGAAATCACAATAGATGTCGGTGAAAATGTCATCAACTTCTACTACACAAAGAAGAACGACCTCTCCTATACGGTCAACTATCTTGAGCAGGGCACAAATGAGAAGCTCCATGAATCCAAGGTAGTGAATAATCAGACCTTCAAGGCAGAAGTCACCGAAAACGCCGTTGATATCCCCGGCTACAACAAGGTAGAGCCTGCAAGCCAGACTATAACAATATCCGCGGACAACAGCGAAAATGTCATCAACTTCTACTACACCAAGCGTACAGACCTCTCCTACACGGTAAACTACTATGAGGAAGGCACAACGATCAAGGTGGCAGATTCCAAGACAGTGGGCGGCCAGACAATGGGCGCAAGCGTCACGGAAAATGCAATAGATGTTGACGGCTACATCAAGGTCGAGCCCACAAGCAAGACTATAACAATAGCCGCTTCGGGCAACGAGATCAACTTCTACTACACCAAGCGCACAGACCTCTCCTACACGGTAAATTATCTGGAGAAGGATACCGAAAAGGTTCTTGCAAAAGCCAAGGTAGTGAACAACCAGACCTTCAAGGCAGAAGTTACAGAAAGCGCCATCGACATAAATGGTTACACAGCTCTTGAGCCCAAGAGCCAGACAATCACAATAGCTGTCGAGGGCAATGTCATCAACTTCTACTACGAGAAGCGTCACGACCTTTCCTACACCGTTGAGTACTACTACGACGGCAAGATCGACAACAGCAAGACCGATGTCTTTAATGGTCAGACCTTTGAGGACAAGATAGAGAGCTACACCGACAAGAACATCGACGGTTACAGATTTGACCGCCACGAGAATGTGCCTCTCACAATAGGCACAGGCACAAACCTCATCAAGGTGTTCTATGTCAAGGACAGCTTTGAGTACACAGTCCGTTACATCGGCGAGGGAATGAGCGAACCCTTCGCAACCGAAAACGACAAGGCCGAGTTCGGAAGCACTATCCCCGTAAACGCCGAGGGCAGAACCGATGTACCGTCGGGTTATCTGGCAGATGACTATACAATCGACAGACCCGGCGCAGCAGTCACATCGAACAAGGAAAACAATGTTGTCACGGTAACATACCGCAAGGCCGATGTGGGCTACACGGTAGTGTACTATCAGATAACAGATAAGGGCGATGTAAACATCGGCTCAGAGGACGGCAAGGTCAAGTATCTCGACACCATCACCGAAAACGAGATAGCCAAGGATCTGGGCAATAACTGGAAGAACGCCAAGTGCCCCACAGGCTATAAGCTCCATTCGGTAGACGGTATCGGTCAGGTTGCAGACGATGTCGGTACGACATATACAATCAATGTCTACTACGAAGTGCGCAGCGACCTCAAGTACACAGTTGAGTACCGCGAGAATACAGCCGACGGCGCAAAGCTTCTCTCCGATAAGGTCGTAGAGAACAGAACCTTCGGCGAGACCTACACCGAAAGCGCAGCGGTCATCACAGGCTACAATGCCGACGCAAATGAAAAGAGCGTCACGATGACCATGGGCGAAAACAAGATAGTATTTATCTACACCAAGAAGACAGATCTTGAGTACACTGTAAAATATGTGGAAAAAGACACAGGAACAGAGCTGATAGATGCCAAGACCGAGACAGGCAAGACCTTCGGCGAAACCTACACCGAGACCTATGTCGACATTCCCGGCTATGTGGTTGACAGCGAAGTTAAGAGCATAACTCTCGATAAGGAAACAGGCAACGAGCTGGTGTTTGTATACTCCAAGCGCACAGACCTCTCCTACACCGTCGAGTATTACTATGACGGAGTAAAGGATGAAACAGCCACAGAGGTTTACAACAACCAGACACTGGGCGATGAAATCAGCACCTATGCCGACAAGGCAAAGCCCGGCTACAAGGTCGATAAGACAGAGAATCTGCCCCTTACCATAGGCGCAGACGCCGCAGCCAATGTCATCAAGATATTCTACGGCAGAAAGGCCGGCGAGCTGACCATCAACAAGACGGTAAGCAATATTGCAGATCTGCCCGAAGGACGCGCCTTCTACTTCAGAGTTACAAGCTCTAACGGCTACGAGAATTATGTAAGCACATCTGTCACAGCCGGCGATAACGGCAGCTACCTGCCGCCCATCGCCATAGACGGTCTCGAGTGGGGCGATTACAAGGTCACCGAGGTCATCGAGGAAAACGGCAGATACACCGAAGACCTGACACACTTTGACTACACGGTCATCTACCAGGCAGACGGAACCGTCTATGTGGGCGGCGCCGACTACCAGACCGAGGTGCTCGTACAGAATGTCCTCAGAGAGAGCCAGTCTCTCACCATAGGCAAGACAGTTTCCGGCAAGGCCGATGAAAACGCACTCTATGGCTTCGAGCTCTATCTCTCCCATATGAGACACATCGATGTCTCCGATGAGGAATTCGAAGAGATCAAGAACAATTACGACGGAACAAAGACAACCCTTGAAGAGGCTAAGACAGCTCTCGCAGAGGCTCAGGCGGCTTACGATGAGGCAAGATCTCAGCTGACAGCTGCCGAAGAAGCTCTCGAGAGCGCAAAGGCTCCGATAACCGAGGCAGAAAAGGCTTTGGCAGAGGCCGAGAATGTTCTCGCAGAGGCTCAGAAAGCCTATGACGAGGCAAAGGCGGCTTACGACGAGGCATTGGCAGGCACAGAGACCGAAGTGGCAGAGCCCGAAAAGGTCGAAGAGCCTGAAGCTCCCGTAGAGCCTGCAAAACCCGAAGAACCCGCAAAGCCCGAAGAGCCCGTAGCTCCCATGGTTCCCGCGGAGGTATCCGAGCCTGTGGCTCCCTCTGAGGACGCCACCGACGAGGAAAAAGCCCAGTATGAGGCCGACCTGGCCGCATACGAGCAGTATCTCGCCGAAATGGAGATATACGAGAGCGAACTCGAGCAGTACGAGTCCGATATGGCTCAGTATGAGGCCGATATGGCTGCATACGAAGAGGCCATGGCAAAGTACAGCGAGGATATGGCGGCATATGAAGAGGCCGTGAAGGTCTATGAGACCGAAATGGCAGAGTATGAGCCCCTCAAGGCCGCATACGACGAGTATCTCGCCGCAAAGGCCGAGTACGACAAGTACATGGCATACATGGAGTCTCTCCCTGAGCTTGAGGCAAAACTCAAGGAAGCCGAGGAAGATCTGAACAAGGCAACAGAGACGAGAGACAGCGCAAAGGCAGCCCTCGAGGCAGTAAACGCCGACGAGGAAGTTGCAGCGGCGATAGCCGAGGCAGAGGCAGCTCTCGAAGCTGTAAAGGCCGATGAAGAGTACATGAACGCCCTCGCCGATGCCGAGACTGTTCTCAATGAGGCAAAGACGGCAGCCGAGACGGCCGAAACTGAATATGCCGAGGCCGAAAAGGCATACAACGATGTGCTGGCAATCACAGACCCCGAAAAGCGCACAGAGGAAGATGTAATAACGGTTGATAACGATAAGTTCACTCCGATAACTTCCGAAGGCGGCGTGGTCATAGGTTACAGCTTCACCCTCAAGGCAGGCGAGACGATAACTCTCACAGATCTGCCTTTGGATACAGCATACGATATCCGCGAGGTAGACTCCAAGGGCGCTGTCGAGATAACGGCAAACGGCTCGGCAGTCTCCGAAAACGAGATGGTCTCCGGCAAGATCGATGTGGAAAACGGCACAGCGGTCACATTCAACAACACCTTCAAGACGATAACCGTCGAGAAGAAGTATGTTGACGACATTTACAGCGGCGAAGTCACAATCGACATTTTCCGTGTAGACGGCGAGACAGAGACTCTCTACAAGACCGTAACACTCAAGGGCAACTCCTCCGTGACTGTAACCGTCGGCAACGGCGAGTATAAGGCAGTCGAGAGAGAGATTCCCGACAACGAGGTCACATACTCCGAAAATGTAATCATAGACGACACAAATCTCTCGGGCACAATCATTGTCACCAACGACTATGACGAGCCTTATGTATCCCCCGATACATACAGCGTAACGGTGGAATATGTAGACGCCGACACAGGCGCTACGATAGCCAACACGAGAAGAAGCGGCGGCTATGAGTACGGCGAGCACTACGATGTGACAAGTCTCACATCTATCGAGATACCCGGCTACACATGGGCGGGCATCGACGGAAGTGACACAGGCGTCATCAGAGGCGATGTGACGATAGTAGTTATGTACACCAAGGAAGAAGATATCACCGATCCCGAACCTCCGCTCATAGATCCCGAAGATCCCGAAGATCCCGACGGCGGCGAAGAGGATATCACCGATCCCGAGCCTCCGCTCGTAGATCCCGATATCCCCGATGAGAATATCGATAATCCCGATATTCCCAAGACAGGCGGTATGACGGGCGCAGGTTTCCTGATGGCAGGTCTTGCGGCTGTGGCACTGGGTACATCTCTCAAAAAGAAAAAGGGCGATAAGTAACCCTTAAATAAAAAAACGAGGCTTTTTAAAGCCTCGTTTTTTTGTTCTTCGGGCGGCATTTTCCGTTCGGGCAAAAAAATAAAAGGCCCTTTGAGCCTTTTATTTTAAAATACATTCTTTTCGCAAAATGACTTGATCTTTTCAAAACTCTCGTCGGAGAGATCGTGCTCTATTCGGCAGGCGTCGTTTTTGGCTGTCTCTTCCGAAATGCCGAGGGCGATGAAAAACCTTGTGAGAAGCTCGTGTCTTTCGTACATTCTCTCGGCTATCTCAAGACCTGAGGGGGTGAGAGTTATATATCCGTTCTCATCTATGACAATGTAATCGTTTTCGCGAAACTGCTTCATGGCTATGCTTACGCTGGCTTTGGTAAATCCTAAATAGTTTGCAATATCCACAGAGCGCACCTGCCCAAGCTCGTTTTTCAGAATGTGTATGCTTTCCAGATAGTTCTCGGCAGATTCCAGTATCTTCACAAAAGCACCTCCTTTGACAAAAATACTCTATATTATATAGTATAATTAAAAAACGCCGCAAAGTCAAGCCAAAAGGGGCTCCAAAGCGTTTGCATTTTGGGCAAAAAGGTGATAAAATTATAGAAAAAAGAAATTACGGAGGCGCGATATGTACAGTCCCTTTGAAAAAACAATAAAAGAACTGGCGAGAGATCTGAGAGAGGGCAAGGTGACGGCAAAAGAGCTGACCATGGCCTATCTTGACAGAATCGCCCGCTTTGACGGAGCTTTGAACAGCGTCCTTGAGATAAATCCCGACGCCTTGTTCGCCGCCGAAAAATGCGATGTAATGCTGAACGAGGGCACCGACGAGGGTCTGCTCATGGGCATACCGATACTGATAAAGGACAACATAGACACAGGGGACAAGATGCACACAAGCGCGGGCTCGCTGGCTTTAAAGGACAATTTCGCCCCGTCGGATTCGGGTGTTGCCGACATGCTGCGCCACAGCGGAGCGATAATTCTGGGCAAGACTAACATGACCGAGTTTGCCAACTTCATGACCGACGGAATGCCCTCGGGCTATTCCTCAAGGGGCGGACAGGTTATAAATCCCTATATAAGAGAGCTCACCCCCTCGGGCAGCTCGTCGGGGTCGGGAGTGGCAGCCGCCTGCTCTTTTGCCGCCGCCTGCATAGGCACCGAGACCAACGGCTCTATAATCTCGCCCTCTAAAAACAACTGCATAGTCGGCATAAAGCCGACGGTAGGCCTTGTGTCGAGAAGGGGAATAATTCCCATATCCCATACACAGGACACGGCAGGCCCCATGGCAAGGTGCGTCGAGGACGCCGCAATACTGCTGACCGCCATAGCGGGCATGGACCACGAGGGAGAGGAGTCCACCCTCACAATCCCCGAAAGCAGCATGGAGGTAAATTATCTCGACTATGTAAAGATGTCCGCCGAGGGCATGAGAATAGGCTACA
Source organism: uncultured Eubacteriales bacterium (assembly GCA_905199135.1). Classification (GTDB taxonomy): domain Bacteria; phylum Bacillota; class Clostridia; order Oscillospirales; family Butyricicoccaceae; genus SIG471. The sequence continues at coordinate 29,289 of CAJKFC010000003.1, forward strand.
TAGAGCGCGAAAACATGACCGAGACCGAAAAAGAGAGCCTTAAAATCGCAATAGACGCCCTCACAGAGGCAGGCTGCACCATGGTAAAGGTGGACACAGGCTTTAAGAGCAACCCCGTGCACAACAAGGCGGTAATGCTCCACGAGTTCAAATCGGGCATAAACGCCTATCTCTCCAAGGCGGGCTGTGAAATGAAAACCCTTGCCGACATAATCGAGTACAACAGAAATCACTCTAAAGAGTGTCTCAAATACGGACAGACCCTCCTTGAAGGCTCGGAAAATCTCTCGGGCAGACTCAAGGAGAGGGAATATCTTTCCGCCCTTTTGGATAATATGGTATCGGCAGGGAGCGCAATAGACAGGGTCATCGAGGAGAACGATCTCGATCTCTTTATTCAGACCCACTACGATTCGATACACGCCGTGTCGGGCTATCCCTGCATAACCGTGCCCACAGGTCTGCCCGACCGCAGGAGCGGAAAGAGCGTCTTTTTCATAGGCAAAAAATGGAGCGAGGGTCAGCTCATAAGGGCTGCCGCCGCCTTTGAAAAGCACAGCGGCAAGAGACAGCCCCCCGTTCTTTATTCTTTTGAAAAGGCCGAAATGAGCGATTTTGACGACATTTGGAGAGTGTTCGAGCAGAATATAAAGGGCGGAGACAACGACTGGGACGAGAGCTATCCCACAAAGGAGCTGGTAATGCACGACCTTGAAAAGGGATATGTCCATATCCTCAAGGCCGAGGACGGCTCTGTAATTTCGGCCATAACGATAAATCCCGAAGAGGGCTTTGAAAACGAGGCCTTCTCCTGGTCGAAGGGAAAGAGCGCAGGCCTTTCTAGGCTCTGCATCGACTATGCTCAAAAGGGCAGAGGTCTCGGCGTATACATGCTGGAAAAATGCTGTGAGACCGCCAGGGAAAACGGTTTTGAATATGTAAGGCTGTGGGCGTCAAAGACCAACCCAAAAGCCATGAGACTCTATGACAAGTCCTGCTGGAAATGCACGGGCGAGGCCAATATTTACGACACCGATTTCAAGGCCTTTGAGAGAAAGCTTTAAGGAGGACATATGGATAAAAGACCGATAGGGGTTTTCGACTCGGGCGTGGGAGGGCTGACAGTCCTCCGCGAGATAATGGAGATGATGCCCTATGAGGATGTTATATATTTCGGCGACACCGCCAGAATACCCTACGGCTCCAAGTCGGAGCAGACGGTAAAGAAATTCGCCTATCAGTGTGCGAAATTTCTCTATGACAAGGGGGTAAAAACCATCGTCATCGCCTGCAATACCGCCAGCGCCGTGGCGATAGACTATCTGAAAGACCGCTTTGACATACCTGTCATCGGCGTCATAGAGCCGGGGGCAAGAGGAGCCGTTGAAGCCACGAAAAACGGCCGAATAGGAGTAATCGGCACCTACGCCACCATAGGCAGCTCGGCATATCAGAACAAGATAATGGAAAAAATGCCCGAAGCCGAGATAGTGGGCATACCCTGTCCTCTGTTTGTGCCCATAGTGGAGGAGGGCTGGGAATACAGCGAGGTGGCGTGCCTTACGGCAAGGCAGTATCTCGCCGAGCTCATGGAGCACGATGTGGACTCCCTTGTTCTGGGCTGTACCCACTATCCCATTCTGCGCCACACCATAGGTCAGGTTTTGGGCGAAAGGGTGCGCCTTGTAAACCCCGCATTTGAGACGGCAAAGGAGCTCAAGGAGACGCTCCGCGAAAACAATATGACCAAGAATGACTTTGTAAAGGCGGTCTACCGCTACTATGTGTCGGACGCTCCCGAGAAATTCCGCCGAATAGGGGGAAATTTCCTCAAAAAGGAGATAGAACTTTTGGAGGAGATACAGATAGACAGCATCGCCGCCCTGTAAGCCATATTTTTGACACAAGATCCGTATACATTATAAATAGAAAAAACGGAGGAAGTTAAAATGTACAGAATACTTATAGCCGACGACAACAAGCAGATAACAAACATACTTAGCAGCTATGCCAAAAACGAGGGATACACCCCCATCGTGGCAAAAGACGGCAAAGAGGCTCTCGAGATATTCAGAAACGACAAGATAGACATATGCCTTTTAGATGTCATGATGCCCATTCTGGACGGCTTTGAGCTTTGCAGGACGATAAGAAAGGAGTCCAATGTGCCCATCATCATGGTTACAGCCAAGGGCGAGGACTATGAGAGGATAATGGGTCTCGACATTGGCGCAGACGACTACATCGTAAAGCCCTTTTCACCTGCCGAGGTCATGGCAAGGGTGAGAGCCGTTATGAGAAGGCTCGACCTTAAAAATCAGACCAAAAACAGCGTCACCTACGGCAATCTGACGGTGGACCTCGACAACTACACCGTAAAGATAGACGAGACCTACATCGCCCTCACCAAGAAGGAGATAGAGCTTTTGTGGACATTCGTCACAAATCCCGACAAGGTCTTTTCGAGAGACAATCTTTTGGACAGCCTGTGGGGCTTTGACTATTTCGGCGACACAAGGGCGGTGGACAGCCACATAAAGAGGCTGAGGGCAAAATTAGACGCCGTAAAGCACCCCGACTGGGACATCAAAACTATATGGGGAGTAGGATACAAGTTTGAAGGAAGAATTAAATAAAAAGAACGACATAGCCGGCAAGCTGGTGTTTTATTTCTTCATATCCCTGCTTATCTTTGCCCTGATAATAAGCGCCGCCTTTACGGGGCTTTTCCGCAAGGAGATAATGGAGAAGAGTAGGGCAGACCTTGAGAAAAAGGCCACCGGCATAAGCCAGTCCATATCGGAATATGTCAGCGACAGCAAAAGCATAGTAAATTTTTCCACATATATAAGCGTGCTCAACGACCTCAACACCGACGACATATGGATAATTGACGACAGCCTGAGGATATACACCACGGGCAGCAACACGATAAAATATAAGGATCTGCCCGCCTCGGCAAATCAGATAGTGCTCCAGGCCCTCAAGGGTCAGACTGTCACATCGGAGGATTTCGGAGATGTGCTCAAATCCCCGTCGGTCACCGTGGCGACCCCCATTTACAGCGGCAGCTACATCACGGGAGTCATGCTGATGCACAGCCCCATAAGCGGCATGCAGCAGGTGGCAAAGATGGGCTTTGACATAATCGTCATGTGCATAGTGGGCGCGCTGCTCATATCTCTCGTGCCTGCCGTGTGGCTTTCCAAGAGCTTTACCGACCCTATCGTGGTAAAGGAGGCTCAGGAGGCCATAAAGCTGGAAAAAATGCGCAGAGACTATGTGGCAAATGTCTCCCACGAGCTCAAAACCCCCGTCACGGTGCTGAGAGGCTCTCTCGAGGCTCTGGTGGACGGCGTCGTAACCGACAAGGAAGAAGTGGACGAATACCACAGGGAGATGCTCAAGGAGACGGTCTATCTTCAGAGAATGGTCATAGACCTTCTGGAGCTTTCACGCCTTCAGAACTCGGGCTTTGAGATAACCAAGAGCGAGGTCAGCCTTAAAGACATACTGAATGACACGGTGAAGAGCGCCGAAAAGCTGGCAAGCGCCAAAAACATCACGATAGATCTCAGCTTCAGCGGAGAGGAAAAGACCCTCATGGGAGATTACGGAAGGCTCAAGCAGATGTTCCTCGTGATTTTGGACAACGCCGTAAAGTTCTCCCCCGAGAACGAGAGGATAAGCGTCATGTGCAGCGGCAAAACCGTCGCCATAAAAGACCACGGCTGCGGCATAGAGAGCGACAGACTGCCCCATATCTTCGACCGTTTCCACAGGTCGGGAGGGGAGATAAACAAGACAGGCTCGGGTCTCGGCCTTGCCATAGCTAAGGAGATTGCGGCGAGACACGGCGTCAAAATCTCGGTAAAGAGCGAGGTCGGCGTCGGCACCGAGTTTATATTTGAATTTTAAAATCCCGATAACTTCGGGATTTTTTATGTTATAACGACCTCGATCTATTGTATTTTGCAAGAAATTTTAGTATAATTACTGTATATTGATTGAAATTGGGGGAACCAAAATGAAGCTTAAAATGCCGACAAGCTACACGACGCTTTTTGTCATAATCGCTCTCGTTGCAGTTATGACATGGATAGTGCCTGCGGGACAGTACGAGTACATAGATCCCGAGGCCGACACGCTCCAGCCGATAGCCGGTACATACAGCACGGCCGAGAGCAACGAACAGGGAATATGGGATGTTTTGGTGGCGCCCGTACAGGGCTTTATGGACGCCGTCGATGTGTCCCTCTACATTTTGATAATGGGCGGCTATCTGGCTGTAATCATGCACAGCGGCGCCATCGACGCGGGAATAGGAGCCGTAATCAGAAAGCTCAAAGGCAGGGAGATATATCTCATACCCGTTCTCATGTGCCTTTTCGCCCTGGGCGGCACCACCTTCGGCATGTGGGAGGAGACCATGGCCTTTTACATGGTGCTCATTCCCGTATTTATCGCCGCCGGCTTTGACTCTGTTGTGGGCGTATATGTGGTGGCTCTCGGCGCAGGTCTCGGCACTTTGGGCTCGACAGTCAACCCCTTTGCCACAGGCATAGCCTCGGGCTTTGCGGGGGTTTCCATAGGCGACGGCATAGGGCTGCGCCTTGTCATTCTGGCCGCCTGCCTATTGTGCGGCATATGGTATGTCATGCGCTATGCCAAAAAGGTCAAGGCCGACCCCAAAAAGTCGATAGTCTACGACGCAAAGACCGCCAATGAGAAATACTTCCTCGGCGAAAAGGGAGTCAAAAACGCAGGAAAGCTGACAGGCAAGCACAAGGCCATACTGTCCATATTTGCCGTGTCCTTTATAATCATGGTGCTCGGCATAGTGCCCTGGTCGGATAAGTTCGGCATAACAATCTTTGACGATATCCATGCATTCCTCACCTCTGTGCCTGTTTTGGGCAAGGTGCTCGGTCACATGAGCCCCCTCGGCACATGGTGGTTCACAGAGCTGGGCATGCTGTTCCTCACAGCCGCCGTCATCACAGGCTTTATGGTCTTTGACAGCGAGGAGAAGTTCTTCGAGGTGTTTGTGGGTGGCGCCAAAGACCTTTTGGGCGTCGTCCTCATCATCGGCATATCGAGGGGCATCACCGTCGTAATGAACGCGGGCGGCATGACAGCCACAGTGCTCCACTTAGGCGAGGTCATGCTGACAGGCATAAGCGATGTGGCCTTTGCCGTGCTGACCTTCGTGTTTTACATACCACTCAGCTTTTTCGTGCCGTCCTCCAGCGGCCTTGCAACCCTTTCAATGCCTATAATTGCGCCGCTCAGTGACTTTGTAGGCGTCGGACGAGACATCGCCATAACGGCTTTCCAGTCGGCAAACGGCCTTGTCAACCTGCTGACCCCCACAAGCGGCGTCCTCATGGGCGCACTGGCTCTCGGCAGAGTGCCATATGACCGCTACATAAAGCACATATGGAAGCTCATCGCCCTGCTCTTTATCGTCATCTCGGCGATTTTGGTGCTCGGCGTGCTCATAGGATAAAAGACCCTTCGCAAAATTTGCACATTCTTTAAGGATTGATTTCCAAATCTGTTTAAGGAGGAATGTGCAGATGAAAAGAAGAAGCACACTGGGTCTCATCATCGACTTTCTGTTGGTTTTTCTGACAGGAGGACTGTGGTTTGTCTGGATACTCATAAGATATCTCAGAAACCGATGACAGACAAAAAAGCCACGGCGGATATCCGCCGCGGCTTTAATTTTCAGTTTTATCGTTTCTTTTCTATTTCCATGGTGGCCATTTCGTCCTTGCTTACGCCGTATTTGGCGCCGTAGGAGATCCAGTATTTTGTCGAGGCCTTTATAAAAAACTTTTTCGATATGGGCATTGTCACCGAAAGGGTGAGCTTTTGTCCGTTCTGCACCGCTTTTGCCAGCTGCTTGAGCTTTCTGACCACCAAAAACTTAAAGGGAGTTGTCAGAATGGCTTCGCCCGAGGCTATTTTGAGGCAGGAGACAAACTCCGCCCCCGTCTCTTTGCAAAAGAGCTCTGCCATTTTGACGGATATGTCGTTTTGATGGGGCTCGAAAAAGCCGCAGTTTACAATGACCGAAATTTTCGGCTTTGTCCTTTTCGCCGTCTCCTCAAATACCTTTAAAAAGTTTAAAAGGGTGACGGGCAGGCCGTCGGCATAGAGGGGAAAGACCAGCACAACGGAGGAATATTTCTCCGCTTCGAGACACAGTTTTTCGTGGTTTGTCCTGTCTATTTCAAAGTAATCGCAGGGGCAGAAGCGGCCGAAAATTTCGGCGTATCCTTTGGAGTTTGAACGGGGAGCCCTGGGGCTGCCGTTTATAACCATCACTTTTTCCATTTTGCCGCCTGCTCCTTCAGCACATCGGAGAGGTTTTCTTCCTCCGCGAATATGACTTCATGGCTTTCGAAGTTCATGTTGCTGGCGTTGCGGTCTATGAGAGAACGAAACACCTGCTTTTCTTCGTCGTTTTTTGCTCCGTAGGCTATGATAACCGCCTTTTTGGGTTTTACATCACGCTGAACATGGTGTGTTTCGCCGTGATGAATTCTTATAAATGCCTGCTGAACAGGTATCGCCCTTTCCAGCATGGTCTTCATAATTGTGTCGTAGCCGCCGTATTTCACGCGGCTCACATAGATGATGTTTCGGCTTTCGGCGATTAAGGGGTAGACCGTGACGGCGTCATCTCTTATGACGCACTTTCCGGGCTGCCTTGTCCAACAGCCGAAACAGCCGACGCAGTTTGCGATTTTGAGGGAGGACAGGTCTTTAAAGACCGTGTCCTCCGCAATACTCAGTTCAAATGGTCTGTCGCTTAAAATTAAATTCATCAGTTAAATAAATTACAAAATGTCTATTCCGCAGGGGTGCTTGGGCGTGCTGTCGAATACGGGATCGTTTGTCCCGCTGTCGTAAAGCCGGTAGCCGCCTGCGAGATTGTAGCAGTTGAAACCGTTCTGAGCCAGCATACGGCAGGCGATGTAGCTTCTCAGGCCGCTCTGACAGTTGACGAAAATCGGCTTGGAGCTGTCGAGCTCGCCCATGCGGTCTCTGAGCTCGTCGACGGGAATGTGAATTGTTCCCTCTATTCTGCCTTTGGCAACTTCTTCGTCCTTTCTGACATCGAGAAGGGTTACAGAGCCGTCGCGGGGGAGATACTCAACATCGTGCCAGTGATACTGCTTTACCATGCCCGAAATGATGTTGCCCGCCATAAAGCCCAGCATGTTGACGGGGTCTTTTGCGCTGGAGAAGGGAGGAGCATAGCACAGCTCAAGGTCTTCGAGGTCTGTCACCTTGAGACCGCCTCTCATGGCTGTGGCGATGACATCGCATCTCTTGTCGACGCCGTCAAAGCCGACGATCTGGCAGCCGAGGATCTTCTCTGTGGACTTTTCATAGAGCAGCTTTATGCACATATTTGTGGCGCCGGGGTAGTAGGTGGCGTGGTTGGCCGAAAATACATAGAGCTTTTCGTAGTCGATGCCGGCGTTCTTCGCGGCGGTCTCGTTGAGACCTGTGGTGGCAACCGACATGTCAAAGAGCTTGAGGACAGCCGAGCCCTGTGTGCCCTTGTAGCCGCTTTCGATGCCGCAGATGTTGTCGGCGGCGATTCTGCCCTGCTTGTTGGCGGGGCCTGCCAGGGGGATATAGCCCTCTTCGCCCGTGACAAAGTTCTTTATGACGCAGGCATCGCCTACGGCGTAGATGTTCTCATCGCTTGTTCTCATGTGCTCGTCTGTGATGATTGCGCCCTTGGCTGTCACAGAGAGACCTGCATCTTTTGCAAGATGGGAGTCGGGTCTTACGCCGACCGACATTATGACCATGTCGGCTACGAGAGGGCCTTTGTCGGTGTTGACCACAAGGCAGGAGCCTGTGTCCTCAAAGCCTTCGACCCTGGTCTTTAAAAGCACATCTATGCCTTTGGAGGCGGCATAGCGGTGGACATCGCAGGCCATGTCATAGTCCAAAGGAGCGATGAGGTGGTCTGTCATCTCGATGACCGAGACGGCAAGGCCTGCTCTCTGGAGATTTTCCGCCATCTCGACGCCGATGTAGCCGCCGCCCACGACGACAGCCGATGTGGGCTCATACTCCTCGATGTACTCCCTTATCTTATATGTGTCGGGGATATTTCTCAGAGTGAAGATTCTCTCGTCGTCGATGCCTTCAAGGGGAGGACGGACAGGCTCTGCGCCGGGGGAGAGAATGAGCCTGTCGTAGCTCTCCTCAAAGGTGCCGCCGTTTTTGAGGTCTTCCACAGTGACGGTCTTTGCCTCGCGGTTGATGGACTTAACATTGCAGAGGGTTCTGACATCTATATTGAACCTCGACTTGAAGCTCTCGGGAGTCTGGAGGGTGAGAGCCTTTTTGTCGGTGATCTCTCCGCCTATGTAATAGGGGAGACCGCAGTTTGCGTAGGAGATGTACTCTCCGCGTTCAAATATGATTATCTCTGCTTTTTCATTGAGTCTTCTCAGTCTTGCGGCCGCACTGGCTCCGCCTGCGACGCCGCCTATAATTATAACTTTCATATTTTACCTCCTGTTTGGTTTTTTATACCTCATAAGATTATTTTAGAGTTTTTTTGCCGTTAAATCAATAGGCGGGGCGATAAATTTTACTTTTTCAATAAAAGAGTGTATAATATTCCATAACAAAATATTATAGACAGAACGGAGGAAAACACATGATACCCACAAGGCAGCAGGCCGAAGAGCTGCTCATGAAGTACAACAAGGAGCCCTTTCACATCGAGCACGGCAAGACGGTTTCGGCCGTTTTGGGCATGATCGCCCAAAAGGAAGACCCCGAAAACGCAGAATACTGGAGCATCGTCGGACTTCTCCACGACATAGACTACGAGATGTATCCCGATGAGCACTGCATAAAGAGCTTTGAGATATTCAAAGAAGAGGGCATTGACGAGAGCTTTGCCAAAAGCGTCGCAAGCCACTGCTATGGACTCGCCGAAGGCAGAGACATAAAGCCCGAGCACATAATGGAAAAATATCTGTTCGCAGTGGACGAGCTGACGGGACTCATAGGCGCCGCCGCCCGAATGAGACCTTCCAAAAGCTGCAGCGACATGGAGCTCAAATCCCTCATGAAAAAATACAAATCCCCCTCCTTTGCCGCCGGCTGCTCGAGAGAGGTAATAGCCCGGGGAGCCGAGATGTTAGGGCTCAGCGTCGAGGAGCTGTGTGACATAACCCTCAATGCCATGAAAAAGGCGGGTTATTAAGCAAATATTAAATGTGCATTTTGCAAATGACAAAATGCACATTTTTTTACCAGTTTTATTGTGCATAAATTCAAACAATAAAGCTGCTTAACAAAATAAATAAGAATAAATTATTAAGAAAAGGTAAAATAAAAAAGCAAATTATTTAAAAAATGTTGACAACCCTTTTCGGCGGTAATATAATCAATTTGCAATATACGGCTTGCGCCGAAAAGGAAGAGGTAAAACAATGAAAAGAGTATTGGCTTTGACACTGGCCATGGTTATGCTCATGGCCATGTTCTCGGGATGCACAAAGACCGAGACAGACACAACGGCGGCATCGGGCGGCAGCGAAAGCGCAGACGGCACCGAGAGCACCGAAGGCAAGAACATCCGCACAGACCTTGTGTCGGCAGAACCGGCAGACATAGTCACATTTGACCCTGCCGAGTCGACAGACTCCTACTCCAACAAGGCTATAAACCTCGTGTTCGACACACTTGTCGACCTTGACGAGAACTCCGAGTTTATCCCGGGCCTCGCCGAGAGCTGGGAGTACACAGACGACACAACTCTCGTCTTTAAAATCCGTGAGAATGTCAAGTTCCACAACGGCGAGATCCTCACACCCTCCGACATCAAGTTCACAATGGACCGCGTGGCAGAGACTCCCCAGTCCAAGAACTTCGTGGCAGATGTTGAGGAAGTCATCGCAGACGATGAGAACATGACTGTTACATTCAAGATGAAGCAGCCCTCCGCTTCCCTCATGGTAAACCTCACAGAGGCAGGCTGCCACATCCTCAACCGGAAGGCCGTCGAAGAGGCAGGCGACAAGGTAGCCCAGACTCCCGTCGGCACAGGCCCCATGAAGCTCAAGGAGTGGAAGGTCAACAACGAGTGCATTTTGGAGCGTTTTGACGAGCACTGGGCAGGAACGCCTAAGGCAACATCCATCACACTCCGCGTCATGCCTGAATCCAACAGCCGTACAATCGCTCTGGAGACAGGCGAGGTCGATATGGTAACACCGATTTCGGCCATCGACATAGCCCGTATCAAGGAAAATCCCGACCTCAAGACCCTTGAGATGGAGAGCTCCACAATCACATATCTCTCCATGAACCACAGCAAGGCTCCTTTTGACAACCTCAAGGTTCGCCAGGCAGTTCACTACGCCTGCGACAAGCAGTCTCTTATAGATGTCATATACGAGGGCTACGCTCTCCCCGGCATCTCTCCGTTCCCCACAATCATGCCCTACTTTGACGAGTCTCTCGAAGGTATGTACACATACGATATCGAGAAGGCAAAGGCCCTTATGGCCGAGGCAGGTTTCCCCAACGGTATAGACAGACCCATAGAGATCTGTGTATCCTCCGATGAGAGAAACAGAGCCGCTCAGATTCTCCAGTCCAGCTTTGCCGAGATAGGCATTCAGCTCGACATCGCAGTCATGGAGTTCGGTACACTTATGGAGCACTGCAACAACGGCACACACGACATGTTCATCATGGGCTGGGGCCACGCCACAAACCAGGACAGAACTATGACAAACAACTTCTATACAGAGTCCATAGGCCCGACAGGTAACCGTCAGTGGTACTCCAACCCCGAGGTTGACAAGCTTATAGAAGAGGGTCGCCGTGAGCTCGACACCACAAAGCGCGAGCAGATCTATAAGGACCTCCAGCGCATCATCATGGAAGATGTCGCATGGGTTCCACTGTTCCAGCAGATCAATGTCTACGGCCTCGACGCAGGTCTTGAGGGCGTTATCTGGCACAAGCGCGGCACAGCTTACTATGCCGACGGCTATGTAGTTGAAGACTAATACTTCGATTATACAGAGGACAGACCGTAAGGTCTGTCCTTTTTTTTTGCCCTTAAAATATGAATGAAATAAGACCGGCTGTTAAAATATAATACATATTATATCAATAATGCACAATATTAAGGTGGTAAAAAATATAAAAAATGACAAGGCTTGCATTCAGAATTGGTTCCCGATTTTGATGAAAGACGAAAAAAA
>CAJKFC010000004.1 GCA_905199135.1 uncultured Eubacteriales bacterium
CTGGCCGATGACATAGCCAAAAGGCTGGGAGACGAGAGCGAGCTGCATTTTTACGACGCCGCCGCGCCGATAGTCAGCTTTGACAGCATAGATATGTCAAAGGCATATTTCGGGGCGAGATACGGCAAGGGCGAGCCTTCCTATATAAACTGTCCCATGGACAAGGAGCAGTATCAGGCCTTTGTAAAGGAGCTGATAAACGCCGAGGAAGCCCCGGTAAAGGGCTTTGAGGACTCAAAGGTCTTTGAGGGCTGTATGCCCGTGGAGGTCATGGCGAGAAGAGGCGAGGATACCCTGCGTTTCGGTCCCATGAAGCCGGTGGGTTTGCCCGACCCTGTGACGGGGAAGGAACACTACGCCGTTCTTCAGCTGAGAAAGGAAAACGAGCAGGGCACCATGTACAACCTCGTGGGCTTTCAGACCCATCTGAAATTCCCCGAGCAGAAGAGGGTGTTCTCCATGATAGGCGGACTGGAAAACGCCGTGTTTTTGAGATACGGCGTCATGCACCGCAATACATTTATAAAGTCCCCCGGGAGACTCGATGAGTTTTACAATCTCATCGGCGAAAAGCGCATAACCTTCGCAGGTCAGATGACGGGCGTCGAGGGCTATGTGGAGTCGGCGGCGTCGGGTCTTTACGCAGGCATAAACAAGGCGCTGAAAATCCTCGGCAAAAAGCCCTTGAAACTGGGAAGCGACTGCGCCGTAGGCGCCCTTGCCGCCTACATAAGCGGATACAAAGGGGGCGATTTTCAGCCTATGAACATAAATTTCGGGCTCATAGACAGCCTGCCCTTCAGAGTTAAAAGCAAGCAGGAGAGATACGCCATAACGGCGGAGAGAGCCCTGGCGGCCATAAAACTGGCCAAGATAAAAGGAGGCTTTTAATGAAAATACTTTTGGATGTAATGGGCGGCGACCACGCCCCCAAGGCTACGGTAGAGGGCGCCGTAATGGCGGCCAAAGAGTATAAGCATGAGATGGTGCTCATAGGCGACGAGCAGAGAATAAAAAAGGTGCTGAAAGACATAGGCGCCGAAAAAGAGCCCAATATTTCGGTAGTCCACGCCGCCTCCGAGATTTCCATGGAGGACAGCGCAGACTGCATAATGTACGACAAAAACGACAGCTCCATGGCTGTGGCCATGAAGATGCTGGCGGCAGGCGAGGGTGACGCCGTGGTGTCGGCAGGCAACACGGGAGCATTTCTCGCAGGCGGACTTTTCATAGTCAAGCGCATAAAGGGTGTAAAGCGCGCAGCCCTTTCTCCCATACTGCCCACGGCAAAGGGCGGAGCGGTGCTCATAGACTGCGGCGCCAACGCCGAGTGCACCCCCGATTTTCTCTATCAGTTTGCCTATATGGGCTCTGTTTACGCAGAAAAATATCTCGGCATGAAGTCTCCGAGGGTTGCCCTTATCAATAACGGCGCCGAGGAGACAAAGGGCACTCCCACCTATGTGGAGACCCACAAAATGCTCAAGGACGCAGGAGCCAGAGGCGAGATAAACTTCGTCGGCAACGCCGAGGGCAGAGATGTGCCTTTGGGAATGTGCGATGTAGTTGTGGCCGACGGCTTTACGGGAAATGTGCTTTTGAAGACGACAGAGGGCGTGGCAATGTTCTTTGCCGCCCAGCTCAAGGGAATATTTATGAAAAACCTCAAGAGCAAGCTGGCGGCTCTCATGGTAAAAAGCAGCATCGACGAGTTCAAAAAGAGCATGGACTATACCGAGGTGGGCGGAGCTCCCCTTCTCGGTGTAAACGGCGTCTGCATAAAGGCCCACGGCAGCTCCAATCCCAAGTCGTTTAAGAGCGCCATAGGTCAGGCAATAAGATATAAAAACAGCGGAGTCATCGAGGCGATAGCCGAGAAATTCGGAAAATAAAATTTTAAGAAAAAGGTATTTACAAACCGACAATCCTTTGCTATACTATTCTAAGGAAATTTTTAACTGTAAATAAATAGCTTCGGAGGTATAAATAATGAAGGATAAAGTGTTTGAAAAGCTTCTCGACATGGTGTCCGAGCAGTTTTGCCTGACAGACGACGAAATTGATCTCATAGATATGGACACACCCATCGAGGAAATAAGCGCCAACTGGGACTCGATAGCAGCCGTTGAGCTGGCCCTCGCCATTGAGGACGAGTTCGGCACCGGCAAGATTTCCAAGTCCGACCTCGAGAGTATCCACACTGTTGAGGACATGGTCGACTTCATACTCAGCAAAATCGAGTAAAATAAAAAATAAAGGTGTAACTTTTCAAAGTTACACCTTTTATTTCATATTGTGTGTGGAAATGGACGGCCGTTTGTGTTATAATACTTACAGCTACAACAGAAGAGCGGCTGTTTTTTGCCCGAAAGGAGACAAAATGCATTTAAAATATAATTTTAAAAATCACGGGCTTTTCACCATGGCAATGACCCATTCCTCCCACGCCAACGAGCACAGGAAGAGCTTTGAGCACAGCAACGAGCGTCTGGAGTTTTTGGGCGATGCCGTTTTGGGTCTCATATGCGGAGAGTATCTCTACAAGACCTACCCCAAAATGGAGGAGGGAGAGCTCTCCAAGCTGAGGGCGGCTCTGGTGTGTGAAAAGAGCCTTTTCGGCTTCGCGAAGGAGATCGGCCTCGGCGAGGAGATACTTCTCGGCAAGGGCGAGGAGGCAGGGGGAGGCAGAGAGCGCCCCTCGGTGCTGTCCGACGCCTTTGAGGCTCTGCTTGCCGCCATATATCTGGACGGCGGAATGAAAGAGGCGGAAAATTTCGTGCTGCCGTTTTTGAAAAGAGGGGCCGAGCAGATAGTGAGAGAGGTCAGAACAGACGACTACAAGACGGCTCTTCAGGAGATAATTCAGAAAAACAAAGAGGAAACTCTGACATACCGCCTGGCAAAAGAGAGCGGCCCCGACCACGACAAGTGCTTCGAGGTTGAGCTTCTCATAAACTCCAATGTCATGGCGAGGGGCGTCGGCAAGAGCAAGAGACAGGCCGAGCAGGACGCCGCGAGACAGGCTCTGGAGCTGATGGGAAGATGAGGATAATCCCCATATTCATACCTCATCTCGGCTGCCCTCACGACTGTGTTTTCTGCAATCAGAGAAGGATAGCCGCACCCATAGTGCCGACGGCAGAGGATGTAAGGCAGGAGATAGAAAAGGCCCTCGAATACACCGAAAATCCCCAGATAGCCTTTTACGGCGGCAGCTTTACCGCCATAGGAGAGGAGCTCATGGAGGAATATCTGTCGGCAGCCTATGAGTTCATAGAAAAGGGTCTGTGCTCTTCTATAAGGGTTTCCACAAGACCCGACTGCATCGACGAAAAAATACTCACCCTTCTCAAAAGCTACAAGGTTACCCACATAGAGCTTGGGGTGCAGTCGATGGACGAAGATGTGCTGAAAGCCTCAAAAAGAGGTCACACGGCGGAAGATGTAATACAGAGCGTATACCTCATAAAAAGCTTCGGCGGCTTTTCATTGGGGCTTCAGATGATGGCGGGGCTTCCCTTTGACAGCGAGGAGAAAACCATAGCCACAGCCCTTAAAATAAGGGATTTAGCCCCAGATTTCGTGAGAATATACCCTGTCTGCGTCATCGAGAACACAGAGCTTGCCGACATGATGATGTACGGCAGCTACACGCCGCTGGCTGTGGATAAAGCTGTGGATATCTGTGCAAAACTCTGTGTAATATTTGAAGAGGCAGGCATCGAGATAATAAGAATAGGCTTAAACCCCACCGACGAGCTTTCGGGCGGAGCGGTGCTGGGCGGAGCATATCACCCGGCTTTGGGCGAGATGGTCAGGGGAAAAATGCTGGAAAATGCCGTGATAAACGCCCTTTCAAAGGTAAAAGAGAAAAATGTCACGGTATTGATAAACCCAAAGGATATATCAAAGCTAAAGGGCAGAGGGGGCACCGCCCTCAAAAATATCCGCGCCGCCTTTGTGGATAAGTTGGTTTCTGTGGACACATCCGATAAAATAAGCCGCGACAGCTTTGAAATAGATGTTGATATAAGCCGTTAGAATTGTTATAATATAGTCAATCCAGAGGAAAGGAGGCCGAGGTTGTACCTTAAAAGCATAGAGATACAGGGATTCAAGTCGTTTCCCGACAATACCGTGATAAATCTGAGCCGAGGGGTTACAGCCATAGTCGGCCCAAACGGCTCGGGAAAGAGCAATATAGTCGACGCCGTCAAATGGGTGCTGGGGGAGCAGTCCTCCAAAAATCTCCGCGGCGGCAAGATGGAGGATGTCATCTTCGGCGGCACGGTCAAAAGACCGCCGTCCTCTTACAGCAAGGTCTCCCTCACCATAGACAACAGCGAAAGGCTTTTGCCCATCGACTACGGCGAGGTGACCGTCACAAGAAGATACGGCAGAAACGGCGACAGCGAGTTTTTCATAAACCGCAAGTCGGTAAGGCTCAAGGACATACACGAGCTTTTCATGGACACAGGTCTCGGCCGTGACGGCTACTCTGTCATAGGTCAGGGCAGGATAGACGAGATACTTTCGATAAAATCCGAGGACAGGCGAGAGATTTTCGAGGAGGCGGCGGGCATCACAAAGTTCCGCTACCGCAAGGAGGAGGCCGAAAAAAGACTTTCGGGCACCGAGGAAAATCTCGTACGCATAAGGGACATAGCCTCTACTTTGGAGAGCAGTCTCGAGCCCATGAGACAGGCAGCCGAAAAGACGAAAAAATATTTCGCCCTCTACGAGGACGCAAAAAAGACCGAGGTTTCCATATGGCTTTCGGAAAGCGACAGGCTCCGTGAGAGGATAAAGGAGATATCGGCAGAGCACACCATTGCAGATCGCAATCTGTCGGTGAGAAAATCCGAGCTCGACGGCATCTATGACAGCATAGAGAAAACCGGCGAGAAGATAAGGCTCAAGGACAGGGAGATAGAGAGCGAAAGGCAGGAGACCGCCCTTTTGGAGAGCGCGGCAGCCGAGGCCGAAAAGCAGGCGGCGGTGTGCCGCTCGGGCATGGAAAACACCCTTGAGACCATAAAGCAGGCGGAAAACCGCCTTAAAAGAGAGGGCGAGCAGATAACAGAGCTGAAAAACCGTCTGATGGAACTTGCCGAGGCCGAAAAAGAGGCGAAAAAGCAGGCCGAGGACATCTCCCTTAAAATTGAAGATCTTCAAAAGGAAAACAGCGAGAGAGAAAATCAGAGCCGTGAGCATGTCAAAAGCGTGCTGTCTCTTCAGCAGGAGATATCCGATGTGATAACCGAGGAGGCAAAGCTCAGGGAAAAGAGGGCTTTTGCCCAAAAGGAGCTTCAGGAGGCCGAGAGCAAGCTTTCGGAGCTTGAAAGCAAGATGGGAGACAGCCAGAAGGCCGCCGAGCAGTCGGAAAAGCGCTTGGCCGAGATAGACAGGGAGACCGAGAGCCACAGAGAGAGCATGGAGCAGGCTCAAAATGTCCTTTCGGGCTTTGAGCTTTTGCTGCAAAGGCAGGAGAAAAAGCTGGAAAATCTCTATGAGGAGGGGCAGAGCCTTTCGGTAAAGCTAAAGTCCTCCGAAGAGAGACTCAATATGCTCAAAGCCTTTGAAAGAGAGCATGAGGGCTTTTCCAAGGCGGTAAAAAACGTGCTTAAAGCGGCGGAAAAGGACCAGCTTCACGGAATACTCGGCACTGTGTCCGAGATAATAAAGGTAAACGACGACTGCGCCGTCGCCATAGAGATTGCTCTGGGCGGCGCCATGCAGAACATCGTGGTGGAAAACGAGCAGGACGGCAAAAAGGCAATAGGCTACCTCAAAAGCTGCGACGGCGGCAGAGGAACATTTCTGCCCGTAAGCCTTATAAGGGGCAGACGGGCCGACGACATATATAAAAATGAAAACGGCTATGTGGGCATGGCCTGCGACCTGGTGGAATACGACGGAAGGTTTGACGGCATAGTGAAAAATCTTCTCGGCTCCACCCTTGTGGTGCAGCACATCGACGCCGCCATAGCTATACAGAAAAAGCACCCCGGCAGGGTGAGAATAGTCACCCTCGACGGTCAGATAATAAGCACCCACGGCGCCATGACGGGCGGCAGCCTCAACAGAAGCGTCGGAGTGTTTTCGAGAAAAAACGAGGCCGAAAGGCTGGAGCAGGAACAGAAAGAGCAGTCGGAAAGACTGGGGAAACTTCGGGAAGAATATCTCAAAGTCAAGGACGCTCTCGGCAACATGAAGTTTCAAAAGGAGAGTGCCGAAAACACCCTCTCCGAGGCAAAGCTGGCTCTTTCCAAGCTGAACGCCGAAAAAGAGGGAGAGCAAAAGCTTTTGGAGGCGGTGAGGGGCGGCGAAAGCGGCTACCTTGCCGAAAAGAGCAGTCTTGAGAGCAAGGCGCAGGCGGCAAAAGAAAGTCTTTCGGAATCGGAAGGTCAGATAGAGAAAAACGCCGCCCGATTTGAGACCTTAAACGGACAAAAGGAAAATCATCAGAGAGAAATAGAAAGGCTCGACGGGGAGTCCGCCCTCTGCCGCGAACAGACAGAGAGCCTTAAGGCGGAGAAGTCCAAAACCGAGGGACGAATTCTCTATCTTGCGGGAACATACGAGGAGATATCGGCCCTTGTATCCCAGCTGGAAAAAGAGAGCCTTTTGAGCGGCGAAAACAGAAAAGAGCTGGAAAACAGGCTGAAAAACCTCAAAGAACAGGCGGAAAAACAGGAAAAGACCCTCAAAGAGCTGAAGGAGCAGGGAGAAAAACGCAGAGACAAGCTCCAAAAGCTCATAGATCAGAAACTCGCCATCGAGGGCGAGAGGGAAAAGCTGCAGCGGCAGAGCCAGGGCAAGAACAACGCCGTACTGAATCTCGAAAGGGAGACGGCAAGGCTATTGTCCCTTAAGGAGCAGACCGAAGGGGAGCTTCAGAGGATTTTGGACAAGATGTGGGAGAGCTACGAGCTGACCCCCATGGCAGCCGCCGAGGGGTATGAAAAATGCGCCGACATATCGGAGAGCAGAAACTATCTGGCAAGGCTCAAAAATGACATGAAGGCTCTGGGCAGCGTAAATGTGCTGGCGGTGGAGGAATACGAAAAGGCCTTTGAAAACTACTCCTTTATGAAAAAGCAGTGGGACGACCTTGAAAAGGCAAAGGGCGATATCCTGACCGTCATAGCAGATCTCACCAAAAACATGCAGGAGACCTTCGCCTCACACTTTGTGATGATAAACGACAGTTTCAGAGCCACATTCAAGGAGATTTTCGGCGGCGGAGACGCCTGCCTTCGCCTTGAGGACGAAAACGATATACTGAACTGCGGCATCGAGATAAAGGTAACTCTGCCGGGTAAGACGGTCAAGACAATATCCCTGCTTTCGGGCGGCGAAAAGGCATTTGTGGCTATAGCTCTGTATTTCGCAATACTCAAGGTCAGGCCGACGCCCTTCTGCATACTGGACGAGATAGAGGCCGCCCTTGACGATGTAAATGTGGTCAAGTACATAACATATATGAAAACCCTGTGCGAAAGCACACAGTTTATAGTTATAACCCACCGACGGGGAACAATGGAGGGCTCGGACATTTTATACGGCGTCGCCATGCAGGAGACGGGAGTGTCCAAGCTTCTGACAATCAATGTAAACGAGGCCGAGGAAAAATTGGGCCTTTTAAATGACAACAAATAACGGAGGAGAAGATTATGGAAAAGAAAATTGCAAAGAGACTTTTGGAGATAAAAGCCGTGTTTTTGTCTCCCGATGAGCCCTTCACATGGGCAAGCGGAATAAAGTCCCCCATCTACTGCGACAACAGGCTGACACTCTCTTATCCCGAGATAAGAACAGAGATAGAGACAGCCATCGCCGAGACTGTCAAGGCAAAATATCCCGAGGCTGAGGCTCTCGCAGGCACATCGACGGCAGGCATACCCCACGCCGCCATCGCAGCACACATTCTCGGCATGCCCATGGCATATGTAAGAGCCAGCGCCAAGGACCACGGACGCAACAACAAGATCGAGGGCAGACTTGAAAAGGGCACAAAGGTTGTCGTCATCGAGGACCTCATCTCCACAGGCGGCTCTGTAATCGATGTAGTCAACGCCCTGAGAGAGGCAGAGGTAGAGGTTTTGGGCATAGTTTCCATCTTTACCTACGGACTTGCAAAGGGCATAGAGCGTCTTAAAGAGGCAAATGTCGAGAACACATCTCTCTCCAACTACGACGCCCTCGTCGAGGTCGCCGTCGAGAGCGGATACATCAAGGAGTCCGATGTCAAAAAGCTTCAGGCTTTCAGAGCAAATCCCTCCGATTCTGGCTGGATGGAGCTTTAATTTTTAAGGAATAAATACTGGCGGCGCCATATAAAATAAGGTGAAGTATGAAACAGCGAGCCGAAATTTTAAAGAAAAGGCTGAAATACGCCCTGTCCTCCGACGACCCCAATGAGGTGAAAACCGTGGCCGAAGGAGGACTGTGGTCGGCGTCACAGCAGCTGACCACACCGTTCAATCAGCTCTTCGTAAAGCAGATGGGGGGCGGCGACTTCGCCATAGGCCTTGTAAATTCCCTGCCCGCCCTCTTTGCCCTTGTAACTCTGCTGCCCTTCTCGGCATACATAGACACTCTGCCGAGAAGAAAGCCGTTTACGGCAAAGATGGTGGGCCTTTACGGCCTTCTGCTGCTTTTTATGGCGATAGCTCCCTTTTTGGGGGATATCAAGGTGGCGTATTTTGTGCTGCTCATCGCCCTTTTCAATGTGCCGATGCTGGCATATACAGTGGCGTGGCAGAGCTTTTTTACCGAGATTTTCCCAAAAGAGCGGAGGATAATTCCCTACGCCAACCGCGAGACGGTGAGATATTTTGTCCAGAGTTTCGTCATGGTGGCGGGCGGATTTATTCTGAGCTATGTGGCAAAAGACGACGGCGGAAAAATCTTCGCATATCAGATGTTTTTCATAGCGGCATTTGTCTTTGCCATGATCCAGAGAAAGGTGCTGCTTTCCACCGACGACAGCGCCGTAAAGGACACGGGAAAAAAGCCTTTTAATCTTTTCAAATCCTTTTCGCTGTGTGTAAAGGAGATGGGGAAAAACAGTGAGTTCTCCCTGTTTCTCGCCCTGTGGTTTATATTTTCCTTTGCCTGTCAGCTGACATCGCCGCTGTTTTTCATCTATGTGGTGGAATACGCGGGGGCAAACGAGTTTTTCAAAACCGTCCTCGATGTGGTCGGAATAATCATTCTGGCATTTACCGCAAAAGGCTGGGGAAGATATATACAGAAAAAGGGCTCGATGAAGGCGGGAGTGATAGGCTGCTTTACAGCCGCCGTGTCACCGGGGCTCCTGGTCTTTTGGAACAACAGCTTCGGCATATTCATGAACTATGTCATAAGCGGCACATTTTCCGCCCCCTTAAACATGGGCACCTTCAATGACATGCTGGAGTGCCTGCCCGAGGAAAACAGAACGGTAAGCATAGGCATATACAATACGGTAACTCAGATAACCATGTTCATAGCTCCAATTCTCGGGGTGGCCATGTACAGAAAGATAGGCATAGAAAACGCCATGTACATAGGCACGGCTTTTAGAACGGCGGGCTCGGTGCTGTTTCTTATGAGATACCTTAAAAGAAAAAACAAACCCCTTTTAAAATCGGAATGAGGTCAATATGGATAAGACTAAAATAATGAAAACACTCAGGGATTATGTCCTCATAACCATCGGTATGGCTATATATTCCTTCGGATTTCTCATGTTTCTCCTGCCCAATGAGATACCCTTCGGCGGCATAGTCGGTATAGCCACCGTCACCAACACCCTGTGGGGTCTGCCCATAGGCGTGATGAATGTCCTGCTCAACGCCCCCCTTATAGCGGCAGGCATGAAAATACTGGGCAAGAGATTCTTCTTTAAGACGGCATGGGCCATCGTGTCGTCCTCTATACTTCTCGATGTCATGAAGCCATTTGTACCCGCCTACACGGGAGACTTTCTTCTGGCCTGTCTCTACGGCGGCATAGTGCTGGGCATCGGCTTCGGCATAGTGTTCAGGACGGGAGGCACCACCGGCGGCACAGACATCATAGCCAAGATGATACAGTACAGGTGGTCAATAAACATAGGTTTTACAAATCTTATAATAAACGCCATTATCATAGGAACCAACGCCTTGGTATACAACAGCATGGAGAGCGCCCTTTACGGCATAATCGCCACATATCTGGCAGGCGCCGTCATCGACCAGATAATATACGGCGGAGACAAGCAGAAGACGGCTTTCATCATTACAAACAACCCCAAAGATGTGTCGAGCATCATAATGAAAACACTTGGTCACGGCGTAACGGCAATAGATGCCACAGGTATGTATTCGGGCAATGAAAAGCATGTGCTCATGACTGTGGCAAGGAGACACGAGACTTCGGTACTCAAATCCATAATAGCCGAGGCAGACCCCACTTCTTTCGTCATACTTGCAGACGCCACCGAGGTCTTCGGTCAGGGCTTCAAGGCCTATGACAAGAGCGAGCTTTTAAAGACAAAGGAAACAAAAAAGAATGGCTAAAGGCAAGAAGAAAAAGAAAAAAGATCCTCTCCAGGCCAAAAAGGACATGATAAGCATCATCATCATCGGCGCGGGAATAGTGATAGGTCTGTTCCTCGGCATGGTGCTGGTGACGGTCTCTCAGCAGAAAAGCGGAGTAAAGCAGGTGGCAGTGTATGTGGAGGGCGGACAGTCCTTCAAGCTGTCGACAAAGCTGACAGTCCTTGAAGATGTGCTCAAGGAAAACGATTTCGCCGTCTTTTCCGAGGACGGAAAAATTGAGGAGATAGGCGGCTCAAAGGCCGGTGAGGGCGAATATTTTACGATAAAGCTCGGAGACGAAGATGTCACAGACAGTTTAAACGGAACCGTGATAAAGGACGGAGACGCCGTCTTTGCCTCGCTGAAAACAGAATAGATATAATGCAAAGGGTGATAATTCGACAAAATATTACCCTTTGTATTTTTTTTAGTTAAGCCTTTGAAAAAAATCCAAAAAACACTTGCAATATTTCACCATATGTATATAATTATGTTAGAATATAAACAATGTTCCCGCGCAAACGACTGTTATGAAGGAGAAAAAAATGAAGTTTGACACAAGTGTTCAGGAGCTTAAAAACAAGGTCTTGACCGAGGTCGCCAAGGTTGTGTTTGAGAACAAGGACGAGCACGCCTACCTTGAGATCCCCGAAAAGATAGCTCCCGGTCCCAAGGCTCTCATGCGCTGCTGTATCTACAAGGAGAGAGCGGTAATCAATGAGAGGGTAAAGATGGCTTTGGGCGGCCACAAGGAAAACCCCAACATGGTTGAGGTCATGCCGATAGCCTGCGACGAATGTCCCGTGTCCCAGATGAGCGTAAGCGACGCCTGCCGTGGGTGTATCGCTCACAGATGTAAAAACGCCTGTCCCGTTGACGCTATCACCATAATCAACCACAAGGCACACATCAATCAGGAAAAGTGCATTAAGTGCGGAAAATGCATGAACGCCTGTCCCTATAACGCCATAATCAAGCAGCTCAGACCGTGTGAGCGCGCTTGCCCCGTCGGTGCAATATCCATGGGTGAAAACGGCAAGGCACATATAGACAACGACAAGTGCATATCCTGCGGCGCCTGTGCATATCAGTGCCCCTTCGGCGCCATTATGGACAAGAGCTTTATGACAGATGTCATAAGACTTCTGATGGACGAAAATGAGACGGTCTACGCCGTGGTAGCCCCCTCTATCGCCAGCCAGTTCGGCCCCGCAAAAATGCCCCAGGTTGTCAGCGGAATAAAGCAGCTCGGCTTCAAGGGAGTCTTTGAGGCGGCCCTCGGCGCCGACATGGTGGCCTACAAAGAGGCAGAAGAGCTGGTGGAAAAGGGCTTTTTGACCTCTTCCTGCTGCCCCGCCTTTGTGACATATATCAAGAAATACTTCCCCGATATGGCCGACCACATCTCCCACAACTATTCCCCCATGGCCGAGATAGGCAGAAGGCTCAAAGAGCGCGACGGAGCAAAGATCGTGTTCATCGGTCCCTGCATCGCCAAAAAAGAGGAGACCCTCACGGGCAAGGCCAAGGACTGCATGGACTATGCCATAACCTTTGAGGAGCTTTTGGCCATGTTCTGCGCTAAGGAGATCGACCTTTCAAAGCTCGAGGGTGAGGAGATGGACACCGCCTCCTACTTCGGCAGAATTTTCGCCAGAAGCGGCGGACTTTCCGACGCCGTCGTTCAGGCGCTGAGAGAGCAGGGAGTCCGTGACGACGAGTTCAAGATAAATCCCCAGGTCTGCTCGGGCATAGCAGAGTGCAAGGTGGCGCTGCTCAAAAAGCAGAAGAACATGAGCGATGTCAACTTTATCGAGGGCATGGCATGTGTGCAGGGCTGTATAGGCGGCCCCGCATGTCTCAGCCACGGCATAAAGGACAAGACCGAGATAGACAAATACGGTCAGAGCTCCCACCACAAGACCATAAGACAGGCCATCGACGATTTTGAAAAATAGTTTATAAACAACGACGGCAGAGATTTTCTCTGCCGTCTTTTTACACTCAAAATTAACGATTATCATTAAAAAATTATTGACAAAATATAATAGCGATGGTATTATGAAATCGGAGGTGAAAGGTGTGAAAAAAATTGAAGATATAGTAAAAGGCCCTCAGGTGAAATACGGAGCGACATTTATCGGGTTTGTCTGTTACTGTCTCGCCGTAATAACATGTCTGACAGTGGTTCTGACGGCGGCCGGCAAGCTGAACTTTATATTTTACGACAAAAGCGGAATGCCGTCTTCGGCCACATTTAACGAGAGAAATTATGACCCATCAAACGGCGGTTTTTCAATGACCATGAAGGATGGAGTGCGCATATGGGCAAACGATGAAAATGAGATAGACCCAGTGACAAAAATTGCTCTGGTGCTTGTCGCAGCGGCAGGAGCTGTGCCGTCGGCTCTGGCGTATTTCTTTTTGGGCAAGGTCTTTTACAATGTGGCAAAGGGAGATGCATTTACCGAAAAAAACTCGTCAGAGCTTATAAAAGCGGGAGTTTTAAAGCTGGCGGCGGTGGTTCTGGCTCCGTTTGCAAAGGTGCTGATATGCTTCCTTTCAAACCTCATATCCACAAGCCGGATTCAGATATCGGCGGCGATGCTGCGGCTGGGTGATGTGATAATGGCCGCGGCAATTATTACAGCGGGGTATGTCATACGCAGAGGGGCAGAACTTCAGGAAGAGGCCGATCATACGCTATGATTATAATAAGATTGGACAGGGTTTTGGCAGACAGGAAGATGAAGCTCAACGACCTGGCTCAAAAGGTGGGGATATCCAATGTCAACCTCTCACACCTCAAGACGGGCAACATAAAGGCCATTCGCTTTTCCACCCTTGACGCCATATGCCGTGTGCTGGAATGTCAGCCCGGTGATATTTTGGAATATACAGAGGACGAAAAATAAAAAACGGGTATCTTTCGATACCCGTTTTATATTGTCTTTTATTTTGTCTCGAGATTCCAGCCCAAATCTCCGTGATATATCATGTTCTTTGTCATTCCGCCGTCGACGGTGATGTTCTGCCCCGTGATAAAGGAGCTTTCATTAGAGCACAGGAAGAGGACGGCGTTTGCGATGTCGTCTCCGCAGCCCACCCTTTTCACAAAGTGCTGATTCTTGTCGGCCTCCGACAAATCGGAACCTAGATTGTCTATCCAGCCGGGGGAAATGCAGTTTACCCTGATTTTGCCCTGAAGCGACGCGGCCATGGCGTGGGTCATAGCCACTATTCCGCCCTTTGACGCGGCGTAGCTCTCGCTGTCGGGCTGAGACATAAATGCCCTTGTGGAGGCGATATTGACTATGGCGCCCTCCTCATTGAAATGCTCCATAAAGAGCTTTGTCAGAGTGTAAGGGGCGGCAAGGCCGATTTTCTGTATATACATGAAATCTTCATAGGAGCAGCCCGACAAAAGGCCTCTCTTTGAAAAATCCCCCACATTGTTTATAAGGTAGTCGATTTTGCCGAAGCGCTCAACCGTCTTTTCACAGCATTCCTTTAAAAATTCGGGGTCCGATATGTCGCCCTTGAAAAAAAGGTCGGAGCCGAACACCTCGTCCGCAAGGTCTAAGTTGACAGTCCTTGCGCCCTGCTCCCAAAACTTTTTCATAATGGCAAGACCGATGCCCGAGCTGGCGCCGGTTATGACAGCCACTTTGCCGTTGAAATCCATCTCTCTCTCCTTTGAAAAGCTTTCGTAAGTATTGTTAATCATATTATATAGCATCTCGAATTTATTTGCAAGAATATAATTATATTTTTGTTTGATTTTGAGGGGATTTGTGATATAATAGCTGTATGCCAAAGAGATACGGGAGTATTTTCACGGATTTTATTATAAATTAAGCAAACATTATATCCTCGGGAGAAGCACATGAAAAACAGCCAGGGAAGGGCGATAGGGGCGGTTATGATAATAACCGTGCTGTGCAGGGTCATGTCCCTCGTCGCCAACCAGTTCTATATATCTCATTTCGGTGCCGCGGATGTAGAGTTAAACATCTATTCCTATGCGGCCTCCATGCCCAACATAATATTCAACTCGCTGGGAACAGCCATTTCCACCGTTGTGATACCGATTTTCGCCTCTCTTACGGCGGAGGGAAAGAACAAAAGGGCAAATCTTTTTGTGTCCAATGTCATAACGGTGTTCGGCAGCATAATTTCCCTTTTGGTGATAGGGGGTATGATCATATCGCCCTATCTGCCCATGCTCACCGAGTTCAAGAGCGGAGAGCAGTATGACTTTGCCGTAAAAGCCCTTATGATAGTCATGCCCGTCATGCTTTTCTACGGTTTGAGCTATATTTTTCAGGGAGTTTTGCAGTCTTTGGGACATTTTGCATTTCCCGCCGCCGTCAGCCTGCCCAGCAGCCTTGTGATAATAGGCTATGTGGTGCTTTTGGCCGACAAATACGGCGTTACAGGGCTTTTGTGGGCAACAGTGCTGGGGCTTTTCCTCCAGGCGGCAATACTTATACCCCCCGCCGTCAAGGCAGGATTTAGGTTCAAATGGACTTATGACCTTAAAAACCCCGATTTAAGACAGGCGTTTTCTCTGATACTGCCCGTGCTTTTGGGCTCGGGAGCCTTTCAGATAAATATGTTCTATAATGTCACGCTGACAGCCAACTTCCCCGGTACGGTGACGCTTCTGACCTTTGTGCAGAATCTGGTATTGAGCACCGTTCTTGCCGTGGTCTACTCGGCGACTGCTGTGCTCTATCCCAAGATGACAAAGGAGCTGGCGGTGGGCAACGAAGAGGGCTACAAAAAGACCCTCGAGGGAGGAATAAACTCCTTCCTGTTTCTGTTTATTCCTGCCACCTTCGGCATAATTGCCGTGAGAAATGAGTTTTTGAACCTCATTTCGGGCTACGGAAAGGTCACTCAGGACGACATAGGAGTGGCGGGAAAAATACTGGCCCTCTACTCGATAGCCTTTGTGTCCATCGCCCTTAAAGAGCTTTTGGACAGGGGATTTTTCGCCGCCAAGAGCACAAGAATACCCGCCGTCTGCGGCTTTATAACGGTGGGAGCAAATGTGGTGTTCAGCCAGATAGGTATAAAATTTTTGGGAGTATACGCCGTGCCGCTGGCATATTCGCTGTCCTCATTCTGCGCAGTGGGCTTTCTCCTTGTGAAAATGGGAAAGAGGCTCAAGGGAATATGGAAGAGCGTCATAAGAGTGGGGGCGGTGTCCCTCGTGTCGTCGGCGGTGATGTTCGCGCTTTTGCAGGTTCTTACGGCATATATGCCGCATTTTGACGGAATTTTGGGAAAAATCATCGGCCTTGCCGTGCCTGTGTTGGCAGGCGGAGCTCTTTATGCCCTCATGTCGGTACTGCTCAGAAACCCCGTGGCCATGAAGATGCTCAAGAGAGGATAATATGAAAAAGATACTGTATCTTATAAATTACGCAGGGTCGGGAGGCTCTGAAAAATATGTGAGAATGATGGCCGAAAGCGTAGCAAAAGAGGGCTGTGAAGTCTTTTTCGCCTATTGGGAAAAGGGCAGGCTGTCGGAATACATGGAGGAAAAGGGGGTCAAAAGCTTCCGCATAGAGATGCGCTCCCCCTTTGACATAAAGGCAGCTCGGCGTCTGGCCGAAATATGCAAAAAGGAGGGGATAGACACGGTACATGTGCAGTTCCCGAGGGAAAACTGCATAGCCGTTTTAAGCAGGATTTTTTACAGGGTAAGGGTGATATACACCTGTCATCTTCTCTATCCGCCGACCGCCGTGTGGTCGGTGATAAACCGCCTCATAACACCCTTTGACAGCCGCATAATAGCGGTCTGCCAGGCTGTCAAAAGGCTGCTTGCCGCAGGCGGAATAAAGAAAGACTCCATCGATGTCATATACAACGGCATAGATGTGAGGGACATGAAGAAGAGAGACAGGGACATAAGAGAGCTCCACGGAATAGATAAGGACGCCTTTCTGTGCGTTACTTTGGGGCGTTATACCGCCGAAAAGGGCTTTGACTATCTGGTCAGAGTGTTTGAAAGACTCAAAGGTCAGGCGGTGTGCGTCATAGTAGGGGAAGGCCCCATGATGGGCGATATAAAGGCCGAGATAGAAAAGAGAGGTCTTGAAAAGACGGTGATACAGGCCGGCTACACAGACAATGTGGCAAATTATCTCGAAAGCGCCGACCTTGCCATAAACTCCTCGTCGTCAGAAGCATTCAGCTTTGCAATTTTGGAGGGCTGTGCCAAGGGGCTGCCTACGGTTGCCACCGATGTGGGAGGAAACGGAGAGCTTTTGAGAAGCTTTAATCTCGCGGGAGAGATTGTGCCCTTCGGCGACGAAGAGGCCATGGCTGACAAGATTCTGCGCCTTAAAAACGACGCAGAGCTGAGAAAAGAGTATTCTCAGAACGCCGTCAGAAACATAGCAGAGCATTTCAACACCGAAAAAATGATAAGTGAAACATTAAAGATCTATAAGGAGAATTAAAATGAGCAAAAAGGTTCTTGGAAAGTTTAACTGGGTCGACATCATAATAGTGGTGGCGGTCATAGCCGCTGTGGGAATAGTGGCATACAAGTTTTTGAAGCCGGCAGAGGTGACAAATTCAGCTACAACACAGAAGATCGAGATGGAGTTTTTTGTGGAAGAGGCTCCCGATTACGCAGTAAATATCGTCAAAGAGGGCGACAAGGTCTATGACGAGACAAAAAACTGCGCTTTGGGCAATGTTGTGTCGGTAGAAGTAGGCCCCAGCGTCAATTACGGTACCGACAGCAGCGGCAATTTCGTCAAATCTTCCAAAGACGGATACAAGAGCATCAGAATCACAACAGAGGTCGACGGAGAAATCGGTGAAAACGGCGTAACCGTCGGCGTCACAAGATACGGCGTAGGCCACACATTCACCTTCTACGCAGGAAACGCCAAACTCTACGGTAAAGTATCCGCCATAAATCCCATAGGAGGCTGATAATGAAAAACAGTTATTTCCTTGGACTTTTGTTTGAGGACAGTAAACTGCAGGCCGCCTTTGAAAAAAGCCTTTTCTACGGCATATTCACATGGATATGCTACGGGATTCTCGGTTTTTTCAAATGGATTTTCAAAAAGCTCGACGGATATTCCAGCATTTTTTATAAAAACATCTGCGTGCCCCTTTTCAGGCATTATCACATCGTTCTCGGCCTGTGCCTTACGGTCATGATAATAACGCCCCATTCAAAATGGAGCAACAGCTACGGCTTTATTCTGGCGGCGGGGCTTTTCGCCCTTTTCTGCCTCAATGTAATACTTGAAAAAAATGTCAGGTTTGCCCCCATAAGGCTGCCGATGGTGCTTTTTTGCATAGCCGTTTTGGTCGGCGTGCTTATAAGCCCACTCAAGGCGGAGGGCGCCAGAGTCGCCTTGTTCTACTTTACGGCGGTGCTCTTTGCCCTTGACATAGCCAACGGCATAAAGACCCAAAAGCAGCTCAAAGTTCTGCTGTGTTTTTTGTGGCTGGCACTTATGCTTACCTCTCTTTACGCCGTATATCAGGGCATAGTGGGCGTCGAGGTCGACCTGTCTCTCACCGATACCGAGCTCAACGCAGGTATGCCGGGCAGAGTTTACAGCACATTTGAAAACCCCAACAACTACGCCGAGCTCATTGTCATGCTCGTGCCATTTGCGGCGGCGCTGGCTCTCTCGGAGAAAAAAATATGGCTGAGGATATGTCTTTTGGGCTCACTTATTCTGCCCCTCGGCGCCATCGGTCTCACACTTTCCCGCTCGGGCTGGCTTGCTCTTGGCGGCGCCATAGTGGTGTTCATACTGCTTTATAAACCTGTCCTCATACTGCCCCTCATCGGCGTGGGCTTTTTGGCTCTGCCGTTTTTGCCCGACAGCATAATAAGAAGAGCCATGACGATAGGCTCCATGGACGACAGCTCCAATAAATACCGCATCTACATCTGGGAAGGCGCCTTGAGGATAATTAAAGAATACGGCTTTACGGGCATAGGTCTCGGCCCCGAGAATTTCGGAGTTTTCTATCCCTCCTATGCCAATGAGATGGCGATAAACGCCCGCCATGCCCATATGCTCTATCTTCAGGCTATAATCGAAATGGGTGTTTTGGGTTTTGTCTCGGTCATGTGGACGGTTTTGGGCACAATGAAAAACACCTTTGCCGCAATAAAGAGAAAATGGGCTTCGCCCCTTGAAAAGCACACGGGTATAGCCTTGATTTCTGCAATGTGCGGCATGGGAGCAATGGCTTTTGTCGAGTATATATGGTATTATCCCAGAGTGCTCTTTGTATTTTTCGCCTGTCTCGGCATAGGCGTCGCGGTTATAAATATGGTTAAAAGCGAGGAGAAGAAGGATGAGCAGTAATATCTGTTTTGAAAAGGATTCGGCCTTTCTCGTCACGGGAGGAGCGGGATTCATAGGCAGCAACATCACCGAAGCCCTTTTGAACATGGGCTATAAGGTGAGAGTTCTCGACAATTTTTCCACAGGCAAGAGGGAAAATGTCGCTCCTTTCGGTAAAAACCCCAACTTTGAGCTGATGGAAGGGGATATAAGGGACAAAGAGTGCTGCCAAAAGGCCCTTTGCGGCATAGACTATGTCCTTCATCAGGCTGCCTGGGGCAGCGTGCCTAGATCTTTGGAGCAGCCTTTGGAATACAACGAGAACAACATAACGGGCACATTAAACATGATGCACTTTGCCGCAAAGGCAGGGGTAAAGGCCTTTGTCTACGCCTCCTCCGCCGCCGTCTACGGCGACGACGACAGAGCCGAAAAGACAGAGGAGCACATAGGCAGACCTCTCTCACCCTACGCCTTTACAAAGCTTGCCGACGAGCACTACGGCGCCCTTTACAGCGAACTTTACGGCCTTAAAACAGTAGGTCTCAGATATTTCAATGTCTTCGGTAAAAATCAGGACCCCGAGGGGGATTACGCTTCGGTAATACCCAAGTTCATAAGGCAGATTTTAAGGGGCGAAGATGTTACGATAGACGGCGACGGCGGTCAGACGAGAGACTTTGTCCACATCGAAAATGTGGTGCAGGCAAACCTCAGAGCCGCCATGAAGGCTGAAAATGCCTCGGGCAGGGTGTTCAATGTGGCCTGCGGCGAAAAGATAACCCTTCTGGAATTTTATGACAAGCTGACAGAGCTTTTGCACAGTCACAGAAGACCTGTTTTCGGCCCTCCTAGGGCGGGAGACATAAGGCATAGCCTGGCATCTATTGAAAACATCAAAAAATATCTGGAATATATGCCCACCGTGGGATTTTTCGAGGGACTTGAAAAGACCATAGAGTGGTATAAGGAAAATATTTAAGGGAGAATTATGGAAAACAGCGGCTTTTTGCCTGTAAATAAAAGGGAAATGACCGAGAGGGAGTGGTATTATTACGACTTCCTTTTGATAACGGGTGACGCCTATGTGGACCACCCGTCTTTCGGCGCCGCCGTCATATCCCGAGTTTTGGAGAGCAAGGGATACCGTGTGGCGGTTCTTTCCCAGCCTCAGAATCACATAGACCTTGAAAAGATGGGCGAGCCCCGTCTCGCCGTCCTCATCACGGCGGGCAACATAGACTCCATGGTGGCACACTATTCGGTGTCCAAAAACCGCCGCAAAAAGGACAGCTACACCCCGGGAGGCAAGGCGGGCAAGAGACCCGACATGGCGACGGTGGTTTACACCGGCTACGCCAAAGAGGCTTTCCCGCAAAAGCCTGTAATTTTGGGAGGTCTTGAGGCTTCTCTTAGAAGATTTGCCCACTACGACTACTGGAAAGACGCGGTGCTGCCTTCGATTCTCACCCAGAGCGGCGCCGATATGCTGTGCTTCGGCATGGCTGAGACCTCGATATGTGAGATAGCCATGAGACTGAGGCGCAAAAAACACATAGAGGATATAACAGATGTCAGGGGAACAGCCTATCTCACCGCAAATCCCCCTAAAGGTGAGGGCGTTTTGGAGCTGCCCTCTTTTGATGAAATAACCGACAGCAAGAGGGCATACGCCAAGTTTGCCAACATGGTGCAGCAGGAGCAGGACCATGTGAGGGGCAGAGTGCTGACCCAAAAACAGGAAGACGGAATGCACCTCGTGCAGACGAGACCTTCGGTGCCTTTGGAGACCGAGGAGCTCGACAAGGTATACGCCCTGCCCTATATGCGCACCTATCATCCGTCCTATGAGGAGAGGGGCGGAGTGGCAGCCATCGAGGAGGTGGAAAACTCCATTATCCACAACAGAGGCTGTTTCGGCTCGTGCAATTTCTGCGCCCTCGCTCTGCATCAGGGCAGATATGTCACCTCGAGATCACATAAATCTGTGCTTGAAGAGGCACAGAAGATAATAGACGGCCCCCATTTCAAGGGCTATATACACGATGTGGGAGGACCTACGGCAAACTTCCGCCGTCCCGCCTGCAAAAAGCAGAAGACTGTCGGCACCTGCAAGGACAGACAGTGCCTTTTTCCGACGCCCTGTCCCGCCCTTGACGCCGACGAAAAGGACTATCTCGAGCTTCTCACCGAGATAAGACAGCTCAAAGGAGTCAAAAAGGTCTTTGTCCGCTCGGGCATAAGGTTTGACTATATGCTTGCCGACAAGTCGGACGCATTTTTTGAAAATCTCGTCAAATACCACATAAGCGGACAGCTCAAGGTGGCTCCCGAGCACATAAGTCCCAATGTCCTCTACTATATGGGCAAGCCCAAGATGGAGGTATATGAGGCATTTTGCGAAAAATACAAAAAGCTAAATCAGAAGTTCGGAAAAGAGCAGTATCTCGTGCCGTATCTCATGTCGTCCCACCCGGGAAGTACCCTGAATGACGCCATTACACTGGCTCTCTATCTCAAGAAAAACAAGATAGTGCCCGAGCAGGTGCAGGATTTCTACCCCACTCCCGGCACTCTTTCGACAGCCATGTACTACACAGGCATAGATCCCCGCACCATGAAGCCTGTGTATGTGGAAAAGACAGCCGAGGGCAAGGCAATGCAGAGGGCTCTGCTCCAGGCGAGAAATCCTAAAAACCGCGGACTTGTGGTAAAGGCGCTCAAAAAAGCCAAGAGGGAAGACCTCATCGGAAGAGGCGGTCTGCTGTGATGGAAAAGCTTATAAAAGCCCTTATTGAAGAGGGGGCGGCTGTTGCCGCTCCCTTTAAAAATCTCGCCGTGGCCGCCTTTCCCTATCTGCCGAAAGATGTGCATGAGGGCAATCTCTCCCTTTACGCAAGGGGAGAGGATTATCATATATGGGTCAAAAACGCCCTTGAAAGGGCGGCGAAAAAGGCAGGGGGAGAAGACTGGAAATGCTACACCGATGTGTCTCCCTTTGACGAGGTGGATATAGCCGTAAAGGCAGGTCTCGGAGTTTTGGGTCAAAACCGCCTGCTTATAACGGAAGAATACGGCTCCTATGTCTTTATCGGCATAGTGGAGACCGACCTCGAATATGAGGACAGGGAATATGAGATAAAGCACTGTCTTATGTGCGGCGCCTGCAAAAGAGTCTGCCCTGCCCTTGCCATAGGCGAAAAGGGTGTAAACAGCTCCGTTTGCCTTTCCCACATAACCCAAAAGAGGGGAGAGCTTACCGAAAAAGAGACAGAGCTCATTAAAAATCACCCTCTCATATGGGGCTGCGACATATGTCAGCTGGTCTGCCCCATGAACAGATATGTCAAAAGGACGGAAAAAGACGAAATTATCTGGCAGCTCAAAAGCGAGGACACCGAAATATCAGACAGGCAGTTCCGAAAAAAATACGGCAGTTTTGCCTTTTCGTTCCGCGGTGTCGCGCCGCTAAAACGCAACAACAGAATAAAAGGCGAAAAATAGGAAAAAATACCCCCATAAAGCTATGGGGGTAAAAATATGTTTGTTTCAAAAATTATGTCGAGAGAGACCGTTGTTTTAGATATGACCGACAATCTGGAGACGGCGGCAAGACTTATGGAATATCACGGCATAGCCTCGATGCCGGTGTGCCAGGACAAAAAGGTAAGGGGCATAATAACCGACAGAGACATAGCCCTTTTGGCGGCGAGGGGCATAAGTCCGCAGAATATCGCCGTAAAAGATGTAATGAGCAAGAGGGCGGTGACGGTCGACGCCTCCGCCGATGTATCCGAGGCTTTAGAGCTCATGTCAGAGCACAAGCTGCGCCGCCTGCCTGTCACCATGAAAGGCAATATAGTGGGCATGGTGTCTTTGGGAGACATCGCCCGCACAAACAGCTTTTCCATGGAGGCGGCAAGGGTTTTCCTTGAAATAGCAAAATAAAACCGCCCTATTGGGCGGTTTTTTTATCAGCCTTTTATGAGGATTATGAGACCCGAAATAGCCATAAAGCCGTAGACATATTTCTTCATTATGTCGCCGTTTAAGCGCTTGTAGAACTTTATGCCGAAGAGCACGCCAACCGCCATACCTGCGAGGCAGGCGCAGTACCACAGAGGGGAAAAGGCGGGGAAGGTGCCGTTTAAAAATCTCATCAGCAGCGTGAGGAGGCTGTTGCCCATAAAGTAGCTCTGAATGGTGGCCATGTACTCCTCCTTGTCCTCGAGAGCCGAGAGGTAGTAGACTACGACGGGAGGGCCGCTTATGGCGAAAAGACCCGTCATTATGCCCGAGATAAATCCGGCTATCGAGCCGTTTAAAAATGTCGGGCGGATTTTTACCTTTTTGCTGAAGAATACAAACCAGATCGCCAGCAGAAAGAGCACGGCGCCGAGAGCCCTTCTCATGGAGGCGGTGTCGATGTGCTTTGCCACCTCAAGGCTTATGTAACAGGCGACGGTGGAAAAGGCGAGGGGCACAAGCACCTGACGCCAGTTGATCTTTGTGTATCTCCTCGATACATTGATAAAGTTGCCTATGGGCGAGGTCGACATGTTGAGAACCTGCGCCACTGCGTAGGGCAGAAAATAGGGGGATATGGCCATAAAAAGTATGCCGTAGCCAAAGCCTGTGGTCGACTGTATAAATATACTTACGGCAGAGGTCAGAAAAAGCAGAGCCAAAGTTTCCATTTTTTCTCCTTTAAAATATCATTATATATAATTATATAGCAAAATGCGGGAATTTGCAACAAATGACTTTACTTTTTGAAAAAAACCTCTATAATTGAATATATAATAAAAAAACGGGAGAAAAACATGAAACAATATACGGAAATCCTTATAAACAAGCCCGAGGGAGGACACAAATGGTATAAGTCCGATCCTCCTATGGACATAAAGCATTACGAGGCAAAACACAACACCGAGAACATCTATCTTCTGTGGATGGAGACGAGAATGATGCGCAGAAGATGCGCTCTGCCCTGCGCCCTTGTGGAGGACGGCGAAGCGCTGGTGTTCAGAGGGGGCGGATTTGCAGCTTCAAAGGAAAATGTAAACCTCATCAGAAGATGGAATCTCCTTGTAAATCCCGCCGAAATAGACACGGCGTGGACGGTAAACGAGCTGGACAAGGAGAAGTTCCGCGAGATCTATAAAAAGTTCCAGGACGGCCCCGTGCCGAAAAACGAGGAGGCGGAGGAAAAGGAACAGGAAGAAGAGAACACCGAAAAATAAAAGGCAGGTTTTAACCTGCCTTTTATTTATTCGCCTAAAACGGCGCTGTCTGTGACATTGTTTATATTGACGGCCTCATATATCTTTCGGCCCTCGAAAAGCTCGGAGCCTTTCTGATATGTGAACTCCGTCATAGTGATGCCTGCGCCCGAAAGGTTTTTGACTATTACGCAAAAACTCTCGTCGGTCATATTTTCAAAACCGATAAACTCCATGGTGCCCATCTGGACATTTGTCAAAGGGGCGAGAGTATATTTGTTTTCGCCGATGGTGGCAATCACCGTAAACTGCTGTCCGTCGTCCCACATGAACTCACCCATGTCGTCCTTCTGAGCGTCGGTGTAAACCTCAAGCTTTACTTCTCCGTCTTCCGCAAGATATGGAATGACGGAGGACTTGTAAAGGGTCAGACCTTCGGGGGAGAAATCTCCCGGCTCGACCTTTATCGTCTCGCTTGTCTCGGTCTCACTTTCGCTCTCTGAAGCGGAGGTTTCCTCCTGCTTTTCGGAAGTGGATGGAGCCGTGGTGCTTTCGGCGGCGGTGCTGGCTGAAGATGTCTGCTGTCCATCTTTGCTGCAGCCCGAAAGAACGAATGCGAATGTCAAAATACAGAGGAGAAGCGCTACATGCTTTTTCATTTTATTTTTAATTCCTTTTAATTATTGATTTAATTATTTGGAAGTGCTTTCTGTCTCAGCTTCTGTTGTGTCCTCAGACTCTGTCTCAGCCTCTGTCTCGTCTTCGGCTGTTGTCTCGTCCTCAGCCTCTGTTTCAGCCTCTGTTGTATCCTCGGCTGTTGTATCTGCTGCTGTTGTTGCCTCTGCTGCTGTTGTATCCTTCTCTGTATCGGATGTGCAGCCTGCAAGGATGAATGTGAATGTCAAAACGCAAAGGAAAAGTGCTGTAAGTTTCTTCATAATTTACCTCCTGATGATAGATAGTCGAGATAACTCTGTAATATTACCGTGGCGGCTACGGCGTCCACTCGGGCTCGCTGCTTGCCGCGCTTTTTACCGTTATCCGACAATATCCTGTTTGCAATTTTTGATGTTCCCCTTTCGTCCCAAAGGACTACGGGGATGTTGACAAGTGCCTGCAGCTTCTCGGAAAAATCCCGGCATTTTCTGGCGCTTTCACCTTCGGTGCCGTTCATATTGACGGGCAGCCCCACCACTATTTTGTCTGGTTTTTCGAGATTTATTATGTCAACAAGCTTTGAGAGAAGTTTTTCTCTGTTATATTCCGAAATGGTTTCGGATCTTGTGCTCATAAGACCTAAAATATCCGAATAAGCCACACCGGTGCGGTGGTCACCCAAATCAATTCCGATAATCTTCATTATTTCCTCTTTATTTTTTACTGATCGGTCTTTCAACCTTTCGCGTTAGATATTATATCTCAAATGTGGCGCAGTTTCAACAACTTATTTAAAAATTTGAAAATCATATTAAGATTTGCAGTAAAAACGATATAGAAAGTATCAATATTTTTGCACACAATTATTATAAAAATGCATAAAGTCTTGAAAATTACAAAAAAGTGTGCTATAATCACATGGATAAAAAAGAAAGGGGGTAAAAATATGTCACACCAGCAGAGGCTGACAGAAATGGCCAAAAGCGGTGGGTGAGGAGCAAAGCTCGGACCGGGTGTCCTGGACGAAGTTCTCTCCAAACTGCCGAAATTTCATGATCCTAATCTCATAGTCGGCTTCGACACAAGTGACGACGCCGCCGTATACAGGATCAACGACGAACAGGCTATGATTCAGACGGTGGACTTTTTTCCTCCTATTGTAGACGATCCTTATACCTTTGGCCAGATCGCAGCGGCCAATTCATTAAGCGATGTCTATGCCATGGGCGGAACACCTGTCACAGCCATGAATCTTATGTCTATGACCTCGTGCATGTCTTTGGATCAGGTGGGAGAGATCTTGGCAGGCGGATACAGCAAAGTAAAAGAGGCAGGGGGCCATTGTGGCGGGCGGCCACACCATTGAGGACGCCGAGCCCAAATACGGCCTTTGTGTTACGGGTTTTATCCACCCCAGCAAAGTTCTCAAAAACTCAACGGCAAAAGAGGGCGATGTTTTAATACTGACAAAACCTCTGGGCATAGGCATACTTGCAGGAGCGTTCATGGCGGATGCCTTGGACGAAGTAGACTATAAACAGATGGTTGAGGTCATGACCACCCTCAACAAATACGCCCAGCAGTGTATGATGCCTTTCGCACCCCACGCCTGCACCGATGTGACAGGCTTCGGCCTTTTGGGTCACGGGTATGAAATGGCAAACGGAGCGGGTCTTACCATGGAAATTGACTGCACCTCACTTCCCATCTTAAAGACCGCCGTAGAACTTGCCAAGGACGGCATAGTTCCTGCCGGTGCATACAACAATTTTGAATATTTAAAGAAACACATTGAGAACAGGGGAAATATTCCCGAACACATTATGGATATACTTGTAGACCCCGAAACCTCGGGAGGGCTTCTCATAGCCTTGCCGGAATCAAGGGCAAAAGAGCTTTTGAAGAGGCTTGAGGAGGTAACTCCCTATGCACGCATAATAGGTCAGTTTACAAGTAAGAAGGAAAAATCTCTCATTGTTTTCTAAAATAAAAAGAGGGGTTTTCGCCCCTCTTTTACTTTTGCTCAAATCGGCATCAGACAGACAGCTTTTTGATAGCGTCGACGCATATGTCCACATCTTCCTTTCGGCTTGTATAGCCGAAGCTGAAGCGGACTGTTCCCTGGGGGAATGTGCCCAAAGTCTTGTGGGCCTCGGGGGCGCAGTGCATGCCGCATCTTGTCATAATGCCGTATTCTTCGTCGAGTCTGAAAGACACCATTGCGTTATCGGTATTCTCAAAATCAAGAGAAACAACGGCGGTGCGCATCTGGGTGTCTTTTTTTCCGGCAATTTTCACGCCTTTTATGTCTTTGATTCCCTCTAAAAAGTATTTTGTGATCTCCATTTCGTGGCGGTAAATATCCTCTCGGTTGGCAGATACAAAATCGAGAGCCTTTCCGAGACCGACTATGCCGGGAAGGTTCATGGTGCCCGATTCAAACTTGTCGGGCATGGTGTGGGGCATTTCCAGGCTGTCGCTTACGCTGCCAGTGCCTCCCGCAATCAGAGGGGTTACATATTTTTCAAAGTCGGGCCTTATCAAAAATCCGCCGGTGCCCTGGGGGCCCAAAAGGCTCTTGTGTCCCGTAAAGCACAGACAGGCTATGTTCATCTCGGCCATGTCGATAGGTATTACGCCGGCCGACTGGGCGCAGTCGCATATGAAGAACACATCGTGTTTTTTGCACACCTCGCCTATGGCCTTTATGTCGTTGACGGTTCCGCAGACATTGGAGGCGTGGAGCATCACGACGGCCTTTGTGCCGCTCTCGATGGCTTTTTCCACCGCCTCGGCAGTGACAGTTCCGTCGCTTTCGCCCTTTGCGGCGGTGTAATTTACGCCGAGCTTTTCAAGCTGAATCAGAGGACGCATGACGGCGTTGTGCTCCATGGAAGAGGTGACCACATGGTCTCCGGGTTTTAAAAAGCCCTTGAGTATCATGTTGAGCGAAGCGGTTATGTTGTTTGTAAAGACGACATTCCTCGCCTTGTCAAAACCGAAAAGACGGCACAGCTTTTCTCTCGTGGCGAGTATCTCGTCGGAGAGGCTGTATGAGGCCTCATAGCCTCCGCGGTTTATATTGTAGCTGCCGTGAGTCAGAATGTCGGCTACTCTCTCGGCAACGCCGGGAGCTTTGGGAAAAGATGTGCTTCCGTTGTCAAAATAGATCTTTTTCATTTTAACCTGCCTTTTTTATTTAAATGGGTTTGGTATTTTCACAATAATTATATATGTAATTCTTGTGAAAAACAAGAGAAAGAGAAAATCTTTGACAATTATAGAAAAAATCAATAAATAAGGGGGAAACCCCTGAAAATAAAGGAGTAAAGGTATGAACAGCGAAAAGAAACAAAAACTTCTCGTTTTGATCACAGGCCTTGTAATCGGCGTCTTTGCCGCGGTCCTCGTCAAAATGGGAAACCCCGGAAACATGGGCTTCTGTATAGCCTGCTTTATCCGTGATACTGCCGGTGCTCTCGGTCTTCACAGAGCAGAGGCAGTACAGTATGTGAGACCCGAGATAATAGGTCTCATTCTCGGCTCTTTCATAATGACGATTGCCATGAAAGAGTACAAGCCCAAGGGAGGCTCCTCCCCCCTCACACGCTTTGTCCTCGGCTTTTTCGTCATGGTCGGCGCCCTCATGTTCCTGGGCTGCCCCCTGCGTATGGTTCTGAGACTTGCAGGCGGTGACCTCAACGCAATAGCAGGTATAGTCGGCTTTGCCGTCGGCGTACTCATCGGCGTGTACTTCATCAACAAGGGCTTCTCTCTCTCCAAGGTAAACGACCAGAACAAGTTTGAAGGCCTTGTAATGCCCGCCATCAACATTGTACTGCTCGTTATCCTCGTGGCATTCCCCACACTTCTCATCTTCTCCGAAAGCGGCCCCGGTTCTATGAGAGCTCCTATTTGGATAGCTCTTATCGCAGGCCTTGTCGTCGGCGTTTTGGGCAACAGAAGCAGAATATGCATGGTCGGCGGCTTCAGAGATATGTTCCTCTATAAGAACGCCCACCTCTTCATCGGCACAATAGGCGTATTTGTCGCAGCTCTCATAGGCAATCTGATTTTTTCCCAGTTCAACCTCGGCTTTGCAGAGCAGCCCATCGCTCACACCGACTGGTTCTGGAACTTCCTCGGCATGGTGCTGACAGGCTTTGCCAGCGCACTGGCAGGCGGATGCCCCATTCGTCAGCTGGTTCTTTCGGGCACAGGCAGCTCCGACGCATCGGTGACAATTCTCGGTCTCTTTGTGGGCGCAGCATTCTGCCATAACTTCGGTCTGGCATCGAGCACCGCAGGCCCCACACTCAACGGTCAGATAGCAGTGGTGTTCGGCCTCGTGGTTGTAGCCGCAATAGCTCTGCTCAACATCAGAAAGATAAAGTCGTAAGCACATTATCAAAACATACCCCTTTTAAAAGTCTGTACATTTTTTGTACAGACTTTTTTGTTGCAAAAAATATCAAAACATGTATAATTATAATATTACATTGTTTTAAAGGAGAGACCGAATTGAAGAGATACACAGCGCTTATCCTGTGTGCGTTGTCCGTTTTCTCTCTGTGCTTCGGATGTCAGAGCACGGGGCAGACGGGACAGCCCACATACAGATACGACATAACGGTGGCCGAGGTAAAGGATGTCACCACCTTTGATCCGCACAAGACCACCGACGAGTATTCCCAGAGGGCTTTTTCATATATTTATGACTCGCTGCTCTATCAGAATCCCGACCTGGAGATAGAGCCGGCCCTCGCCGAAAGCTGGGAATATACAAGCGATACCGAGATAGTATTTCACCTGAGACAGGGAGTTAAGTTCCATAACGGAGCCGAAATGACGGCCGACGATGTGGTCTATTCCCTTGAAAGGGTAATTTCCGAGCCTGCCGTAAGGGCCAGTTTTTGGGCGGTGGACGGAGTTGAAAAGGTCGACGACATGACGGTAAAGGTAAAGCTCAACACGCCGTATACAGACATTCTGTGGAGTCTCGCCTCGCCGTCGGCATCGATACTTTGCAAGGACAACGAGGACAACGGCGAAACCCCCGTGGGAACAGGCTCCATGAAGATGGAGGAGTGGCAGAAAAACAAGAGTGTAAAATATGTGAGAAACGACGAGTACTGGAAAGGCACTCCAAAAACCGAGAGCATAACGGTAAATGTGGTGCCCGAGAGCACCATGAGGATGGGCAATCTCAAGTCCGGTTATGCCGATTTCGTGTCGGAGGTGCCTCCTTCGGCTCTTTCGGGAATAGAGAATCACAAAAGAGTAAAGATCGAGAGCTATTTTGAGGACAAAGTGACATTTCTGTCGTTAAACGGCAAAAAGGAGCCCTTTGACAATCCCCTTGTAAGACAGGCCATAAGCTGCGCCATAGACAAGGAGGCTCTGGTGCAGGTGGTGCTGGAGGGCAGGGGAAAGACGGCAAATACCGTCCTCGCCGAAACGGCTTTGGGGTATTCGGACACGGAATATTATTCCTATGATGTGGATAAAGCCATTGAGCTTATGGAGAAGGCGGGATATCCCGAGGGATTCAGCGCGGAAATTTATGTCTACGGCGACGATGACAGCCGCACAGCCCAGCTCATTCAGTCCGACCTTGCCAAAATAGGCATAACCCTCGACATAAGCGTCGTGGAGACGGCTACAATACTCGACTACGCCAACAGCGGAGTTTACGACATGTGCATACTGACAGCAGGAAATCCCGGCAGCACCGACGGCTCCATATATAATCTCTTCCACAGCTCGTCCTCCTCGTCCTCCGGCAACAGGAGCTTTTTTGCGGACTCCGCCGCCGATGAGCTTTTGGACAGAGCGAGAACCGAAAAGGACGAGACAGCGAGAGCTGAACTTTATATAGAGGCTCAGGATATCATCATGGAACAGGCCGCGGCAGTACCTCTTTTCACAAGGGAGAGGATATACGGAATAAATAAAAAATTAGAGGGTTATGTCATATCAAAAACGGGAAGGCCCGAGCTTTGGAACGCCGCCGCGGCAGAGTGAAGTTGTTCATCTTAACATAATAAAGCTTAAAAATTCTTAAATATTTCATAATAAATCAATAAACAGTCTTTTTTTGACCCCGCTGTGTAAACAAAGGTTAAATGTTTGGGAATTTTGGTTGAAAAAACGCCAAAAAGGAGTATAATTT
This sequence comes from uncultured Eubacteriales bacterium, assembly GCA_905199135.1. Lineage (GTDB taxonomy): Bacteria > Bacillota > Clostridia > Oscillospirales > Butyricicoccaceae > SIG471. Next base: position 30,965 of record CAJKFC010000004.1, read on the forward strand.
ACTCAACTCAAAGAAAGGAAGAGAAAATATGAAAAAGTTTTTGAGCATTACCTTAGCATTGGCACTCATGTTCTCACTCTTTGCAGGATGCAGCAAGACCGAGACAGAGACCACCGCGTCGGGATCGTCTGAGGGCGGCTCCGAAGAGACGACGGCAGCGGGCAATATCCGCACCGACATCATCATCGCAGACTCGACAGACGCTTCGACAATGGATCCTCACAACGCCAACGACGGTTATTCTGCCCGTGTTTTCAACAACATTTACGACTCTCTCGTAAAGCAGACAGCCGATCTTGATGTTGAGCCCTGCTTGGCTGAAAGCTGGGAGTACAAGAGCGATACAGAGATCATATTCCATCTCCGTGAAGGCGTCAAGTTCCACAACGGCGACGAACTCAAGGCAAGCGATGTCAAGTTCTCCATCGACCGTATGGTAGCTTCCCCCAGCGTATCCTCTTACTTCAACAAGATCAGCGAGGTAACTGTTATCGACGACTACACCGTTTCGGTCAAGACATCTGAGCCCTTTGCTCCCTTGCTCTTCAATCTCGGCGGTACATACGGCTCCATCGTCAGCGAGAAGGCCATCACAGAGGCCGGTGACGACTACGACAAGAACCCCATAGGCACAGGTCCTATGAAGTTCAAAGAGTGGGCAGCCAACGACCACATTACCCTCGTAAGAAATGAGGATTACTGGAAGGGCACACCCAAGACTACATCTATCACAATAAGAGTTATCCCCGAGGATTCCTCCAGAACAATAGCTCTTCAGTCGGGCGATGTAGACTTCCTCCAGGCAACACCCTCCGTCGATGTAGCCAGAATCGAAGAGGATGAAAACCTCAAACTCGAATCCTTCCTCTCCCAGTCGGCAGTATACATGGGGTTCAACTGCAAGAAAGAGCCCTTTGATAAGGTTCAGGTCAGACAGGCCATAAACCACGCCATCAATAAAGACGCCATCATCGAGGTCGTTCTTGAGGGCAGAGGTCAGGCTATAAACACCTTCCTTTCACCCGATATGCCCGGCGCCAACAACGAAATCAACCTCTATCCCTACGATGTGGAAAAAGCCAAGGAGCTTTTAACAGAGGCAGGTTATCCCGCAGGCTTTAAGACAACTCTCGCTCTCTCGGGCGACGCCAACAACAGAGCAGCTCAGCTCATCCAGTCCGACCTTGCTCAGATAGGCATTGAGGTCGAGATCAATGTCATGGAGTTCGGCGCTCTGATCGACTTCCTCAACGGCGACAGCGATATGCACATCATGTCCTACGGCGCAGCAGGTAACCCCGACGCTACATGCAGCAATGTATTTTACAGCACATCTTCCTCCGCATCGGGCAACAGATGTTACTATGCAAATACAGAGGCCGATAAGCTCATCGACCAGGCAAGAAGCGTCATGGAATGGGAAGACAGAGATCCCATCTACAAAGAGGTTCAGGAAGTTATAATGCAGGACGCTCCCATAGTTCCCCTCTATGTTCAGGAGACATGCTACGGCATGAAGGCAGGCATGGAAGGCTATGTCATCTACAAGAGCGCAAAGCATGACTTCACAAACGCATATGTTGTAGAAGACTAATTTCAAATTCCAAAATAAGAAGCGGCTTTTGAAGCCGCTTTTTATTTTTTCTGAAAATCTGTCCCCTTTTTGCTCTCTCGTTTATCTTTATGACAAAGGAGGGATCGATATGTACAACCTGAAAAAGATGATAAAATGGGCGCTGCTTGCGTTTTTGGCCTGTTTTCTGATACATACGGTCACTGTAAGGCCCTGGAGCGCGGTAGTCAAAGCCAGGAATATCGAGACGGTCACGGTGCACTGTGCAGACTGTCCCCATTCCCCCTGTGTATTTGAGGAGACAGACGACAGCGAGATAATAAAAAGGACGGCCGAAATCGTAAATGACGCCGTATATTTGGGCGGAGCCGAGCACATGCTGCTGGGCGGCGTAAGCGATGTGTATTTCGAAACAAAAAAACTGTCCTGCGGCATAACAGAGTATAAAGAGGGCAGAGAGATACATGTAACGGTAAGAAGGGACAGAGACATAAAGTGCTATATTTATTCGGAGCCCGATGAGATAGCCGAGTATTTTGAGCTTTTGTCCGCCGTAAAAGCCGACGAGGAGCTTTATCACCAGGGAGAGATAGAGCTTTCGGAGGACGCCGAGGTATATTTGGCCGAGGAGCTTTTTGAGGGCGAGGGCGGCTTTGACAGGGAATATGCCCTGTGCGGTGAGGATACCGCTCAGGGGCTTAAAGAGATTTTTTCTTCCTGTTCCTATTACGGGGGAGGAAGGGCTCTTGAAAATACGGCTGCAAAGGCCAATATCCGCATAGACAGCGACGGATATGTGTATTTTATCGACTGCTATACCGCCAAAAATATTTTTGCGGCAAAATACAGGGGAGAGGAAAAGCTGTGGCGCGTCAGCATACAGTGTCAGAGCGCCGAGGACGAGCGGGCTCTCCGTGAGCTTACAAATATGTATAAATAGCCATCATCTTCCGTTCATTCATACGGAAAAAGGGCGGGGATTTAAAAATCTTCGCCCTTTTTCTTTAAAGTCTGTCCCCTTTTTGCCCTCTCGTTTGTCTTTATGACAAAGGAAAAAGGCAGAAAAGAAAAAACACACATCTCATTTGCTTTCTGGGGGCACTGATGGGAAGAGCCTTTTTTCCGAAAGGGAGGTGATAAAGGCCGATGCAGGCAAAAAACAGCGCGCTATATGGCTGTTACCAAGTTTATATTACCCTAAAAAAGGCATACGGCTTTTGCCGTATGCCTTTTGAATTTTTATGTATTAGAGATTGTTTTCAAGAACCTGCTTCTTGCTGTCGAAGTTCTCTATCTGGAGATAGTACTCGGCGCAGTCTACAAGAGCCTGAACAGGTGTGAGACCGATGATCTCTGTACCCACTACATTTACGCCGTATCTCTTTGCCTCAAAGCGGACTGTCTCCAAAGCTCTGTAAAGAGGAGTCTTGTTGAAGTTTGTCATGTTGATGGAGACCTGGGCGATGTTTCTCTCCTCGAGCATTACGCCGAGAGCCTTTACGCAGTCAAAACCGCCGCTGCTGCGTCTGATGATCTTGGCTATCTTGCTGGCAATCTCAAGGTTGGAGGTGTCGAGGTTTATATTGAAGGCGATGAGGGGCATTCTTGCGCCCACTGCAACTACGCCTGCGCTCTCGTGGGGAGCGTTTCCGCCGAAGTCGGCTGTCCACTCAGGCTTCTGCATTTTCTCAGCCATGCCCTCAAACTGACCCTTGCGGATTGTGGCAAGGTTCTCTCTCTTGGGAGATGTGGCCGAGTGCTCATAGAGGAATACAGGCATCTTGCACTCTTCCCATATGCGCTTGCCGACGGCTTTTGCTATCTCGTCGCACTCGTCAAGTGTGGTCTCGCGGATGGGTATAAAGGGAATTACATCGACGGCGCCCATACGGGGATGCTCGCCTTCGTGAACCCTCAGGTCGATGAGCTCTACGGCCTTTTTGGCCAGCTTGAAAGCTGCCTCGCCCACAGAGTCCTCATTGCCCAAAAAGGTGATGACCGAGCGGTTGTGGGAAGCATCGGAAGAATAGTCAACCAAAGTTACGCCGGGAGTGGAGCGGACTTCGTCTACGACAGCCTCGATAATCTCGCTGCGGCGGCCTTCGGAAATGTTGGGTACGCACTGAATAATTTTGGCCATAAGTAAAATCTCCTATTGTATTTTTATAAATTGTTTGCTATTATAATAAGCGGAAGGCGTTTTTACGCTATTCTTAGACAAGTATAACACACAAAATATAATTTTTCAATGGTGGGTAATGTATTATGTATAATATTTTGATGTTGACCACAGGCGGAACCATTATGTCAGTCGGCACAGAGGAGGGCTATGCCCCCACATCTCCCGACTTTCTCTTAAAGGAGATGGGCGAGGTTTCCAAGGACTACAATGTGGTGACAAAGGAGATTCTCCGCCTTGACAGCAGCAATATTCAGCCCGAGGAGTGGAAGATAATAGCCAGAGAGGTCTATGCCGCAGGTACGAATTACGACGGCATAGTCATAGTCCACGGCACAGACACCATGAGCTACACGGCTTCCATGCTGTCTTTTATGCTGAGAAATCTGCCGATACCCGTCGTGATAACAGGTTCCCAGGTGCCCGTCGGTCAACCCTTCTCCGACGCTATAAGCAATCTGGGCGCCGCTTTCGCCATGGCTGCCAGCGGCACACCCGGCGTTTTCGTGGCCTTTGACAGAAAGATAATCCTCGGCTCGAGAGCGGTAAAGGTCAGAACCACAGGCTTCAACGCCTTTGAGAGCATAAACGCTCCCTATGCCGCCGTCATAGATGCCACAGGCCTCAGCGTCAACAACGATGTCATAGTGGCTCCCGAGGGCAGCTATATGCTGGAGGACAACTACTGCTCAAATGTGTTCCTTTTAAAGATAACTCCGGGCTCCGACCCCGCGATTATAGAAAAGCTCATGGAAATGGGTTATAAGGGTATAGTGATAGAGGCCTTCGGCATAGGCGGAATACAGTTTATGCGCAGAGACTTCATATCCATACTGGAAAAGGCAAGAGAAAAGGGAGTTGCCGTCGTCGTGTGCTCCCAGTGCCTTTACGAGCGCTCGGATTTCAGCATCTATCAGGTAGGACAGAAAGTTTTGCAGACAGGCGCCATACAGGCCTTTGACATGACATCGGAGGCCGCTGTCACAAAGCTCATGTGGGCTTTGGGGCAGACCGACGACCTTCACAAGATAAGAGTCATGTTCGAGACCAACTACGCAGGTGAAATAAGCTTTTAAGCTTAAAAATATTCGGGGGTAAACTTAAAATGGCAAAGAATCAGCAGAACAGGGCGTCGGGAATTTTCAAGAGATACTTTATAGACGCCATGGGCAATATGGCTCTGGGACTTTTCGCGTCCCTCATCATAGGACTTATAATCAGTCAGCTTTCCAAGCTGCCGGGCCTTTCGATACTCGAAGTGGCGGCATCTCAGCTGGGAGCGTCGTCTCCCGTGTGCGGCGCTGCCATAGGCGTCGCCATAGCCTACGGAATGAAGACCGATCCTCTGGTGCTCTTCTCCTCGGCGGGAACAGGCGCTTTGGGCTACGCTCTGGGCGGCCCTGTGGGAGCCTATATAGCCGCTGTCGTGGGAGCCGAGCTGGGACAGCTCGTATCCAAGAAAACTCCTGTCGACATACTGCTGACTCCCTTTGTCACACTGGTGGCAGGCGGTCTTGCAGGCAACTTTGTAGGCCCTTATGTCAGCGCTCTCATGACCGAGCTGGGAGCACTTATAAACTCGGCCGCCGTTTTGGCAAAGGTGCCCATGGGCATAGCTCTGGGAGCCCTTGTGGGCATGGTGCTCACTCTGCCCATATCCTCTGCGGCTCTGTGCATAGCTCTCGGTCTCGACGGCATAGCGGCGGGCGCCGCCACGGCGGGCTGCTGCGCACAGATGATAGGCTTTGCCGTGATAAGCTATAAGGAAAACGGCTTCGGCGGCTTTATGGCTCAGGGCATAGGCACATCAATGCTCCAGGTTCCCAACATCATGAGAAGACCTCTCATATGGGTGGCTCCCACAGTTTCGGGCGCCGTGTGCGGACTTGTGGCCGCACCTCTCGGAATGACCAATGTGGCGGCGGGCGCAGGCATGGGCACATCGGGCCTTGTGGGACAGGTCACCACATACATAACCATGTCTCCCGAAAAGGGAGCCGTCACCACTCTGCTTCTCATATTTGTGGTGCATTTCATTCTCCCCGCCCTTGTGGCGCTGGCGGTAGACGCCGTCATGAAAAAGGCCGGCTTTGTAAAGGGAGAGGACATGAGACTGACCAATATAAAATAATTGGTGACAAACTCGAAAAAATATGTTATAATATCAAAACAAATGCATTTGCAAAGGCAAGACCTTTGCATACATTGCAGACAGGAGGATATTATGTCGGATTTTATCATTATGACAGACAGCACGACAGATCTGCCCGAAAGCTTTTTTGATGAAAAAAACATATTTCAAGAACCGCATGCTTTTATCATAGACGAGGTTTCATACAAGGATCTGTATTGGAAAACAATGGGTAAAGAGCAGTATTATAAACTGCTCAAGGACGGAAAACACATCACCACCTCTCAGGCTGATATGGAGAAGATCTACGCAGACTGCGAAAAGGCCTTTTCCGAGGGCAGAGATGTGCTCTACATATGCTTCTCGAAGGAGCTTTCGGGCACATACGCCACCACGAGAATGATAGCCAAGGAGATGGAGGAGAAGTATCCCGGCCGCCGCTTTGAAACGGTCGACACCTTCAGCGCCACAAGAGGCCAGGGCATGCTGGTGGAAATGGCAGCGAAGATGAGGGAAGAGGGCGCGTCTATGGACGATGTCATAAACACCCTCGAGATCGAAAAAGACAAGATATATCACTTTTTCACCGTCGATGACCTCATGCATCTCAAGAGAGGCGGACGCCTTTCGGCAACCTCTGCCGTCATGGGCACTCTCATCGGAATAAAGCCCGTGCTCCACATGTCGGACGACGGAAAGCTCATTCCGATAGGAAAGGTCAGAGGCATGCACAAGGCTCTGGACGAGATAGTGAGAATGTCTCTTGAGAAGATAGATGACAGCACCGATAAGGTGTATGTCGCCAATGTCGGCTGCCGTGAAAACGCCGAGTACGCCGTCAAGGCTCTCGAGGAAAAGGGAGTAAGGAATGTCGTCATGTTCGACCTCGGCCCCGTTATTTCCAGCCATGTGGGCTGCGGCACCGTGGGCATAATCTTCCACAGCGAGAAATAGACAATACATCGTCAATAATCTTTTTTTGACAAAAAATCAAATTAAAAACAACACATTTTTACCTTTAATGTGTTGTTTTTTCTTTTTATATATGGTATAATATTTTAGAGCTGAACAGTAATCACATAAAGGAGATAAAGACATGCAGAAATTCGTTTATCAGTTCAGAGAAGGCGACGGCTCTATGCGCGAGCTTCTCGGCGGTAAAGGCGCCAATCTTGCAGAGATGACAAGACTCGGCATGCCCGTTCCGCAGGGCTTTACGGTAACTACCGAGGCCTGCACAAAGTACTATGAGGACGGCGAGACAATAGCTCCCGAAATCGTAGAAGAGATCATGGCAAACATCAAAGAGATGGAGAAGGTCACAGGCAAGACTTTCGGCGATCTCGAAAACCCCCTCCTCGTATCGGTTCGTTCGGGTGCAAGAGCTTCCATGCCCGGTATGATGGACACAATTCTGAACCTCGGTCTCAACGATAAGGTTGTCGAGGCTTTCGCAAAAAAGACAAATAACCCCCGCTTTGCTTACGACAGCTACCGTCGTTTCATTCAGATGTACTCCGATGTCGTTATGGAAGTCGGCAAGAAGTACTTTGAAGAGCTCATCGACGAGATGAAAGAGGCAAGAGGCGTAAAGCTCGACACAGAGCTTACAGCCGACGACCTCAAGGAGCTTGCCGAGAAGTTCAAGGCAGAATATAAAGAGAAAATCGGCGCAGACTTCCCCAGCGATCCCAAAGAGCAGCTCATGGGCGCTATCAAGGCTGTTTTCCGCAGCTGGAACAATCCCCGCGCCATCGTATACCGCCGCATGAACGACATTCCCGGTTCGTGGGGCACAGCCGTCAATGTTCAGTCGATGGTATTCGGCAACATGGGCGAGACATCCGGTACAGGTGTTGCCTTTACCCGTAACCCCTCCACAGGTGAGAAGGCTCTCTACGGTGAGTTCCTCATGAACGCACAGGGCGAAGATGTTGTTGCAGGTATCCGTACACCCCAGTCCATCGACCAGCTCAAGAATGTAATGCCCGAAGTTTACGAGCAGTTTGTCGACATAGCCGATAGACTCGAGAAGCACTACGGCGACATGCAGGACATGGAGTTCACAATCGAGGACAAGAAGCTCTACATGCTCCAGACCCGTAACGGCAAGAGAACAGCTCAGGCAGCTCTCAAGATCGCCGTCGATCTGGTACACGAGGGCATGGCTACTAAAGAGCAGGCTCTGCTCAAGGTTGAGCCCAAGCAGCTCGACGCTCTTCTCCATCCCCAGTTTGACGCAGCAGCTCTCAAGGCTGCAAAGCCCGTCGCACACGGTCTTCCCGCTTCCCCCGGAGCAGCCTGCGGCCGCGCATACTTCACAGCTGAAAAGGCTTGCGCAGAGGCCAAGAACGGCAAGGTTGTTCTCGTCCGTCTCGAGACATCTCCCGAGGATATCGAGGGCATGAACGCAGCTCAGGGCGTTCTCACAGTCCGCGGCGGTATGACATCTCACGCTGCCGTTGTTGCCCGCGGAATGGGCACATGCTGCGTAGCAGGCTGCGGCGACATCAAGATGCACGAGGAAGAGGGCTACTTCATGATCGGTGATATCCGCGTCAACGAAGGCGACCCCATTTCCATAGACGGTTCCACAGGTAATGTTTACCTCGGCGAGATCAAGACAGTCGAGGCAGAGATGACAGGCGACTTCGGTCTCTTCATGAGCTGGGCTGACGAGGTTCGTACACTCAAGGTACGCACAAACGCAGATACACCCAGAGACGCAGAGCAGGCTGTCCGCTTCGGCGCAGAGGGCATCGGCCTTTGCCGTACGGAGCACATGTTCTTCGAGGGCGACAGAATCAAGGCTGTCCGTGAGATGATCGTCTCCAGCACAGTTGAGCAGCGCAAGGTTGCTCTTGAGAAGCTCCTTCCCATGCAGCGCTCCGACTTTGAGGCCATCTTTATGGCTATGGGCGGACGCCCCGTCACAATCCGTTTCCTCGATCCGCCTCTTCACGAGTTCGTTCCCACCGAAGAAGCTG
>CAJKFC010000005.1 GCA_905199135.1 uncultured Eubacteriales bacterium
CGCCTTATCCTTAATCAGAATCTGGCGCATGAGACCGTTCACCTGGAACGTAAGCTCTCTGTTTCCATCTTCGTCGGCGTCTTTGATTTCCACCAGTTTAATCACGAGAATCTTACCCTCGGAAATCTTAACCTCACCGATGGACCCTTCCATAATGCCGTGGAAGAAGATGTCGCTGTCCACATAGCGGAAGAAACGGCCTTCTTTTTTCATCGCCGTAAGATAATCTTCGAATACCTTCGGATACAGCGCATAGCTGATGGCATCCTGATCGGTAGGTTCGATGTCAAATTTGCTCTTCAGCTCCGCCTTGATAGCGTCAAAATCTTCGTCCGGAAGAAGCTCGCCAGGTCTGCATGTGATCGGCTTCTTACCCTTAAGAACCAGATCTCTCAGCTTTTCAGGGAAACCGCCTTCCGGCTGCCCCATCATACCTTCAAAATAGGATACGATAGAGTCCGGGAAGTCCATACCAGCCGCTTTTTCATAGATATTCTCCGGCGTCAGATCGTTCTGAACCATGAAAATAGCCATATCTCCAACCGCCTTGGATGACGGCGTTACCTTGACGATATCGCCCAGCATCTCGTTTACGGTCTTGTACATTTCCTTAACATCCTTGAACTTATGACCAAGCCCGAAGCTTTCCACCTGAGATTTCAGATTTGAATACTGTCCTCCCGGCATCTCGTATATGGCTTCTTCCTGCGGGCTTATGATGTCGGAGCCGTAGCCCATTTTATTTTTTAGCTTTTCAAGGGCGGCCAGGCGGTTTTTGCTCTGCACATACTTTTCGTTGCCTATGTTGGAGAGGTATTCCTCGGCGCCGTAGCTCACAGTGTCTATGGCATAAGGCAGGGCGGCGGCTGCCGAATAGCCGATGGATTTAAGTCCGCTGCCCACTCTTTCGCCTATGCTTTTATCGGCTGTTGTAGGGGTGACGGGGTGCAGCACGGGCATGGGCTTTACTGTTGTTTTATAGCTCGGACTTTTTTCGCCGCCCTGTTTCTGCAAAGCCTCCTGTCTCGCCTTTTCGGCCTTGGCGTTCACTTCTTTTTCCCACTGTTTGGTCTTTTGTCTTTCTCTCTCCGCCTCTCTGTCTTTGCTGAAATCAATTTTTGAACGGATCTCACCCCAATTAAGCGAACTTTGACCGACAAGTCCTGTTTCCTGCTTTTTTCTTATTTTTTCATAATCGAGCATGTGTCCTCCGTATTACAAAAGCCCTAATCTGTAAAGCACATAATAAGCCTCTCCGTCCGAAAGCTCTCCGCTGTTGTTGGCTCTTTCCACTTCGTCCGTTATCTTCTCATTGTTATATTGTTTCATTCCGCTGCCGCTCATGGCCCCTCCTGATACGGCACCGTCGTCATAAATATACTTGCGCATCTTTGTCAGGAAGTTCAGGGCCTTTCCCGTCTCTGTGCCTTTAAAGCCGTAATAATTGAATATCTGCTCATCGGTAGAATTTGGTAATTCATTTCTGAGTATATCCATTACATTTCCGCTTATATCTCCTCTCTTTATTGCCTCTTTTGCCATTTTCACTTCTTCACTTGTATATTTCACTTTGTTTTCCGAAGATGATCCTCCTCCGCTTCTGTATGATGAGCCGCCCGAGCGGCCCTGATATGACGAGATCTGCGCCAGCCTTTGAGCCGCATCATATGTGTTTTTCATATTTTTTATCTGCTCGTCGGAATAACCCAGCGCCTTGTAACCCGAAAAATCTCCGTAGGACGCCAGTGTCTCGGCCCTTGTCAGCGCGTCGTTTTTCTCGGCCTGAGACTTTTCAAAGTCAAAGCTCTGCTGCCACTGATTGTTTTGAGCTCCGAAGCTCTGATTCCACTGGTCATTTGCTGTATTCTGCTGCAATATCTGATTTCCGTAGGCTCTGTCGGATTCCCACTGAGCCCTGTTCTCATTTTCAAGGCTCTGGAGTCTGCCCAGCTCGTCGGCCATCATCTGATAGTCGTTCATATACCTGGCATACGCCGCGTTATAGAGCTCGGGTATCATGTCGGTCAGTCTCTGATCCCACTGCTGTTTTGCCTGGGACGCCGCCGTGACCGCATAGCTCGAAGGCATTCCCCCCGTCATGGCAGCCACCTCTCCCAGCGTGTCGGCCATGGCCCTGTCGCCCATAATGCCGTAGGATTTTGCAAAGGCCTGATAATTCGGGTCGCTCATGGCGTCGTAGCTGAAAGGCCCCATGTTTTCAAGCTGAGAAAGCACGCTCTCTATCCTGTCTCCGTATTTGCTTTTGTATGTGTTGCGCTGTATGTAATCCTGCACTTTTGCGTCCCAAAGAGGATCGCGCCACTGACTGTATTCGGGGTTTTGCAGCTTTTCATTTCTGGCATTGAAATATCCGCTGACAGTGTCGCCGTATGCTCCCGAATACATGAGGTCGTCTATTATGCTCTTGTAATCGGTTTTGCTGTCAGTCTCGGTCTTGGGGGCGGTATAGCTGCCCATTCCCGACGCGATTCCTGAGCCTATGCCCGAAATTGCTCCTGCCGCCGAGCCTATACTGCCGTAACTCCCCGCCGCCGAACGGCCCTGAGCATTTCCCGCACCTGCCGCGCCTCTGTTTGCCGCGCTCTGAGCAAGACTTTGAGCGGCGCCGTATATATCGTCATACTGATTTTTTCTTGTCTTAAAAGCCATATCTGCCTCCTCCTATTTTGCGATCCATTCGGTGTCATAGTCGTCACCGCTCTTTTTTGCAAGCAGCTGTCCCGCCTCGCCGCCCGCAGGCACTCCCGCACCGTCAGAGCCTTTTAAATTGGGGGTTGTAAAGCTCCCTGCCTTTGTGGTTATCTCAAGCCTGTACTCGGTGTCTGTGTCGCTTGCCACCGTTATTTTCGGAGAAAATCCGTCCTCTCCGTCTCTCCCTTTCAGAGCTCCCGTGGCATAGAGCTGCTCCAAAGATACGCCGCCGTCGCTCTCAATCTGCTCAAAGCCTATATTTTGCAGGGCGAAATTGACCGACGATGTCAGCGTGTTTATATATCTGACCAGGATGGGAATTATCTCCTCGTTCTTTTTTCCCTCCACTCTCAGCTCCTGTATCTGAAGTATCATTTTATTCTCCTTTCAGCTGTATCTCTCGGGTCAGGGAATATATGCGGCATCTTCCCCTGCCCTTGAGCCTTATTTGAAAAATATCGCACCTTGAAGGCGCAAGGGGTATCTTAACCGTTTTGCGGCTTGCCGCCTCGGCTCTCCACACCGTAGTGAAGCCCCGTCTGTCGGCGTTGACCTCTATCTCGAGATATGCCCCTTTTTCAATCTCGGCATGGAGATAAAATCTCACATACCCTTTCTTGGGGTCGGTAAACTCCCCGCTCTCGCCGAAATCGGCAAACCACTCTATCTGCTCGTCCCCCTCGCGGTCTTTGCAGATATACACCCTACCGTCGTCTTTGAGAAAATATATCCTGCCCTCCATGACGGCAAAGTCCAAAGCATGAGTGTCGTCCTGCTTGAACCACAGCTGCCTTTTCAGATCGTACACGAGAAACTCCCAGTTTCCCTCAGGTCTTTGGGCCGAAAGATAATAGTGTTCACCGTCGCCCTTTCCCGCGCCGCCCGTATACCTCACGCTGCCGAAGTTTTCCGAAATAAGCTCGGGAATGTTTCCCGTGTAAGCCATCACTCCCAAAGGCGAAAGATAGAGCACCACATCGTCTATTATGCTTAGGCTTCTTTCGGCTCCTTTGAGCACTCCCTTGCACCTTGAGGTGTTTATCTGAAAATTGGAGGGCTTGGAGCCGAACAGGCGGTGTATCCAATCCTGCTTAAACACGGCAAGATGGGTGGCGCAGCCGATTATCCCTGTAAAATCGCCGTCTGTACCTATTTCCACCGTATATGAGTCGGTGGATATGCCCTGAAAACAGCCGAAATTGAAAGGGTCTCCCTGTTTTGAGCCGTAAATCGTGTTGCCCTTTACGCCCCACAGCCTGTTGTTGTATTCGCACACCAGCTCGAGACAGGGAACATCTCTTTTTATCGTCACACTTTTGTCCGAAGCCGTATAGCTCTCAAATGTGCCGCTTGTGAATGTCAGCGTTTTAAAATCCTCCGAAACACCGCTGACCACCGCCGTCTTGCTGTTTTTCTCTGCCGAAGCTGCCGTGTCGTCTATCTTTATTTCAACGGCGTCGCCCTCTCTTATGCCTTCAAATGTCTTTTGAGGGCTGCCCGAAAGAGTTATGGAGTTTTCGGAAAAGACCATCGTTCCGTCTCCCGAAGACGGGGACGAAAATACCTCTTCATAGTAGAGCTTCCCGTATTTATCCTCTGAAATGTCGTAATATGTCCTGTCGGGAAAGATGACTATTCTGTCGGTGATAGATGTCATCTGCTTTGCGCCTGCCGTCACCTCACCTTTGAGCTGACCGTCGAAATAAAAGCCGGTTCCGTCTATAACGCAAAAATGCTCGCCTTTTACAAAAATATTCGCCGGCGCCTTTAGGGTATCAAGATGCAGTTTTCTCGGAAGTCTCTGGGTCAGACAGGGATATTCGTCGGCCGACAGATTCTTCATATCGACCATTTCTCCCTCGCCCGTCACGGTCTGATAATTCAGCCCCTTGAACTCCATAACCTTTCGCTGAGCTTTGGCGGCGCTGCCGCTCAATATCGGAAGCTTCATTTTCTCACCATATATTCCTTACAAAAAGGCCGTCCGCGCCGTAGTTTTTCTGCTGCCAGCTGTTTTTAAACTCGGCAAAAGCGTTGTTGAACATGGTCATGTCGTTGGCGTAAAGCTCGGTTTCGTTGTTGGCGAAATCTATCATGGCCATGAGATAAAAATCGTATATATCGGTATACGGATGAGGCACCGACAGCTGCTCGTCGGCGTCTTGGGGATATGAATACACCTTCATTTCGGCCTCGTCCAGCTTGAGCACTTCGGTCTGCACCATTCCGTCCACCTTGTTTATCCAGCCTGTTTTCACATGCTCGTCAAAGGCATTGGGGCGTATACCGTCCACCCTGCCTATTACCTCGGCAGGCGTCGTCCTCGTGTTTGCCATATCGGCCACCTTCCTTTCTCCTATAATTTTATAAAAAAGAAAGACGGAATGCGACAAATGCATTCCGTCTTTTTCTCCGCTGCGGCGAGGCTTTTCAGTTTTTACTTATCTTCTGTATCTGGCAATTTAAAGATTTGAGTATTCCCTATTCTTTGAGCTGCTGGAGCATATCCATGAGTTTTTCAGGTATCGGCACGCCGATTTTGCCGAGGTTTTCAAGTATGCTTATGCCCTCATTGGCTATGAGAAAGCCGATGACAAGGGCCCTGGCCGCGCCTTCCGTTCCCAGCACTCCGTCCAAAATATGGGCCACTCCCACCACGATGAGGAAGCACAGCTTTTTGAGTATTCCCTGAAAGCCTATTTTGGACGACAGCGTCTTTGACATCACGGCGCTTATAATTCCCGATATGTAATCAAAGACCAGGAAAACCACCAATGCAATAAACAGCTTGTCCATGCTGCCGAATACATAGCTCAGCGCCGTTATGGCCAAAGCTCCCACCCCTTTTACAATGTTTATGTCCTCCATCACTCACCTATCTTTGCGGCCGTCTTGATAAAGAGGGCGTCGAGATTTTTGATGTGGTTGAGCGCCTCAAGCCAATAGGCCTTATCGCTCAGCACACCTGCTTTGTAAAGCATCTCCACGGCCTCCTCAGCCGTAATTTCTCTCTTCATATATTCCTCCGCCTTTTTCAAAAACTCCTGCCATGTGCAGGGCACTCCCGACCTTACGGTATGGGGACAGTCCTTTCCGCTCCAATGGTTGTGCTGCACTACATTTCCGATGGGTATATCGTGCAGTTCCATAAGATAAGCCGTGAGCAAAGCTGCCCTGTCCGCCGCCGCATAGAGATTTCCGTCCGAATTGACGCATATCTCTATGCCTATCGACTGCCTGTTTCCCTTGCCTGCGCCGTCTCCTGCGTGATATGCGCTCTCATTGTCAGGAAGGTGCTGGTATATCTCCCTGTCGTCGACAGTATAATGCCACGACTCCTCTGTCGACGGGTTTTTCAGATATTCCGAATGCCTGTATGCATCGGCGCCTTTGTCATAGTTGCCCGTGTCGTGAATCGTTATGTAATTGCAGGGATTGGCATGTCCCGGGCGGTTATACCTGCCCACGGGAATAAAGGACTGTTTTATTTCGGGATTTACCATTTCAAATCCTCTGCAATTTCGAGGATCTTATGTCGTTCATAGCCCCTGTAATCCTTGGGTACATCTCGCCATATCTCCTTCGCCTTTGCGAGCTGATCGGGCGTAAGTGTGCCGCAGGAATAGAGCATGGTTTTGTTTTCACGCTCCTCGTGCTCAAGGTTGGAGATGAGCATAGAGAGGGCGATAGATCTGTCGCTTGCCGTCGGCTGATTTGCCTCCCATACGGGGCGCACCATCTCCGCGATTGTCATTCTGTTTTCCTTTGTCATTGTTTTTCCTCCTTTAAGATTGTTTACCATTTTGTGAAGTGGCTGTAAGGCCACATGTGAGTGAAAAGTACATAGTTTTCACCGTTGTTGGTTATAGAGATCTTTCTGTTGGTCTCCGCCGATGTAACGCTCAAATCTCCAACAGTCAGAGAGTCAGTGAGAGCGGACACTGCCGCCTGCTGCGTACCCATGGTTCCGTCTGTCGAAATGCTCTGCGCCGTCCACACAGTCGGATCTGCCGCAAGGTCAGCCGTGCCGAAAAGCTCTATGCCCACGAAAAGCTCGAGATTTGTTGCGTTCGGCGGCACGAGGATTGTCTTTGTCAGAGGGTTTCCCGCCTGTCTTACCGCCATATCTAGATTGGGCAGTGTGTTTTCGCCGACATAAGTTACAGTGCTCGGTCTGTAAAGCAGGAACCCGTCTCTCGGATGCCAGCTGATTCTGCTTCCAGCACCATTATCACCGATACTGAAACCGTCTTCCACATTGAGTGCGGTATAATTAAAGCTTTTTATTGTGCTTGCTATTACTTCCTGCGGAGTGCCTCCTCCTCCGATTTCCGTATATTTTATCGCAGCCATACCGTCGCCGCTTTGGGCGGCGTAATCCTTTGGAGCCAAGACAATGTATACAGTGTAGTTTAAAGTGCTGCACTGGAACTGCGGTTCGGAAGCCGAAACCATAGGGCTGAAATTGCGTCCGTCAAATAACACGGGAAGATAGCCTTCCTCTACTAATGCCTGAGCGTCCTCAAGATGAAATCCATTGGTGCTTATCGGAAAAGCTTCGTCGAATGGTCCACCCGGAGGAACTTCTATCGGCTGATCATCCAGCACGGTGATATTGATGATAAAAGGCTTTCCTCCGCTTGCTTTCGGCAGCACAAAGTCAAATACGGCCGCATTTTCCGTGCCGCTGTTTGTCACGCTTGCCGTCTCTCCCTCTGTGACGGAACCTATCTCAACTGTTGCGGCCTTGCCTTCTTTGCCCTCGGGCAAAGGTATGTCGCTTTGGACATACTGCTTTGTCTCCGTGTCATAAATCTCCCAAAAGCCTGTATCCGACGCTTTGGGCGGATTGTTATTCAGCTCGTTTATACGGCTTTCCGTCTGCTCAAACTCCGAGGGCAAAGAGGGAGGAAAGCTTTTCTCGGCGTTTATGCTGTCGCCTATGCACAGGGCGAATATGTTGCTGTGCCTCACTGTCTCGCCCAAAGTTCCCCTTATCTGAGCCTTGTAGATGCCGTTCGCTCCCGTCATGTCGCGGGTCAGTGTGACGGAATATGTCCTGTCCGCCGTCTTAAAAAGCTGAATTATGTTTTTCTGTCCCTCCAGCTCCACATCGAGTTTGAGGTCAAAGTCCTCCTCAAAATCTGTGAGCAGAGTAAATGTTTCAGCGTGTGAATCCCCTTTAAATCCCAAAAACAGAATGTGTGACAGATCGACACGCCAGTTTCTCATCTGCAATGTCATGGTTTACCTCTCTTATTCAATATGTTTTTCAGGCTCGGGCTCTTTACTCGGGTCTGTAAATGTCCCTGCCTTTGCGTCGTAGACCGCTCCGGCGACTGCGTTTTCGTCGTCGGTCTCTACGCACTGAGCGATAAACTCCGCCGTGAAATACGGCTTTGCCGATTCTTTGGTGTACGGATACACCTCGGTAACCTGTCCGTACTGTATGTGAGCCAGCATATTTTCCTCCTTAAAATCCGAGATACTGTATTATGACCGCAGCCGCGCCGCCTGTGCCTCCAATAGTGCTAACAGAATCTGAGCTTTTATAAGTGCCTCCACCGCCGCCTCCGCCGCCGTAGCTACCTCCACCTCTTCCATAATAGATATGCAAGTGTTCGCTTATCGAAGATAGATCTGTAGTCGCACCTGCACCTCTCTTGCCGCTGTCTCCATCAGCCCCATATATGCCGTTACCTCCTGCGCCGCCTTTAATACTTGCTGGTTGTGAGCCAAAAGTGACCACAGGAGAGTATGCAACGCTGCCGCCCGCTCCTCCTATATAGTAAGTAGAGGGCCAAGAAGAATCAGTTTTACCTGCAACACCATTTGTGCCCTTATACACAGTCACCCCATCTCCTGATGCACTACCTCCTTCGCCCCCTGCACCATTAACCCCTGAGCCAGCATCTGTGCCTGCTTTTCCGTTGTTTCCTTTTGTAGCTGTAACATAACTACCGAAGGAAGCATTACCATCCACCGTTATAGTCACAGATTGTCCTTTAGATAAACTCATTATCAATACTCCTACTCCGCCGCCTCCACCACCGCCGCCTGCGCCTCCGCGGCTGTTACCATACGAGTAGCTGGCTGATCCCCCTGTGCCGCCTGCGCCTATCGCGATAATGCGGTAACGCCCGTCGGCAGGAACCGTAAATGTGCCTGAGTTGACATATATAGAAGTGCTGTATGTCTCCATATTGTCTATCTTTTCAGTTATCTTTTTGACTTCTCCCCAGCTCATGGCTGTACCTCCTCAATTCTTTCGCTTATAGAGCCGTCCTCTTGGAAAACGGTGGTTTTTCTGAAACTTCGGCCGTCCGAAAGAGAGAGCGTTTCGGTTATGGGGCCGTCTGAAGCAAATACGGTTGATTTTACGCTTCCGTCAGAGTATGTTTCGGTTATGGAGCCGTCCTCATTAAAAACGGTCTCGCCTGCCTTAAACTCCAAAGACGCGAATATCCCACGCACATCGGGGGTTTTGTTTTCCTCCGAGAGAGCGGTCATACCTCCGATGCCCTCAGAGCAATCAGACAGGAGAGTCTCCTTGCCCAAGGGAGTGCCCTGCTCCAAAAAACCTTCCTCGTTTATTCCATTTAGGTCTATGGGAGCCGTACCTGCAATCAGCATATCCCTGAACTGTTCCCATGTCACGGATTCGTCTATCGCCGACTTTAAGTATCTGCTGTTTCCCGTGCCCTTTACAATGATATCTTTCATAATTTTAAAACTCCCCCGAAAATACCTCGCCCGAACGAAATCGGGACGAGGTCATTTTTTCGATTACCGACCCGATGATGAAGAGTATTTTCTCTATGTCGTTTGCATCGGACCATGTCATATTTTCGGCGCTCTCGGGCGTTTTCGGCGTATATATCGGCATCGCCAGCACCGATCGCACCGCCTCTATATTGGCGAGATACCCTCTCATCTGCTCCGAGCGCGGTATGTCGCTGTTTATCCACTCCGTTCTTCCCTTTTCTATTTCCACGGGGACATATCTTACGGCATAGCCGTGTTTTTTAAGAAGCTCCGCTATGTATTGCGCGGCCTCTGTAACGCGGTTCATATCCGAGGCGTTGTACGCCCCTTTGAGACCTTTCAGCCATTCACTCTTCTCCTCATCGGTCATGCTGTCCCAGCTTTTGGCGGCGAATGCTGCCGCTTTCAGATAATCCGCTTCCGTGCGGTCGGTTATAAGATTTTCAAGCAAGTTTCATTCTCCTTTTCCTTCGCAGTCGGCCGCAGCGGTATTTGACAGCTTTATTTCCATTTTTGAAATATGTACCGTGTTTACCCCTCCCCATGGATTATGCAGCGCAAGCCTGTCTCCGAGCCTTTCGCCTTCCCATACTATCTTGGCCTTGCCTGTGTTTCTTTTGCGGTAAAAATCATATACCCGCTGCGCCGTATTTTGCCCGTTCTTTTCAGAGACGAGAGTGGCGCCTTGTATCTCCACCGTCTTCTGCCTGTCCGATGCGGTTACATCGGGGTTTATAACGCTGTATACCGTCTGAGTATCGCTGTATTTTATACCGTTCAACTCCAAAGAGCCGTTTTCGTCCTCTTCGTATCGGTGAGCCGTTACCGACACCTTTGTCACCGCCGTTTCGGTCGTCACTTTAAGACCGGTATATGTTCTGTCGGCGCTTATTTCAAAGGCATCCTCAGGCAGAGAGAACACCCTTATGTTGTCTCTTCCGTCGGTGGAGGCGCACACGCCCCAGGCGAAAAGGACTTGCTTTAAAGCCTCTCTCTTTGAGGAAGGATTCAGTATGCCCGTAAGAACGGTGTCGGAGACATTGTCGTCATATTCCGCCGTGAAATCCTCGCCGAGGATTTCGTTTATAAGTTCCTTTGCCGACTTTCCCGAAAGATATGCCCCGCCTTCAAATGTCAGCTCATCGAGAATACCGAAGGCATCGCGGCAGTCGATATCGTAAACCCTTTCCGAAGATCTCACTGCTTCGTCTATGTAATATACGCCCAGAAGGCTGCCGCCGTTTCTTATTTCGACGGGCTGTTTTATCTGAAACATAAAATCCACATCGGCTCTGCTGTCCAGCGTCCATCTCAGGGTGGAAACGGGCAGCTCGTCGGAAATAAGGCTCATTTCATTTGTGACCGACACGGCTCTCAGCTCCGACATATCAAATGTGCGGTGCAGGCCGAAAATTATCTGCTGTATTTTCGCGCGCCTGAAGGGCAGGCTTGTTTTATTCAGGGTAATGACGATTTTGTTGTAGCTCTCCACCCTGTTTTCACAGAAATAAAGCGGTGAGTCGGGCTCAAAATCCTTTTCAGATTTCAAGGTTTCTCCCTGATACCACTTTATATTGAGAGAGGAACAGTAATTTCCCCCGGCCGTGTCAAATACAAGGGAAATGCCCACCGATGAATACTGCTTTGTGAAATCCACCGTAATGACGGGCGGAGACGCAAAAGTGCAGTCATTAAGGCTCATGTCCTCTGACCAGAACGCCGTCTCCTCGTTTTCGAGAAGAACGAAGTTTCCGCCTAAAAGCCATTGATTGTTTTCAAGCGTCGCGGCTCCTTTTGGGGAAACTCCATCAGGAAGCTTTTCAATGTCTGAAAAATCAGAGCGTCCTTCGGCCGAGACAGATGCGTCTCTTTCGGCTCCCGCCGCCGTGTCTTTATACAGAACCGTTGTTTTGCTCACGGGCTCACCTGCGCATCCATGGGTATGAAATTGATTTCTATTTCACCCCAGTAATTTATTCCGTTTTCAACCTTTTCAATATCCTGAGAAGCGGCGGTATAATATGCCTCATAGGCTATTGTGTTCTGTCCGTCGGCCGCCTCCAGCATTACAAAGTCGTCTACGGAGTGTTCCACCAGATAGTCCCAAAACCTGTCGAGACCCTCGTAATTGTCGTCCCTTCTGAAAACCTTGATTTTGTGGCCGATGTATGTGCCGATGATGTCCCTCACCATTCGGCCCGTCATCACTCTTCCCGCGTTCTCACCGTCCAGCACATTGAAGTTTCTGTTATATGAGGATATCGCCACTTCGGCGTCAAACTCCGTACCGTTCAGTTTTATGTAACTCATATCTTTCCCTCTACAAGGCTGACGCCTTTGCGGCGGGCCTCTTTATTTCCGAGCCTGTATGCCAATCTTCCGAATACCTCCCCGTCTATTACCAGCACCGCCTCGCTGCCGGCGCCGTAGCCCGTATCGGCCATCGCCTGTTTAAAAGCCTCTATCATGGTCGCGAGGGGAGTTTCTATATTTGTCCCGTTCTTCTGGTCTCCCAGCACCGCCATAAACTCACGGTTGGGCGGTATCACGGCTCCCTGGGCCAGATACGGAATCTCCCACTTGGCCACGGGGCTTATGTTTATGCCGTAGGATTTTCCTCCTATGCCGGGCACCCAGTCGGGCAGGCTGAAGCTTATTGTATTGAGCTTTGAAATGAGCCAGTTTATGCCGTCTATTATGAGGTTTACCACCGAGCCGACGATGGAGAGTATCGTGTTCCAGATGCCTTTGAAAATGCGTTTTACGCCGTCCCAGGCCTTTTCCCAGTCGCCTGTAAAGACGCCCGTAATAAAATCTATCAGTCCGCCGAATATGTCCTTAAGACCCGATATCAGAGCATCGCCTTCTCCCGCAAAATAGACTATGGCTAAAAGGAGAGCGGCAATACCGGCTATCAAAATCGGTATCCAGCTGCCCGCAAGCAAAGCTATGCCTATTCCCGCTGCCATTATGCCTCCTATGGTGAGCAGCAGATTCTTAAGGTTCATTCCGTTTTTCATCATATCTCCGATGCCTGTGATCAAAAGAGCTATCCCTCCGATTATCAAGCCTATTGCCGCGCCTACGGTGCCGAAGGCAAGCCCCAATCCTGCAGTGACGGCGGCTACGCCTAAAATCATCTCTGCCATGTTATCCCAGTCAACGCCGTTTTCCCATGCGTCTCTCATTCCGTCCCATATAAGGATAAGACCGCCCGCTGCAATCGCGAGACCACCCAGTGTTTTAAGCACGCTTCCAAGCATTCCGGGAAGGGCGCTGCCGAGCTTCCACAGTGCAAAGCCGGCTCCTATCAGCATGACGGCTTTGGCGATTCGGTCAAGTCTCTCCTCCGTCATATCGAGAAATGTAAAGTCGGGGGCTATTGTCCCCGCGCTATTGCCCGAAGAGCCTCCGCCCGAGCTTTTGTTCTCTGACAGCTTGTTTATCTCGTCGAAGCTCACAAGAGGCTTCTCCGCCTTTTCGGCGCCTTTTCCCACGCTTTCCAAAGCCTCGGACTGGTCATAGAGGTTTTTCGCGTTCTCCGAAGACTGCTCGGCCGTCGTGCCGAACAGCGCCGACATAACCGACGCGGCTATCGACGCTATCCTCGTCAAAAGGTTTATGAGAAATACAAAAACGGGTATGACCACCTCTACAATAGGCTGCGCCAATGTGAGCAGCGCACCTTTAAGTCTCGCTATGGCAGCTGTGGCCTTTCCGTTGGTTTTTATGACCTTTTCAAGCCATTCACGAAGAGCTCCGAGACCCTGGGTGATAAAACTGAACACAAGGGCGCTGCGCACCACTTCCTTCATTCTTACGGCGAAGCTCTGAGCGCTTTTCTGGGCCTTTTCGGTGGCTTTTTCCATAAGTTCGCTGAAATGGCTTGTATTTGCCAGCCTTTCCTGTATTCCTCCCGCCTCTGTTTTCATAAGCTCGGCCCTTGCCGCCGCCCTGCCGATGCCCTCGTCTATGCGGTCTATTCGGTCGTTTACCCTGTCCCATTCCTTCTGCAGAGAGGCTATCTCCTTTTTCTGTCCCTCTATTTTTGCGGAAGGATAAAACTTCTGTCCCGACTGCATGTCATAGAGCTTGGCCTTTGCCCCGTCCAAAAGCGCTCCCAGCTGCCTGGCCTGCTCTGTGAGCGGCATCTTCTGACGCTGTTTGAGATATATCTCATTATTCAGCCCCTGTATCTTTTTATTGAGGCGTGAAAGCTCTTTTGTAAGCTGCCTGTTGTCTAAAGATGTATCGAAAATAATGGAGCCGTCTGACATTACCTTTCACCTCCCGTCCACAGTTTCAAAAGCTCATTTTCCGACTGAGTATAGCCGGTTTTCATATCGACAAGATGCCGATTTCTTTTATAAAACTCCTTGTCATATTTGTCGAGAGGTTTCCTTTTGGCCTTTTTCTCCCTTATTCTCACGATTTGGGCAAACAGACAGTCCCCTATTTCCATATATGCCGAGAGAAAAGTCCACCAGTGGAGCCCCCCTGTGTTATTCTGGGCGTCATAGGGTATATCCCTTATCTCACGGCCTAAAATGCGGTTTACCGGGGCTGCGATATAGGGAAAATCCCGGCTCCACGAGACAAGCTTCGGCTGTTTTTCCGAATATTTATCTTCGGTACCGCCGTTTATAAAACGAAAGCACTCCTTCAGAGCACAGTCATAATCGGAAATGCTTTCGAAATCCACATAAAACATCTGAAGCACGGCATAAGCCTTGACATCACTGTCGGTTTCAATGTCGCCGAGCACCTCGAAAATGTCCAGAATTACTCTGAAATCATAGCGTATTTCAAAGCTCTTGCCCCCTATCTCAACACTTTTCGGAAGTGTGTAGACCACGGCCGCGCCCTCCTTTTACCTTTGATATTTCCTGTATTTGTCGATATACCCCTGCACTCTGGGGCTCATCATTCTCTGTTCCTTTATACAGGCGGCGTCCATCTCGTCCATAACGGCCAGAAGCAGGTTACACCATACAGGCAGACCGCCCGCTATGGCATATACATTCATCCCGCCGAAAAGATCTCCGCTCACCTCTGCCTGAAATACTCCGTCAATAATACGGCGCATTTCGGCGTCCCTCTCCTTTGCGAAATCAAATATTTCCCTTTTGTCATTTATTTCTTCCAGCCTTTTCTTGTAGCTCTCCTGCTTTTCGTGAAGCTCCTCAAAGGCCGAATACAGACGATAGGCGAAATTGCTGTCAGTGGGGTTGAAAGACACCTGGCATTTCCCATTGACGGTATATGTGACAAGTCCGCTGTCAAAACTCAGTTCTCTCATGTTTTCTCTCACTGTTCTCCTTCGGTAAATGTCACTTCTCCGCCCGCTATGGACGCCGTGCCCGTCGTTCTCGTGCCGCCGTAGGTCACATCTATCGGCATCCCGATAGAGCCGCCTCCCTCGCCTCCTATGCTCGATGGAAGTACGGAACAGGCGGAATATCTCTCGGCAAATACCGCTGTCTTTGCCGTGCCGGCGTAAAGGTGCACAATGAGCATATCCTGATTGAGCAGAGCGTTTACCGCCTCGTCTTTTATGGCGAGATTCCATATTTTTATCTGGGCTTTATCGTCTCCGTCCAGCTCACAGGGCTCAAAGGTCTGGGTTTTCGTGGGCTTTTTGCCGGTGGTGTAGGTGTTGCCGAATATATCGACTTTGGTCTCGGTCTGCCAGTCAAACTCGATGGAGCTGTCCTCCACCCTTTTTCCGATGGGCGACCATTTGGGGGCGGAGGGCGAATCACCTTCCGCCGTATTGAGATAGGCTATCATCATTTCGCGGCCTACGGTCTGACCCGCAGCCGTGTTAAATGTCATATCAGCCATTTATCATGCTCCTTTCTGTGTCAGATCTTCGTCTGTATTTTATTTTCAGCTGTATCTGATATCGTCCGCTTCGGCCGTCTCCGGCATATACATACGGGGACAGCGTCGGCATAACGGACAGTACCGTCCCCTCCTCGATTATGGGAAAGCTCTTTCGGCTGTTTTGCAGATATATCCAGTTCATCACATCGGAGAAAAACTCCAGGTTTTTGAGATTCTGCGACACATCCTCCGAATACGGAAACAAAACCTGAAATATGTAATTGAGCTCCTGAACAGGCCTTATAAAGACATTTCCCAAAACATCCGTGCCGTAATTTACCGCCGTAGGGCTCGAATACAGGGCGTATGAGGTGGGGCCGCTGTCCATGAAATCCACATTAAAACGGCCCGTTCCGTTTACGGCAGGGCATTCTTTGAGCCACAGACGCAGATTTTTCATTGTGTTTGTCTCTGTCATCATTTCACTCCCGCTACCTTTTTCGCCCCATCGAGTATGTCCTTTTTTCGGTCAGCCTTCATTCGCTCAAACCACCTTGATCCGGCGAGAGGATGCCTCTCCCTGTTATATGTAAGGCTCCTGCCCGTCGGGCTTTTGATTTTCCCTTTCGGGGAGCGGAATGTCTCTTCCCCTCCTATCGTCATGGGGATGTTGGGGCCGTACACCATGCCGTAGTACTGATAGCGGGCGTAAGGAGTGGCGTATATCACGGTGCCGCTGCCTATGCGTGTGGCAAGGGAGGCCGAGCGATTAAGTGTTCCCTCATCAAAAGGCACATAGGGTTCGCACTGCCTTATCACTTCGCTGTCGATATACCTCTGCACCGCCCCTCCTTTTTCAAGATTGCGCTTTCGCAGTATTTTCCCGAGGGAATCCATCTCAAATGTGGCTGTTATCTTCATTTTCCCGTCACCTTATAGTGAGGCGCCCTTTTGCCCCTGTTGTCCGTGACGCCGGTTATTACGAGAACATTTCGTCCGTAAAGCTCCTCAAGGCGTGCGCGTGAAGGCGTCTTTTCCCCGCTCATACCCAAAACTATCCTGTCGCCCTCTCTCAGGGTGAAATACCCTTCTTTATCCCCGAGAGAGTCAAACTCAAAGGGCTCTGTGTATTTTGCCTTCACCGAGTTTTCGGGTATTCTCACGGTGTACACCGAGGAGGAAGAAAAGCCCTCCTTGTCCGCGTTCACCCCGTTTTCGCAGAAGACCGACACGCCCGATATATACAGGCGGCTGCATGTGTCATGCTCTTCTTCCGGCGAGGTATCTCTGTAATAGTTATAGAGAGTTATATCCCTTACGGCGTTTTTCATTCTGTCACCCCTGCCCAGAGAAGGGGCACTCCGTTTTTGTCGGTCTCTGCGGCGAGGAAATCATATGCTAAAGCCAAGAGGCTTTTTTCAAGGCTCTCAGCCGTGAGAGGCTGACCGTAGCTCTCACTGTACCCGTCGTTGGAAAAACCGCTCAGAGGAGCTTCTGACATGAGCGGTACGGGGTCTGCACGGGCCATGGCGTTTATAAGCTCGGCCATGCATCTCTGCACGGCTTCGGAAGGATTTTCGGTGTTCTTTATCCTTCCGAAGGTATATCTTTCGAGCTTCTTTCCCGCCATGTACTCAAGGCGGGAAAATTCGGTCTCTTCGGCTTTTCCCCCCATGGTCAGATAGGTTTCATAGTCGATGTACACTGTCCGCCTTAGCCTTCCGCGCTCACATGGTATATAAGATCGGGCATGACCGCCTCGGTGCCGTAGCTGTAAAACAGACCAAAGGAGTAGGCGTTTGACAGCTGAATCTTCACGGGGTCGGAAAGCGTTGTCATAACCGGCTGGGCAATGGCTCCGTCGGCCATTGCCATCATCGTGACGCCGCTCGGCAGATATACGCTGGAATACACCTTTACACCGTGGAAAAGACCGAAATCACGGCCTGCCGTGTCCACATTGGAGTTGTTTGCAGAGGTATCGAGGAAATTGCGCATTTTGCCGTAGGTTGCGGTATCGAGAATCACCGAGATCATATCGCGGTCTACACCGTCGACATAGTCGTTTTTCGTCGTCTCGATTTTCTGAATAAGCTCCTCCACCTGCTCGTTTATAGCTGTTGCCGTAAGAGTATAAGCCGTGCCGTTTGTCTCGGCGCAGCTGAAGAAAGCTCTTTCCAGATCGCGCTCCATGCTTTTGCTGTGACCCGATATTCGGCGGTCTATGAGATTATCTGTTCCGTAAAGTCTGGTGTCCTTTTCCTCCACCTCTTCGAGCAGCTCTCTGTCGGTGTTTATAGATACAGGCACCGGCTTGGCCTTTATTTTGTCGGCCGCTCCCGCCGCCCTGGCCGTGCCGTAGGCCTTGGATGAGGCGTTTGCAAACCTCTTGGCCTCGACACTTCCCGAAGTGGGATCGCCGCTTAAATCCCTGTTTTTGAGTATGCCCGAGATGGTGCTTTTCTGCAGATTTTCTATTACAGGGCCGTATTTCTCGGACAGTTTGTCCTTGCCGGAAGGATCCAGCAAAATTGAAAGAGAGTCAATTCGTGACATAAGTTTAAAATCCTTTCCTGTTTAAAAGAATGTGGGCATTTTGGGCTTTTCCGCCCCTTTTTCTCCCGTTATCTTGCCCATATTGACGGGAGAGACAGCGCTCTTAAAGACCCCTTCCTGGTCGTTCGTAAGAGAAGCGAAAAGCTCCGCGTCGCCTTTGCCCAGGTTTTCCGGCTTTTTGAGAGCGGCGGAGAATGCCTCCAAAACGCCGTTTTCCGTAAAGGACGAGGAAAACTCTCTATCTCCCTTTGCCGCCTGAAATCTCTCTATGAGCTTTGCCCTTTCGGCCTCTTTTTCGGCCTGCGCCTGTCTCTCACTTTCCGCCTGCCTGTATTTCAAGAGCTCGGCTTTGAGAGCTTCGGCATCGTCTTTGTTTTGCTCCAGTGCCGCAATGGCGGCATTCGCCTCGTTAAGATCGCCTTTGAGCCTTTCGATGTCGCTGTCATACTTACCTTTTGCCACATAGCCGCCTTTGGCTAAGTCAAAAAGCTTCATGTCTTTTGTCTTTTCGAGAAACTGCTCCAATGTAAGGGAGTTCCCGCCGAAAATTTCCGTAAAATCCATATGTTTCCTTTCCGCCCCCAAATGGTTTTTATTTATAAATCCGCTGTACCGCAGCGAAAGGGGCCCGCGCATTTAAACCTCTGCGCCCGAGGAATATTGTATAAATAAAAAAAGCGCGGACAGCCGCTTTTGCAGCTACCCACGCTCGGGTCTTCCGCTCAGACGCTCCTGAGCGGGAGAAATATTTGATTTTATCCTTTTACCTCCCTGCGTTCGATCTTTATCACCCTGACCCCGTCTTTGACGGGTATCAGCTCGACGCGGTGGCCTTTTTTAAGGATCTCTTCGACAGTCTTTAAAACCTTTTCGTCTATCATTTTTTCTCTTCGTCCAAAACCTCGATCTTTGTTATTTCGGTATCGACAAACGACATTCCCGCTGCGCCTATGACATGGTAATAATTACAATCTATATCTATTTCCGTGAGTTCGTTTCCGTCGTCGTCATAGTCAAAGCAATATCCCGTCATTGTCCCTGTAAACGCCATTCCGCTGTCGCAGTAAACTCGAATCTTTTTACCGAGGTATCTGTCCGGATATTCTATTCTCATATACTCACCTTCCTGAATAGGGTACTACATGCACTCCCGTCTTGCTGTAATGGATTTTACCTCTTTCTGTGTATATTATAACATTTTCTTCGTTTATTGTATAGCCCAAAACGGTACCCGCATGTATAATTTCTTTTTTGTCCCATTCACCTTTGGCATTTGATGACATTACGCCGCTGCCTGCCGTTCTGTTCACTATTTCCTGAAGCTCTTCCATGCTGACGGTGATGACGCTTCGTCCCTTTGTACTCGTGCCCTCCATATGGCGCTTCTGTTTCTCGGGGTTTATATTGATGGGGTATTCCCCGTTTCTTATGGCATCACGGGCTTTTTGTATAGACAGCGCGCCTTTATCCGCAATCTCCGCTTCGGCTTTCGACAATCATCTTGTCGTTTCTCACTCTAAGACCTGCCTTTTCCGCCGTCTCATTGTATTTTGCCCTTATTTCCCGTATTTTTGTCTGGGCCTGTCTTCTGAGTACGCCGTCACCCGATATTTTCGCCAGGTTGGCTATGTCCTTCTGCTGCCGTATCTTTGTCTCGAGTCTTCTCATGAGCTGAGACGCCTCGTATATCGTATAGGATTTTCCGTCTATTTCACAGCCTTTGCGGTTGCTCTCCCGCCACTTTTTCAGCTGCTCATCGCTGTATCTTCGGGGAGATATGCCGATGAGGATATAGCTGGGAAAATGTCGGCAGTTCCACTGCATGACAGGGCGGCGAAAGCCCTCGTATCTGTTCCCGTCTGTATCGCTAAAGCTGCTTCCCGACTGCATTTTCTCATATTCCTCAAGGGTATACTGCCTGCCCTGGGCCGCCTCGTGGTCGGCAGCCGAATACGGATGGGCCGACAGCTCCACGCCGTCCGCTCCGATCTGCTCTCCTATCTGCCTCTGGGCCTCACCGGCTATCTGCTTTACACCGTCGAGAATATTCATGCGTATCGCAGTGTCGAGCCTGCGGGTATGCCCGCTTTCGTATGTCACCCTCAGCCCGTCTCCCCCCAGCTTTCGCATGGAGGATCTTATGGCCGAGTTATAGTCGTCCACTCCGCGGGAAACGGCGTCTATGGCGTCGCTGACCGTCTCACGGTAATTCTCGTCTATATTCGTGGTTTTGGAGTAGTTTATAAAGGTCTCCTCGGTCTGAGCCGAGACAGCTTCGATATATGTCATGAGGGAATGATTTTGAAGTAGAGGAATAGGTTTCTTCCATGTCTGTACCGCCGGAAAATCCGCCGAGGCGTACTCTTCCTCAGCGGCCCTCTTTAAAAGGGCGCTCACCTCTTTTGCCGACAGACCGAGAGCTTTTTCAAGCTCCTTTTTTATCTTTCGGGACTGCGCCCCGTATATCCTCATCTGCTCTATTCGGTTTACACTCTGAGGATTCAGCCTGCCTATCGTCTTTATCTGCTCCCCCACTTTTTTAAGATATTCGCCGTTTACCTTGTCTATCCTCTCCCGTATTTTCTCGAAGGCCGACTCTATCTGCTTTTCACTCAGCATAAATTACGGCTCCAGATCCTCGGGAGAGATCAGCGCAGAGACGCTCCTCGTCTGTTCCTTCCTCACATTTTCTATCTCTTCCCTGGCATCGGCAACAGACTGCCCCGTCACCCAGCTGTTGAGACGCTCCGATGAGATGATGCCGCGGCTCTCCAGCTCGGAAAGCTGCTCAAAAGTCTCTCGGCTGCTCTCCGCAAGGGACATATCCCAGTCAAAGCTCACCCTGCACCTGCCCGCCGCTCCGCTGGGTGTCAGCGAGAAGAGCTCGGCGTACATGTCCACCGAATACACAAGGTCTTCCATACATCTCTGTATGTTTTTCCTTATGTCCGAAACGAGACAAAAGGTGTCATGGTTGGCGCTCTTTATCTCGGTGGCGGTGGCTCCGTAGGTGGACGGCTCTGTCAGTATGCCCCTCGAGGTGCCCACTTCCTTTTCAAGCTGAAGGGCAAGGGCGCTGTATCTTGCGTAATATGAGCTGTCCCTTATGCTCGGGTCAAACACCTCCCAGAAGCTCTTTCCGTCCAAAGAAGGCGATCCCGAAAACTTCCTAAAAAGTCCGTTTTCAGGCAGCTTTCCGTCCTTGCCGAAGAGAAACTCATCGGCGCCCACGAAAGCCTTTTTGATTTCGTATTCATTCTCTATCTGGCGGGCCAGCTCATGAAGCTGTCTTATAGTGTCGCCGCAGCCGTATGTTATGGGCACACCGTAAAAGCTGTCCTCCTCCCTGTTGTCCTTGGGACATTTCAAAAAGGCGACAGGTATTCGGTCTATGCCCGCGGCGGTGAACTCGGGCGTTATAAGAGCCCATTCCTCCACCGTGTCCAAAGGCACCTCGTTTCCGCTGCCGTCCAGGGCTTTGATGATGACCGAAAGGGTATCTCCCTCAAGGGTATAGTCGATAATGCGGCTGTAATATGTGTTTCCCACCTGTTTTATCTCGGCCGTCACCGTAAGTGAGGTCATTCTTCCGTCGCCTCTTACGCCGTTTACGATGCAGCGGGTCTGATCGAGAGAGGCCACATATATCCTGTCTTTTATGACATAGGGCACGAGAAACTTTCCGCCTTTTCCCAAAGCCTGGGCAACAGTCTGTTTTATGCCGTCCCATACGGGATATATGACGGTGCATACAAACTCGCTGCGTCTGCTTTTTTCTCCGTCTGCGTCGAGGACAGTCATGCTGCTGTCGCTCACCGCCTTATTGGCCAGAGAGCCGGCAAAAAGAGCAGAAAAGTTTACGCTCTGTATGTCCTCATATTCCCTCTTATATCGGCGGCTTTTCTGAATATCGCCCTCGGTTTTTTCGGGAACTGTCTTGCCGAAAACGGCGTATATACGCCTTTTAAGCTGCTGAAAAATATATTGTCACCTCCTCAAAGCAAAAGCTGTTTTAAAAACGCGCTGAAGCTGTACTCAAAAGCGTCCAGCGTGTCTATGTCGGTGCTGCCGTCGTCCAGTCTCACATCATGGGGTTTTGAAGGATCCCACACGGCGTCGCTCAGAGCCGACACCAGGCTTGAGCATTCGTCTTTTACATATCGAAATCTGTCTGCCGAAAGCAGAATGTCCATCGTGCGTATTCTGTCGATTATCTCTCCCTTGAAACAGCTGCGCACATTGTACTTCGTCTGGCGGTACATAGAGTTGATTATGGCCTGCTCGGCGCTGTCGGCGTACACATAATCCACCTCTTTGTAGTCTCTTTCCACCCCTTCTGCAAACCGCGTAAACATACCTGTCATCTGTTCTACGCTGACTCCCTTTGCCGGTATGCGGACCGTCCTCAATGCGATGAGCTTTCGGTCTTCCGTTATCCCCGACGCCGCAAAGGCGTAGGCCGACTTGTTTCCGCCGAAATCCACTCCTATTGTTATAAACTTCAAGGGCGGAATGTCCTTGCATTCTGTCTCATATCGTTTCGGATTGTCGGCGAAAAGAGGATATACAAGCCCTTCGGCAGTGCAGCGCTCTCCCAGAATATCCCTTCGGTACCATACGCTCTGTTCATCGTACTGGCTCTTTATCTCGGCTTTGCGCTGCTCTGTCACCGAGAGATTGTCCTCCAGGGTAAAGTGACAGTACTGATATCCTCCCTCATACCCGTTTCGGTATTTGTCTATGTAGTCGGTGTATATCCTGTGATTCGGTCCGCAGGGGTTGAGATCCCAGAGCACAAGAGGGTCTTTGGCCGCCGCCTGACGGCCGAAGGCGACCTTGATAAACGATGTTCGGCTGTCGTCTTCGTCATAGTGTTCGTTTATCTCGGTGGCTATCCAAAGCCCGTAGGAGTTGCCCAGAATGCGTTTATAGCTGTCGGCACGCCCTCCGCCTGCAAATACCACTATTTTCTCCCCCGTCTGAGTGTTTACAAACAGAGCTTCATTGTCGCGGTACTTGCCCCATCGGCAGCGGCCGCGGAACAGGTTTTCAAGCCCGAACCCGTTGCACACTCCTATGTTGAGCTTTGCGTTTCCTATGGTTGCGCCGCTGGCAAGATGTATCCTGTCACGGCACTTTTCAAGATATGCGGCGGCTATAATGCAGTGGTCTATGGTCTTTCCCGACCTTATCGCCCCTTCCGCCACATTCATCTTGTTGTGAAAGGCGGCACGGATATATCGCTTGTGCTTTTCACTGAAAGGGGCCCAGGGTATTGTCGATGTCAGTTTCATAGCTTGAGCTTATCGGCCAGAGCCGACAGGTCTTCGACCTCCCTGCTCACTCCCTGGGGAGATGTGAACTTGTCGATAAGTGTGCCCAGGGCCGTCGTGATCTGAGACGGCGTTGCCGCCGCCAGCTTGTCGGGATCGTTTAATGCGGCAAGCCCTTTTCCTATGATTTCGCACACAAGATCTCTGTTTTTCTCCATGTACGCATATATGTCGGCCGTGTTCTCCTCTTTTTTCTGCAATACTTTTTGCTCAAAATCGGAACATTCGCTTACGACGCGCTTTACTGTGGCAGGTGCCACCTTGTTCTTTTTTCCCGTGGCTCTCAGGCTGCCGCTTTCGAGATAATCGACCACTATTTTCTTCTTTTGCCTGTCTGTCAGCCGCGCAGCTATAATAACCACCTCCCTGCGCCGAAAAATCTTCGGTAAAGTAAAATTATTCAGTAATCATCACCGCACTCCCACCCCTGTGTCTCTCTGTGATGCTATGTACCCGAAATGTCCTCACTGTCATCATATCACAGAAAATCGGGACATTCGGGACAAGTTTTAAAAAGAGAAAAAAGGCGCCGTGCGCCTTTCATCTCCCCATCTTCTGAAGGTATCTGTAAGCCCTCTTTTTTACGCTCTCCGCCGTGTTGCCGCCTCCCACCCTCATGGCTACCGCAGTCCACGAAAGTCCGTAAAGATATCGGTATTTGAGTATCATTCGCATGAGAGGGTCGTCGGCGCTCTCTATAAACCGAGTCAGCTTTTCAAGCTCTCTTTCAAGCCGCGCAGACTTTCTCTGAAGAAGCCGTCTCTTTTTCTCCCTGTCCTTTGGGCTCAGCCTGTCTTTAAAGTCCATATCCTCATCTAAAGATAATATCTCCCGCTGCAGATACAAAAGGCGCGAAAGCTCCTTCTGAGTCATACCGTATACCTCACATAATCTCTGCCCCTTGCCGGATCGTATTCCTCCCTCGACATGACCTTGGCATTTTTCGGCGTTTTTATAGGGGTCATCTTTCTGACCGTAACCTCGTCCCATTCGGGGAGCTTTAAGTTCCTCGAGGGTCTGTATTTTTTCGCGTCGGGTATATCTCTTTTGACATTCCTCAAAAGATATACCGCCAGAGAGGTGTAATCCTTCTGATTCTGCAAAAGACGGTAATTGACATTTCCCATAGGCCAGTTGGCGCACACCGTCTCGAAATCCACTCTGTTCATCACGATGTGGTGGTGAGGCCTTGCCGGCAGCAGCGTCTGAGAGCTGCGCTGTCCTATCACCCATACCGACTTCAGCTCCTGTCCCTGTTTTTTGAGCCTGTATTTGAGACGGCGCAAAAACAGCCTTCCGTCTCTCTCAATTCCGCCTTCGTCCTTTAGGCTGCCGTCCTCATAGTCCAGAGTTATAAGCATATCTCCCGAGTGAAAATTGCAGTTGAGTGTTCTCGCCAGTCTCTTGACCGCCGTTTTGAAATTGCTGTCCGCCTTCCTCAAATCGGAGGCTCCCTTTTTTCTCTCGGCCCTGGTCATCTTTTTAAGACCTTTAAGACAGTAAAACTCCTCAACGCAGTCTCCGCTCCTGCATATTTTTTTCACAAGTCTCTTCTCCACATTCCTCTCCTTTCCCCTTGGTTGAAAACTTAGGCTCTTAACAAGCCCTGAAAGAACGCGCGAAGGCGTTCCGAGCGGGCCGAAGCCCTTTCCTGTTTTCCGAGTCTCTCGGCAAACGGGAAAACTTTGCAGAGCGGCAGAGGAATCAGTCCCCGCCGCCCTTTGATTTTTTATATTGCGATAAAACAGACCTTGCCGCAAGAGACGCCGCCACTGCCATTATCTCGCCGTCCTCTTCGTCAAATATGAGAGACAGTGAGAAAAGCTTTTCGCTCACCTCTCCCAAAACATCTCTCCATATGTCTCTTACGGGCAGACCCTCTTTTCCCATGAGCTCTGATGCCTCACAAAAGGAGTCGAATATATAGGGCTGTATTTTCGCCCTGTCTCCGCTGCCGTTCTCGTCTTTTACGCTTTCAGCAGGGCCCTTGGGCACCTGTTTTCCGTTTGGCGGCAAGTCCTTTGTCTTTCTCCACCCGGCCACTACGGGGTGAGATACCCCCGTCTCCTTGGCTATCTTCTGATCGCTCATGCCCTTGCCGTAGAGCTCTTCAAATCTTGCGTAAAGCTTCTCGTCCACCCGGGTCCTTATGCCCAAAACCTGCTTTATCTGAAAGGCCGTGCAGCAGTTCATATCGGCCAGTATCTTTATCTGCTTTTCGGGGTCTTTGGCCTCACGATATGAGCGGCGTATCTCGTCTTCCGACATAAACATTTTTGAAACCTCCTTTAAAACGGCAGCTGTCCGCCGCATTCAAAATCCGAGCACTCGCACAGGGCAAAGGGCAGCTCTTCATCTTCCGTTCCGTCCTTCTCCCTTTCTTTCCTCTCCTTTGAAGAACAGAAATACACCTCCTCGGCCGTCACCTCAAAGACCTTTCTCGTCTTTCCCTCTCTGTCCTCATAGCTTCTTGTGGACACGCGGCCCGTGAGCGCCATCATCTGTCCTTTTTCAAAATACTTCGTCACCACTTCGGCATTTCCCCTCCACGCCACTATCGGTATGAAATCACACTCTCCTCTTTGTGATCGCCTCTGTACAGCCAGCGAGAAACTCGTTACAAACACCCCGTTCGGTGTCGTTTTGAGCTCCGGATCTGCCGTCAGCCTGCCCATCAAAACTATGCTGTTCATCTTCACTCTCCTCTTCAAAAATCGTCATCTGTCCTTTCAGGGACATTTTGCGGTACATCTCCTCCCGCTCTCTTTCGGCACATTCTCTGCCTATGCCGTATTTGAGGCCGTATTTCGAGGTGAGCACCCCTTTACATCTGCGGCATATTTTGACCGTTATGTAAAAAACTCTGTTTTCGCATTCTTCTCCCTCTCTGCATACAAAGCAGCGGCGTCTCCCTTTGGAAACCCTGTGCCCCGATTTGCATTTGCCGTCAAGGTATTCCCTGCAATAGATGCAGCTTCTCTCTGCGGCCTTTTCGCAAAATCTTTCATCGCACACGCCTTTCATTCTCTGAGCCCTATCCTGAAGCCCTTAAAGCTGCCGTTTTCATAAAGGGGCTCCGTCTCATATCTCGTGAGCACGGCCTTTTTCAAATCCTCCTTGTCCACCTCCACCGTCTTTTTTCCCGTGTTTTCCATAAGCCTCAATGCCAGGTGTTTTATCGTCTCCTCGGCTACGGCGCACTTGGCTCTCTCGGCCTTCAGCTCCTCTTTGAGCTGTCTTATCTCGGCAGCCTGCCTGCTTATGAGGTAATCTTTGGCATCGTTCACAGTATCTCCTCCCATTTCGCTGTAAGTTCTATTGCCTTGGGGCAATCTTTGTAATTTTTTACGCTTCGGCAGTATTTCAGCATGTGATCATAAAGCTCCTGCCTTGTTTTAAATCTCATTCCGCCCTCTTCACACCTCACCCTCATCTCCTTCATGATGTGGTATTTGTAAAAGGGACATTCTACCGTTATCACCTCTCTCCTCCTCTTTCCTGCCGAATATCCCGGCAAACACGGCCCTCACCTCGTCGCTGGGCGGAACTCCCGCCTTTATGCTCTCAGGTTTCTTTACCGCCGCTGCCCTTCTTCTCTCTCCGTCTTTAAGGGCTATTTTGCAAAGGGCCGCATAGTCGTCATCGTATTTCTTTCCCGAGGCCTTTTTGTAGCACGAAAAGCTCTCGAGCATGAGAGAGGCGTTTGTGTATTTCTCCTCTAATGACCGTCTCTCGCCCTCTGTCAGAAACACATTTTCAAACTGTCCGAAAGCATGCCTGTCCACTCCGCTTTTTACCTTTGCCGTGAGGGGCACTCTCTGTTTTCCCCCTTTTGCATTTCCCCCTTTCTCCCTCTCTCTCTTTTTTTCTATTTCTTTTTCTTTTGTATACTTTTCTTTTTCTTTTCTTTTTTTCTCTCGGCCGCCCTGGAAAAAAGAATATTTTTCCGCGGAAAAATCGTCATTGTTCTCGGATTTATCGTGAAAAAGGCTCAGATCAACTCCTATATCCCCTCGGAAAAAAGGGAGTTTTTCCGAGGAAAAATCGCCGTTTTTCTCGGATAAAAAATCCTCCCCCACCTCTATGTACCTCTGGGTCTCCTCCTCCGTCAGTATCCAGTATTTTCCGTTTACCGTCACCTTTCTCTTGGCCGCCCTGGTCTTTACCGCCGTCTGATATCTCAGCTGTATTCCCCTCGATGTGGCCACCGAGTAGAGCCTCATCTTCTCCTCGTCCAAAAGCCCTTTTTTGACGAGATAGAACAGCACCTTTACCGCTTCCGCCGTGTCTCCCGAAAGTTCTCTGGCGGCCGAAAATATCCAATCCTCGTCTATGTGAAAGTAATATCCCCACTTGTAGGCCGTGCAGAGAATGTATATATAAAACGCAAAGCCAAAGGAGCCGAATCTGCCGATGAGGGCCTTTATCCTGTCGTCTAAAAATATTTCGGTGTCGAGATAGAAAAACTCCAGTCCGTCTTTTTTATGTCTGCCCATCGGCGTCCCCCTCTTCTATCAGGGTTTTCAGCCTGCAATATTCACGGGCTGAAATATAGTAGCGGCCCCCTATTTTCACCCCTTTTATCTTTCCGCTCTTTATCATGTGTCTCATACCGCTCGCCGTAATTCCCAAAGCGCAGGCGATATCCGACGCCCTGTAAGCCATCTTTTCCATTGTCTGTCACTGA
The DNA here is from genome assembly GCA_905199135.1 of uncultured Eubacteriales bacterium. Taxonomy (GTDB): domain Bacteria; phylum Bacillota; class Clostridia; order Oscillospirales; family Butyricicoccaceae; genus SIG471. Next base: position 27,880 of record CAJKFC010000005.1, read on the forward strand.
AAACCTTCGTCCCAGCTTCTCCTTTCCAAAAGTCTTGCGGCCGCCTCCTCCAAAGCCACGGCATAGGAAAGCCCTATCTTGAGACTCTCCTCCCTGAGCACCGCCCCATAGTCAAACACCATGAGCCTTATGCCTCCCAGGACGGTTTTCTGCGTCTTTTGAGTGAACGCCATATCGTAAAACATCTTGTCAAACTGTTCGTCCCTCGTCTCTGCATCGCTTTTGCATTCAGCTTCGCCGTAAAGCAGCTGCGCCATCTCCTCGAGCCATATCTCTTCACCCGAGCCGAACATCTCGGCCATGTCTTTTGCATTTCTCATGCACCTGTGAGCATAGAGGTCGGCCCTCTGCTTAAACCTCAGCGCCCTGCCGGCGCCCGCCTGTTCCAGAGCCGCCGACACCACTGCCTCTCTCAAGCTTTTCTCCATATCGTTCCGCCTTTCCGCAGCGCGGGCATATGTATCCGCCCCCGGCTGCCTGTGTACTTACATTCCATTCTCTGCCGCATACGCGGCATGTCTCATATCTCTTTCCGCGCTTCATACATTGTCGCCCAGCTCCGCCGCGCTTATCTCCAGTATGTCGGCTATCCTCCTCAGTTCCTTTACCGTAAAGTTTTCGGGCTGTCTCATCCTGCCGTACATGGTGGGCACCGACAGCCCCATCATGACCGCCAACCTGCTTATATTCAGATTCTTTTTTCTCAGCGCCATGCGTATTACTCCGCTCATGGACGCGTCCTTTCTGTCATTCGTCGTCAGATATACCTTCGGCAATTTTTGCCACCTCCTTTAAGCCCTGTATAAACGCAGGCATAAACAAAAACACCTGCAAAAGCCCCTGACTTTTTGTTATGAAACCTGCCTCATACGCCGCTGCCGAAAACACCATCATCACGAAAGCAGCGGCGCCTGTTTTAACCATAATTCCTACCATGCTAACATTGCCTCTATCATATACTTGCGGTATTCATCGTTCTCCCGTTCTCTCACTCGCCTTATGTCTTCTTCGGCATCGGCAGCCTCTATGAGCTCGGCCTTGCCGTAAAGTTTATCTTTCCATGTTTCATTCGTGATAGCTTCGGGCTCTTTCCTATATCGGATAGGTGAAAAAGCCGCCTGCCCCGCCTTTATAATGCCGCAGTTTACCCTTTCCGCCCTTATCTCCTTTGCTTCCAGCTCGTCTGCCTCTATGTGTTTTGCCTCTATGTACTTTCTCGCCTCTATCTTACACTCCGCCTCTGCATGCTCGGCTTTTATCACATCGGCCGACAGTGAAGATGCCGTTATGCTGACGGCTTCTATATCTCCTGTCGCCCTTACTATGCCTGCACGAATAGTCCTGCCCTTTATGTTTTTCGCGAAAATATGCATGTGCTCTTCGTAAAGGTCGAAATCAATCACGATGTTGGCCCATGTTCCGTCAGGCCAGGCAAAATCATATGTCCCCGTCTCAACGCGATAATACGGATCCATCTCGTCTCTTCCTCTGAATATCAGCCATTTATCCATGCCTTTCATTTTTTCTCCTCCTCACGGGTAATCATTCAAAAAAACTTGTCCACTCTATATCCAATATCTTGGCTATTTTTTTTGCCAACTCTACCGACGGCCGTCTTGCTCCGCTCTCCAAAAGGCTTATATACCCTCCTGAAATGTTAAGTTTTTCAGCTAACTCCTGCTGTGTAATTCCTTTTTTCTCCCTTATTTCTTTCAGCATTTGGTTTCACTCCTCCGTTTTATCTAAACATATTGTTAAGTTTAATTTTATATTACCATTATCTTCACATTTTGTCAAGTATCTACTTTACGATTTGTTATTATGTGTTTACTTTTCAAATTGTAAAGTGTATGATTATATCATAAATACCTTTAAGGAGTGCAAATATGTCTGATACAAATCTTCGCTTGAGAGAACTTCGCAAAAAAGCCGGACTATCAATGAAACAACTGGGGGATCTCTTTTCGGTGTCGGAAGCCGCCATTTCCTTTTATGAAACAGGTAAACGACAGCTTAGCCTTGATCTGCTTACAAAGTTTGCCAACTACTTTAATGTGTCGGTAGATTATCTGCTCGGAAACAGTGATGAAACTTCCTCCCCTGTCTGGGTGCCGGTTCTCGGCTCTGTGCAGGCGGGTGTTCCATCGGAAGCCATACAGGACATAACCGACTATGAGGACATCTCAAACATCACCTCTTGCGGACAGGATTACTTTGCTCTGAAAATCAAGGGCAGTTCAATGGAGCCGCGATTTCTCGAAGGCGATGTTGTCATTGTCAAAAAGCAAAGTGATGTAAAAGACGGTGAGATTGCCATCGTCCTGGTCAACGGCGACGAGGCCACCTGCAAAAAAATAAAAAAGACGCCACAGGGCGTCATGCTCATTCCTCTCAATTCCGCTTTTGAAACCATGCTGTATTCAGACGAAGAAATCCTCTCCCTTCCCGTCGTCATCATCGGCAAGGTTGTTGAGCTGCGTGCAAAGTTTTAATTAAAAAACAAGGAGATAAAGTATGAAAACCATAAAGGCCCGCGTATCTTCCTCTCCTGTGGACGAGCCTCTTTCAAAGGCTTCGCAGCGACATCTCGACCTTATCGCCGCTGCCGAAAATTACTATAATTATGCCTGCAAAAAACAACTGTCGGAAATAAGGGTAGGTGTTTCAAAGTTGCAGTATGACGGTGAAAGCAATACTATCACCCTGTCTCTCATGTCGAAGATATCCTTTCCCGAATCATGTCTTTTGAAAATAAACGGCGTGCTCCTCGAAGAACATGCCTTTTCATTTATCTCATACGACGAAAAAACTCAGTCTCTCAAACTGCGCCCGAACGATGAGCTGTTTCCCGATTTCTCAAATCTCGCGGCGAAAGATATTATCGTAATATCGGATTTGAGATTTCTCATAAAACGGGTGTGGGATTGGCACATTGAAAACTCATTTAACCTTTGTCTGCCGAAGAGAGCCTCCGTCCTCAAACCGCCCGCCTCATTTGAAGGTACACGCTCCCCCTCTGATAACCAGAAGGAGGCGATAGAAAACATATTCACATCTCCTTTTTCATATATCTGGGGGCCTCCCGGAACGGGAAAGACCACCGTCGTGCTTTCCCAATCCATAATGCATTACATAAAAAACATGCCGTCAGACGGCAAAATCCTGCTGTGCGCTCCCACCAACAACGCTTTGGAGCAAAGCCTTTCGGGCATACTTCCAATGCTCAAAGAGAACGGTATTCCTCTTTCCTGTGTATGCCGTCTCGGTATTCCGTCGGAATCTTTCAGAAAGCTCTATCCCGAGTGCTGTGAGGGCAGCCGCGTGGACAAGACTATATCTCAGCTTGAAAAAGAGATAAAAAGCGTCAAGGCAAAAATAAAGGCGGTAAAAGAATGGGAGAAATATTCAAAGCTTTCCGCCGAGCTGACCGAAGCGGTATCCCTCAGACAAAAATCTCAGAAAGCCGAGACAGCCCTTTCGGAATGTCTCAAAGATATAAGCGCAAAGACTTCTGAATTTCGCTCACTAATGCACGAAGCCGATATGTTTCTGCGCAGAATGGAACGCCTGTCGCAAAAGAGGTACTTCCCCTTTGTCAGGCTGCTTTTCCCCGGAGCGGTGCAGCGCGACAGAGAGCTCATACAGTCTCTGCGAGAATCCCGAGAATACAATTTCAAGCGGTGCGACGCCGTTTCCGCAAGTCTCTCGGAACTCGAGCGTTCAAGAAATGAGCTCGTCGTGTCGGCAGAAAGTCTTGCCGTCTCTCTTGATCGGACAATCGAGGACATAAAATCCCGTCTCACTGACGACAGCAATATAGGTTATCTTGTAAAAGATCTGAACAGACACACGCTGTCCCTTTTGACTTTTAAAGTGCAAAGCATGCTTCCCGGGTATGAGGATCGTCTTGAAGCATCAGGGTTTTTCGCAGACTCCGTAAACGCCTGTAAAATAGAGGCTCTTGAAGAAGAGCTGGAAAGCCTTTCGGAAGCTCTGAACCGCCGCCATACTTCCGATGCCGCAATCGAAAATGCACGCCTTATCGCCTGTACCGTCGACAAATATTGTCAGGCCTTTCCTTCCGACACTCTGAACCCTATTCATATTTTTGTAGATGAAGCAGCCTTTCTAAATCTGTGCAAAGCTCTCTGTCTCTTCACCTGCGGCTGCCCTGTCACCTTGCTGGGAGACCACATGCAGCTGCCCCCTGTTTTCGAAGGCAGCAGCTCTCTCTTTGAGAAAAAAGATTATGCGGACAGGTCAGATCTCCACAATGTTTTTTTCTGGGATATGTCCTCGCTGTATGTCGAAGATTTTTTCTCGTCAGACGCTGAAGCTCTCAGAGAGATATATGTGCAACATTCGCTTCCGGCTTTTAAAGTCATGCGAAAATCCGATCTCACTCTCACATATCGTTTTTCCTCTTCTCTTGCCGACATTCTGGACAAACATGTTTACCGAATGGGTCTGCGCTCCGCCCCTGACATTTTTACAGAGATAGTAACTATCGACGCACCTGCAAACACCGTCAAAGACCGCGTCAACACCGCCGAAATAGACGCCATAGAGGAGTATATTAAAAATAACGACCTTTCGGATTTTGCAATAATTACCCCATATAAAAACCAAGTTGCGGCTATTCAGCGCCGTTTTCCCCTTTTAAGACAGGAAAACAAGGTGATGACCGTTCACAAGTCTCAGGGGCGTGAGTGGGATACCGTCATTTTGAGTGTCGTGGATACGACCGATTTTTATTTTACCAATACGAATAAAGACAACACAAACGGAAAGCAGGTCATGAATACAGCCGTAAGCCGAGCCCGAAAAAGACTGGTCGTTGTGTGCGACAAAGCAGTATGGGAAAAGAAAACCGATCAGCTGATACACGACCTCATTTTACCCATTTAAAAAAGAAAGGAGAAATCATGTCCAAAGCCACTAAATTGCCCTCGGGAAATTACAGAGTACAATTTTCGGTGGACGGCAGGCGTTATTCAGTGACGGCCGATTCTGCCCGTAAAGCTCAGGCTTTGGCAGCGGAACAGGAGGAAAAGCTCCGCATTGGCCTGTCCGAAAACCGTCTCACCTTCTTGAAGGCAGCAGAAAGATATATCCAAAGCAAAAGCAACATTCTTTCACCCTCCACTATAAGGGGATATACCGTAATAACACGCACGGCACTCTCCCCTTTGTCAGACCGTATGATGTCCAAAATAACGGCTCTCGAGCTGCAAAATCTGATAAATGAAAATGCCGCTGCCTATTCGCCCAAATCCATAAAAAATCAGATAGGCTTTCTGTCGGCCGTCTTCTCACAGTGCGGTCTGCCTCTTCCCAAGCTATCTGTTCCCCCGCCTCAGAAAAAGCTTCGGGAAATACCCGACCCCGACCGTGTCGCCCTAATTCTTTCGGCGGCAAAAGAAAAGGATATACGCCTTTATACCTTCCTGCTTTTTGTCGCCACTCTCGGCCTGTCTCCGTCCGAGATTCTCGCATTGAAAAAAGAGGATATAAAAAAAGACAGAGTGTATATACACTCTGCCCTTGTCTATGCCGACGGCGGCGAAAAGATATATAAAGAGACAACAAAAGCCTTTAACCGTACCAGGACGATGGATATCCCGTCTGTACTCCTTGACGCCTTAAAAGAAATGCCTCAGTCTCCCTCTTGTTCGTTTGTTTTTGACCTTACATATTCGGCATTTACAGCCATGTTCCGCAGACTTTTAAAGAAGAACAATCTCCCCCACTGCCGAATATATGATCTCAGGCACGCCTATGCCTCTACCATGCTCATGCTGGGCGTGCCTGATAAATACGCCATGGAGCGCATGGGTCATTCTACTTCCAATATGCTCAAAACCGTCTATCAGCATACATACTCAGAAAAGCAGAAGCAGACCTCCGAGCTCCTCGACCGCTTCTTTGAAAACCTTTTACAGGAAAAGGAAAAATAGCGTGTGCAATATGGAGCTGCCATGAGCCGGGCAAATTAAAAAGCCGTTCCTAAAGGAACGGCTTAAAAAATATCTGTATCGTTTTATCATTCGGAGAAATAAGGATATTATTGCTTTTCTGATAACTCGTCCATTTTTCGGATATCTATCTGATAGAAGTTCTCTCTTCCCTTTTTATCTTGGCAAAGAAGCCCCTGTTCTTTTACAATATCCAGCTTTTGCTTTAATCCGGAACGGCTTATGTTAAGAAAGTCGAGTAATTCAATCGTGCTGATTCCCTCTTCACTAAACAATGCCGCCTGAATAAGCACACTGTAAAGCTTTCTCACTGTAACATCTTCAGCCTGCTTGAAATCTTCCGCAATTTTTTCATATCTTGCCCATACAATACTCTTTTTGTATAAAGAATCAAAAAGCTCTTTTCCTGAATTGTAGACCACATTAAGCATCATTATGATAAATGGAGTCAAATCGCCCTTGTTCCTGTAATCATTACAAATCTCAAAAGCTTTATAATAATCTTTCTTGTTTTCCTTTATGGCTTCCGATATCCTATATGCCCATATATGCTCCATCGAGCACGATAAACAGTAGCTGAAAATAAAACGCGCTATTCTGCCGTTTCCGTCGTAAAACGGGTGAATGTATCCTATCATATAATGAAAGAGACTTATTCTGTAAAGCTTCTCAATACCGTCTTCATTCAGAATATTTAATGCCTTCGTCATATATTCTATGATTTTGCTTTCCGGCGTCATTCCCGGATGTATCTCTTTCCCGGTGGCGCTGACGACAGATGTTTTGTCCTTTCTGAACAGCTTTCCGTCCGGAATATTATTCGGGTCTTCTTCTCTTACTTCTTTGAGAACTATCTCATCGTATAAGCTGCGTATGTCCTCACAGGTAGAAAGCGGTACTTCTTCACCGCTGCTGAGTTTGAAATATTTATTCACCAGGCCCGCAAACCTTGTTTTTCTTTTCTTCTCCTCAGATCTATTCTCAAGCACAAACAAAGCTTCGCCTATTTCTTTTCTGCTGCTGTGAATACCTTCAATATCGTTTGTAAGGACTATTTCATCAATAAGACATTTCCTTGAATACTGCAACAAAGCTTTTCTCGGCAGCTTGCTGCAAAGTAAAGCAATATCTTTATCCAGGCGGAGTATCTTGAACATCAGTTCAACCATTTCACGGTTTTGAATAAAGAAAGCCTGATTGCCCTCTATTTCAAAGTCCAGCTTGAATGATTCCGGCGAATTAAATCTCATTTCATAGGTCTGTTTATAGCTGTCAGTATCTTTGTAATACAATTTGCAGAGTGTTTCGTATTCCATTAAAGCACCTCCGTATTAACAAAACTATCAACTTGAATTACAATACCCTTATGTTATCACAATATATTCGTTTTTTCAAGGCTTTTTTGTGAATATGTTTCTCTTTTACTGGTATTACTGATATTTTATGCATATTTTTAAGAATATTCCTTCAAATATATCAAAATATCTTCCTTCCGCTTTAAATAATCCGCTGCCGACATATCCGCTTTTACAGAAAAAGGGAAAATTTTTTTAGAATTTGCTGCTAAATATCAGGAATTAGAAAAGGAACTGAATTGTAGTCTTGCTCAAGCAAATAAAATGCCGGTCAGGCCAGTCCGAGTGGCAACCACTCATCGAGGCGGACACTATGCAGGCGTACATACAGCAGATTTTTTAAAATGTTATCCAGAAACATCTTTAGAGTATTTGGATATGAGTGCGGAAGAATGTGAAAAAGCTTTGGAAGAGGAAAGTGTAGATTTGGCTATTTATACAGATCCTGTCATGTCGGGGCAAATAGAGTATATGCCTTTGGAGGAGGATCCGTTGGTATTCGTAATCCCAATCGGCAATGAGCTTCTTTCGGGTATAGATACTACAGGTTCAAATCTATTTCATCCGGTGCTTATCGAAGCTGAAAAATTCCGCTCTCCCGCTCTTCGTTATATTTTATCGACACCGGAACACAGTCTTTATTATGCGGAGTGTGCATTCTTAAAAAAATTTAGAATCCGGCCCACGGCTCCATTACGGATTGATTATGTGGACACCCGCTACGCGATAGCCTGCGGAGGAGGTGGAATTGTCCTGGTTCCAAGGGTTACTGTAATGAAGGCAGAGCATACTGACCAGGTAGTTTATGGTATGTTAAAAGAAGAAGGTATTTACCGCTATGTTATTGTTGCTAGAAAAAAAGGACGTATTCTTCCTAAAGAGGCCCAGGAATTTTGGCGTTTTATGGTAGGACAGAGATTTCATAATACCAAATTGGAATAGGCGTTATTCCGGTTTAGAATAAAAAAATGAGTAATATT
>CAJKFC010000006.1 GCA_905199135.1 uncultured Eubacteriales bacterium
AATCTTCTGCCCGATCAGATGGTTCATCAGCGTAGATTTTCCCACATTCGGTCTGCCAATTATGGCAACTACCGGCTTATCCATATTTCCTCTCTTTCTAAAGAGCTTCGACCGCGTCGCAAAACGCAAAGCCGTCGGGCTCGACCGCTGTGATCTCCACCCCAAGCTCCTTTTCGATCTCTTCCAAAGTTATATCGTCCAAAAAAACATTCTCTCCGTGCCTAAGCATTACATTGGGCAGGAGAATTCTTTTGCCGTGTTCTCTCGCTTTGAGATTTTTGATTATATCCTGTCCCGTGACAAGGCCCGCCACGGTGACATTCTCGCCGAAGAAGTCATTTCTGACCCCTATTACATTACAGTTTAAATTATGCCATTTATCCCTCAAGTAGTCAAGCATTTTTTCCATAAACGGGGCGGCGTCCACGCCTGTAACTATGGTAAAGCTGCGCTCTCTTTCGTCGGCATCTGCCATTTTTACGGCGCCTATCACCTGCTCCTCAAAAAGGGGCATGAGACCCACTCCGTTTTCGAGCTGCTCATATTCGCCGTAGTATTCGCTTTCGGGGAAAGGAAGCCCCGCCTTGAGATAGAGCTCATCGGAGCAGTGGACAAGGGGCTCGCCGTATTTTTCGGTGTTTTCCCTTCTGAAGGCGTCGGCTATGGCTATCGTTTCTCTCGCCTGCTCTTTTGTCATGGGCTTTAATGGATAGAGACCCTCCCTGTGTTTGGTAAGTCCCACGGGCACACAGGCTATGCTTGTGACGGCGGGGTACATGTCCGAAAGATCCTTCAAAGTCTTTTTAAGGTTTTCCCCGTCGTTGACCTCGGGGCACACCACTATCTGGCTCTTTATTTCAAGCCCTGCGTCGGCAAAGGTTTTGAGATGCCTTAGAGCCTCTCCCGCAAAGCGATTGCCCAGCATGAGCTTTCTCAACTCGGGATCTGTGGTGTGCACAGATATATTTAGGGGCGAAAAATGCATTTTCACTATTCTCTCGGCGTCCTTGTCGGAAATATTCGTCAGGGAGATATAGTTCCCCACAAGGAAAGAAAGCCTTGCGTCGTCGTCCTTAAAATATATCGTCTCCCTCATTCCCTTGGGATTCTGGTCGATAAAACAGAATATGCAGGAGTTATAGCAGCTTTTCTGCTCGTCCATAAGATATGTTTCGAAATTGAGGCCGATATATTCGCCCTCTTCCTTGTTTATTTCAAAAACTTTCTTTTTACCGTCTCTTTCGACCTCTACAGAAAGGCATGCGTCATAGGTGTAAAACTGATAGTCAAAAATATCCCTAATCTGATTTCCGTTGACCTTTATCAAAATGTCTCCCGCCTTTATTCCCGCCTTTTCCGAGAGACTTCTCCTGTCGACCGATGTAATTTTCGCGCTCATTTTACCTCCAAAAAAAATAGAGAAGGAAAAGCTCCTCCTCTATTTCAACGATGATTATTCTGCAACCTCAATCACTTTGCGGCCGCCGTAGTTTCCGCAGGCTTTGCATGCTCTGTGGGGAAGAACAAACTCACCGCAGGACGGACATTTGACTATGCCGGGCATGTCGAGCTTCCAGTGGGAGCTTCTTCTCTTGTCGCGTCTCTGTTTGCTGATTTTTCTCTTGGGTACTGCCATCTTTGACACCTCCTACCATTTATGAAGATAATTACTTTTTATTCTCTAAAAGCTCTTTGAGCTTTGCAAGCTGACCTTTAGGCTCGTCGTCAGTATCTTTTGAGCATCCGCACGGCCCGTCGTTTAAATTGGCTCCGCATTTCATGCACAGACCCTTGCAGTCCTCGCTGCACAGATAGCTTATGTCGACATTCATTATTATCTCGGGGACGACGATATCGTCGGTCTCCAGAACATCTCCGCCTATGCAGAAAACATCGTCAGGGTCGTCGTCGGTTTCTTCCGAAGAGCTTATCAGAAAATCCAGATGAAGATCCTGAGGTATTTCCAGCGCCTTTCCGCACCTTGCGCAGTGGACAGACAGTGTATAACTGACATCGGCCTTGAAAAACACCGCGCCCGACCTGTCGGTCAAAGTGCCTTTTACCGAAATATCCGACTGAAAAGGAAACTCGGAGTTGACTTTTTCGCCCGATAAATCTATACTATATTCAAAAGGCTTAACTCCGCCCGGACACTGGGCGAGAGATCTCAAACTTATAAGCATATCTCACCTCATTATTGATACAAAGAGTATTATAGCGGATTTTGACAGATTTGTCAATAGATTTTTATACATTTAGTTATACAGGAGAAAATATGAAAGCATTTACCGTTTCAAAGAACGACAGCGGACAGAGACTCGACAAATTTGTCTCAAAAGTCTGCCCCTCCCTGCCCCTTTCCCAGGTCTACAAATACATAAGGCTCAAAAGGGTCAAGGTAAACGGCAAAAAGAGCGACCTCGCTTACAAACTCGCCGTTGGCGACCTTGTGGAGATGTATATAAACGACGAGTTCTTTTTAAAGCACGACGATGACACCGTATTCAAAAACATAAAGCCCAAGCTCGACATAGTCTATGAGGACGAGCACATTCTGCTCGTCGACAAAAAGGTCGGCGTGGTGGTCCACGAGGACGACAACGGCACCGCCGATACACTTATAAATAATATAAAGGCCTATCTCTATCAGAAAGGGTCATGGGACCCCGAAAAGGAAAACAGCTTCACCCCCGCTCTCTGCAACAGGATAGACCGCGGCACGGGCGGCATAGTCATAAGCGCAAAGACCGCCGCCGCTTTGAGAATCCTCAACGACAAGATAAAGGAGGGCGAGGTGGAGAAATATTACCTCTGCCTGTGCCACGGAAAATTTCAAAAGCCATCGGGCACTATTAAGAATTTCCTCTTAAAGGACGAAAAGAGAAACAAGGTTTTCGTCTACCGCTCTCCCCACCCGGGAGCAAAAACCGCCATAACCGACTACAAGGTCATGTCCTTTAAAAAGGGCATATCCCTTGTGGAATGTCACCTTCAGACGGGGCGCACCCATCAGATAAGAGCCCATATGTCAGACATGGGTCACCCCCTTGTGGGCGACACCAAATACGGCACCGCCGACATGAACAGGGGATTTCCCTATAAGTCCCAGTGTCTCTATTCCTACAAGCTGCGCTTTGATTTCAAAGGCGACTGCGGCGAGCTCAATTATCTCAAAGGCAGGGAGTTTTCCGCCGAAAACATATACTTTATGGATTTTTTCAAAAACCTCTGATTTTCTGTCCCCCAAGGCGGTTCTATTTTGTCTTGATTACAGGAGGGTAAAACCATGTTTTTTCTCTTGCTTTTAGATGACGACGACGAAAGGGCCTTTCTCCAAAGGCTTTACGATGATTTTTCACCCCTTATGCTCAAAACAGCCATGACATATCTCAAAGACCAATACAAGGCGGAGGACGCTGTCCACGACAGCTTTATTTCGGTGTGCAGAAACATATCCACCGTCAGGTCTCTCACCTTTGAGCAGCAGAGGAAATACATGATGGTGGTGGCGAAAAACGCCTCCCTCAACGCCCTCAAGAGAGAAAACAGACTTTCCTCTTTAGACGATGTTGTCCTCCCCTCGCCCTCTGCCGAAAGCAAAGCTGTGGAGGAAAGCGCCGCCGATTCGATAATAGCCGTCATAAAGGCTCTGCCCGAAATATACCGCGACGCCCTGTATTTCTCGATAGTTTTGGAGCTTTCGGTCAAAGAGATAGCCTCATCACTGGGCATAACAAGGGAGAGCGCCAAAAAGCGAATACAGAGAGGACGGGCAATGCTTATTGAAAACCTTGAAAAGGAGGGCTTCCGCTATGAAAAATAAAGAGAGAAAAATAGACGACAAAATGCTGAAGCAAAGCCTTATGAGGCTCTACGACAGTGAAGCCGAGGCCATAGCCAAAAGCCCCAACAAGATAGACGGCAGTCTCCTTGCCGAATACAAGAGCAATATCTTTGCCGAAATCGACCGTCTCCACAGGACATATTTCAAAGTCTTCGGCCTGTATATAAGGAAATACACGGTCTACGGATTTATATTCGCCCTTATATTCTTTGCCATTATGACATATATAATCTGCAAATAAAAACACACTTGCAGTTAAAGACTACACTCTGTTTTTTTATAATATCATCATTAAATCAAATATAGAACTACATTTACTATTACTTGAATAAAACCTATGCCAAAAATCATTCCTGTAATAAACCTTCTAGTATTATTTGATAAAATATTAAATAATAGCTGTATTCCACCGTCCAAAATAAGTGGAACGAGAAATAACAGACACACTAAATAATTTATTACACAGTTGAAAATTAAAAGGAAAAAAGAACATAAATATCCAATTAAAACACCCGTACAGCGTGCACATAATGGAAACTGATACCCATTTATGAAAAAGCTTCGTTCTGGTTTTTGATGGCATCCCCACATTTTTCTAGCAATTACCATAGATTTGACCCAGCACTTTGTTCTTTTATCCATTATGCTTGAAATTTACTTCCACAACTTTTACACATCCAATATGTATTTGTCGTAATTTGCTTTCCCTTTCCAGTTGCTCCACATAATAATCCTAAAGGCCCACAAATCATATAACCACAGCAGGCATCACCTGCTTTAAAATCTTTGCCTTTACTTGATACTTCTGATACAGGCATAATATCCTGACCTCCACAACAAGGACAACGCAGACCAGTAGATCGGGCAGCAACATTCTGACTTTCCGTTTTGTTATTGCAAAATCGTGAATTTTGAGATTGACTATTTATTGCATTTACACCAACAGGAATATGTGGTTTATTATCCGCATATTCAATTTTATATTCGCCACTCATACTAAACTTTGTTTTTAATTCCACCACCTCGTCAGGCTCATTTACAACTACGCTAAATGTTGCATTTTTTCCTAACATTTTCATTGTAGTATTAAAAGAAAGTATATGAATTCCAACTTCGACAGGTATTTCTAGTATACCACCGCTTTTTAATTCACCTACAAAAGTATTTAAAAGGTATACATTATGATTACAAAGCCATCCATACATGCTCGACTTACGCCTTATAATGATTTTTGCCATATTAAATCCCCTCACAAACTATAATAAACATGTTTATTTATTAGAAATTATTATATCATTAATAACTTAAAATGTAAAGATAATTGGCATGTTCTATAGTTTTCTAGAACAAAAGCAATATATTTGAGTTTGTAAAATGATTTTAAGTTTACCTAATAAACGGAAAATAATATACATATTTCTATTTGTTAAATCACGGAACAACAAAAATAAAAGATGTGTAGAAAATTCTACACATCTTTTTACTATCCTTTAAAGTATATCTATTGTGCGGCTTGTTTTTTTATTTGATAAACTCAAAGGGGTCTACATAAAGGCCGTCCTTCATCACTTCAAAGTGAATGTGGGGCTCTTCTTCGCTCTCCGTGAAATTGTTGTTGCCGAAGCAGCCTACGGCATCGCCCGCCGCTATCTCACAGCCTTCGGTGAGAGTTATGGCGGTGTCAAGTCCCTTGTATACGCTCTTTATGCCGTCACCGTGGTCAATTATCACACAGCCGCCCGTCAGCTCGTCGCTGTATACCTTTTCCACCACACCGTCCGAGAAACAGGACACCGTCGCCCCTTCCTCGCACTCTATATCTACGCCGTTATGGGTGCGGTAATCGCCCATGGTCTCGTCGTAGACCAGCTCTCCGTTTGAAAAGCTTTTGGATACCTTGCCTATGACAGGGGGAATATAGACCTTTTCCTTGACTTCAGTCTCTCCGCTTACCGCCGCAGCCTCGGTAGGCTGTGTCTCGGGCTGCTTTTCGGCCTCTGTCTCTCTTTCTGTCTCTTTCTCGGTGGTCTCTTCAAAGGACACCTTGACATCGGGTATCTCGGCTCCCGCGGGGACATCGGACACCTTGGTCTCGCTGCTCGGTACTTTTACGGTAAACTCCGGGTCGGACGGCTCGGAATTAAAGAGTACATAACCCGATGTGCCGATGATGCCAAGACACACGGCAAGGATTATGTAAAACCCTTTACCCTCTACGAAATTTTGAAAACCGCCCTTTTTGTTTGGTTTATTTTCCATTCTTTTATCACCTCTGATAGCATTCTTCCCAAAAACGCCCGAGGTTATTCTGTTTTTTTAATCTAATTTCAAAATCTCGGTGCCCTGATAGTAATGGGCGAGAATTTCATCATATGTACTGCCCGAAAGAGCCATTTCTCTTGCGCCGTACTGGCTCATTCCCACTCCGTGACCGTAGCCTATCGTGGAAAATACAAATTCTCCGTTTTCATATTTTATTTCAAAGTTTGTCGAGTTGAGGCCGAAAACCGTCCTTATATCGGTGCCTTTAAAGGTCTTGTCCCCTATATTTATCGTCTTGACGCCTCCCGCCTCGCTTCTTGTCACCTCTCCTATGTATTTTCCGTCGGAAAAGGTTACCGATGAGTCGAGCTGCTTTATCTTTTCGGTAAACTCATTTAAGGTAAAGCGTGCCGTGCCGTAGTATTTGGGAGATTCCTCTCCGCCGGGGCTTTCGGTGCTTACAAGATAAGGATAGCTTCCGCCCCAGACATCTTCCGCCTTTTCGGTCATGGGGCCAGACGCCGAATGGAATACCGCCACTATCGGCTCGCTCTCATAGGCCACATACTGACCGTCGGTCTCCTCGAGAGCACTCCTTATCTTTTCAGCGTAAAACTCGGCGTCCTCGCCCCAGAGCTCTTCGGGAGTTTTGCCCGTGTATGCCTGACAGTGACCGTAATCGGTACACATATCGGCTCCGCCGTGGCTCTCGTCTTTGACCGCTCCGCCCTCATATAACTTCAGCTTATTGAGAGTATATGTCCTGGCCGACACCGCCTGCGCCTTTATGGCCTCCTTCGGAAAAGATGCGGGTATTTCGGCGCACAGCACACCGAAAAGATAGTCATGCATGGTCATAGTGACCGTCTCGCCGTCCTTCATCACTGTTATGGTCTTGGTCTGATCATAACTCTGTCCGCTCTGCTCCTGCAGCCCTTCGTCGGATGCCTCGGTCTCTTCGTTCTGAGAGACCGTCGGCACATTATAATCTTCAAGCTTACCGTTTTTCAGCTCCTTTATGTCGTCCATATTTGTCAGTATCAGACATATCAGAAGCAACAACACTATTTTTTTCATAACAGCTCCTTTTTTCAAAAACCCGTGGAATTTTCCATCATTTTGTGATACAATAAATACATTAGAATATATATTCCGAAAGGTTAAGGTTTATGAAAACAATAAAACTCTTTCTGTTGACTGTCGCCGCTGCCGCAGGTCTCGCGGTGGGCTATTTCCGTTTCAGACTGTTTTACACATTCTACGATGTGGACATGAAGATACTTTCTTCCCAGTCGTCCGCGCCTCTTCTCTATATCAACGGAGCGGTGCTGATTTTTGCTTTTTTGATAATCGGCGTCTGCATAGGGCTTTTCAAAAAGCAGGTAATAAGGAAAAACGGCGTACGACCTCTGGGCAAAATCCTGATTTTCACAGGCGGTGTACTGACGGCGATTTCCGGCTTTATGGCCGCCGCCTCCTACTCCAACGAGATTTTTGAGCTTGTGTTTGCCGTATCGGCCTTTGCCACCTTTGCGGCGGTGTTCATGGTGACTTCGAAATCGAGCCGCTTAAGCGGGCTTTTCTCCTGTATTCTCACCTTTCCCTCGGCATTTCTGCTGCTCTATCTCTACCGCAACAACCTCAAATATCCCAGTGTATCCCTCTTTTCCTTTGAGATAATCGCCACTCTTTTCATCATGCTGGCCTTCTATTACATAGCGGCCTCTCATTTTAAAGAGATGTCGGCAGTAAAGTTTATGGCATGCGCCCTTCTGGCGGTGTTCTTCTGCTTCTCATCGGCTTTCACAAACATTCTCGTCAAGGAATATCGTCTTTTTGATACAATTCTGCCCTATTATTCCGAGATTTATTTTGCCGCTTCGCTGCTCATCATATGCGCCTACTTTTTCAATCTCAAGCCCTTTGAAAAGGTGAACATCATCTTCCCCGAAAGCGGTTTTGCCATTCAGTGCGGCGACAAGTCTATAATGATAGACTGTGATGACGGCGCTTTTATCGATGAATACAATCCCTCCGCCGTCTTTTTTTCGGCCGATGTGCCTACAACAGTGGTGAGAATGGAAAACTTTTCCCCTTCAAAAGGCTTTACCGAAGAGGAGAGCACGGAGCACAACGGATTCACCGTATTTCCCCATATTCTCGAAGATTCGGGTATAGAGGGCCGCGGATTCCTGATAACGGCTCCCAGCGGCATAAATACTCTGTATTTTGTCCGTGACGACTGGTCGGGCATCTCCAAAAAGACATTTGAAAGTTTTGTCTATGAATGTGAGGCCGACAACATCGTGCTGTCGGGCCCCGAAAGATACCGCAAGACGGCTGAAAAGCTGTGTTCCTCTCTTTTAATCGAGTGTTTCTACATACCCGACCAAATAGAGCGCTTTATGTAAAAAAACAAACCCCGAAATTATTTCGGGGTTTTCTTTTATCAAAATTTTCTGTCGAGGTATTCCACCACCGATGCTATTGTATGGTGGTTGTTGTCGCTGACCGTCACATCGGCTATTTCCTTTATATATGGCACCGAGTTTTCGGGGCAGAAAGATATTCCTGCCGCCTCTATGAGCTCAATGTCGTTCATATGGTCTCCCGCCGTAAAGAGGAATTTCCTGTCCACTCCCATATAGCCGCAGACGGCGAGAGCCCCCGTGCCCTTGTCGACTCCCACCGACATGGCCTCGAAAAAGCTGCTGCCCGACCTCTGATAAAACCATTTGTCCTTCCATGCCGATTTGGCGTAGCTCTCCACCTCGTCGACCTTGTCCTTGGGCGCCACGAAATTGACCTTTACCCAGGGCAGCTCTATTTCCTCGGGTCTTTTCTCTATCATGGGCAGCCTTATGTTGACAAAATGCCTGACCGTAAGGTCGTTGGGCTGTACGACAAACTCGCTCTCCTTGAGATAGACCTCGGCGGCAAGATAGGGAAATTTTCCGCACATATCTCTGACAAACTCCACGCAGACCTCGTTCATATTCTTCTCAAATATGTAGCGCTCGTTTTTGAAATCGTACACGCCCGAGCCGTTGTAGACCACCACAGGGGCGTTTATGTGAAGCTCCTCCACATAATAATCCATCGACCTTTTCGACCTGCCTGTAGCAAGGGAGAAATAGCCGCCGTTTTCGGTAAAATACCTCACCGCGTCCTTATTCTCCTGGCTTATCTCCTTTTTGTCGTTCAAAATAGTGCCGTCCATGTCGGACAAAAGCAGCATTCCCTGAAATTTTTTCATTGAATTACCTCAAGCCTGTCTATAAAATCCTTAAAATACTTCGGCAGCTCGGCCTCTACCGCCACATTTTCACCCGTGTCGGGGTGTATAAACTCGAGCCTTGCGGCGTGAAGACACTGTCCCTCGATTCCCGATTTGTCGCTTTTGTTTCCGTATACGGTATCGCCTGCCAGCGGGTGGCCGATATAGGCCATATGAACCCTTATCTGATGTGTGCGTCCCGTCTCCAGCTTGCACTTCACAAGGGTGTAGCCTCTGTATCTCCTTATGACCTCATAGTGGGTTACAGCCTCTCTGCCGCCCTTGACCACAGCCATCTTCTTTCTGTCCTTGGGGCTTCTGGCGATGGGGGCGTTTACCGTCCCTTTATCGTCTTTTACATTTCCCAAAACCAGAGCGTAATATGTCCTGCTCAGCGTCCTCGTTTTGAGCTGCTCGGCAAGATGTCTGTGGGCGCCGTCATTTTTCGCCACTATCAGAAGTCCCGAAGTGTCCTTGTCTATCCTGTGGACTATTCCTGGGCGCATTGCGCCCCCTATGCCCGAAAGCTCGTCCTTGCAGTAGGCCAAAAGGGCGTTTACAAGGGTGCCCTCATAATTGCCTGCGGCAGGGTGCACCACCATTCCCTTCGGCTTGTTTATCACGACGACGCTTTTGTCCTCGTATCTTATGTCAAGGGGAATCTCCTCGGCTTTTGCCTCGTATTCTCTCGGCGGCGGCACATCGACTGTCACCTCGTCTCCCTCTTTAATGCGGTAGTTTTTCTTCTGAACCTTTCCGCAGACGGTAACTCCCCCCGATTCAATCAGGGATATAGCGCCGCTGCGCGACATATTTTCCACCTTTTCCGCGGCGAAGGCGTCGAGTCTTTTGCCCTCGTCCTCCTTTTCGGCTTTGAAACTATATATCATCGCTCTCACCGACCGAAACCGTCTCTTCGGTGTTTTCAGTTTCCTCTGTCTGGGCTTCTTTCAGCTTTTCCCTGCCCTCAAAAAACAGCAGATAGACGGCAAATACTATGGCTCCCACCGTTATAAACAGGTCTGCCACATTGAATATGGCAAAGTTTATAAACTTAAGCTCGAACATATCGACCACATAGCCGTATCTCACCCTATCTATGGCGTTGCCGACAGTGCCTGCCAGCAAAAATATCATGCCGACGCGGCTCCACCATTTTGTAAAAAATCCTTTTTTGATATAGACCACTATGACAACGGAAAACACCACCGCCACCGCTACGAAAAACCATCTGGCGCCCCACAGCATACTGAAAGCCGCCCCTTTGTTTTCGGCATAGGTCAGGGCAAATATACCGTTTATAATTGGTATCGTGCCGACCTCTGCCAGCACGCTAACCGCCCAGTGCTTGACCGCAAGATCGCAGGCCAAAAGCAGGGCGAACAGCAAAATATTCCACATACTTTCTTTCCTTAAATTCATTAGTAAAGCTTTTTCTTCTTGAGCAGCAGCCACACAAGAACGATGCACAAAAGAGATATGAGTATCGGCATAACAGGCGTCGCGAGGGGCAATCCGCCTTTGACATTCATACCGTAATAGCTGAATATAACCGTCGGTATCGTCATGAAAATGGTGATAAGAGTCAGCACCTTCATTATGATGTTGAGGTTATTGGATATGACGCTGGCATAGGCATCCATTGTTCCGCTCAGGATGTTGGAGTAGATGTCGGCCATCTCGATGGCCTGTTTAAACTCGATGATTACATCTTCCAAAAGATCCTGATCCTCGTCATAGAGCTTTATGATTCTGCCTCTCAGCAACTTTTCCAGCGTTCCCTCGGTGGATTTCAGCGAAGTTGAAAAGAACACCAGAGATTTTTCAAGGCCCAAAAGCTCTATGAGCTCCTTGTTCTTCTGGGATTTATACAGCTCGTTTTCCACTCTCGACGAAGCCTTTTCAATCTGTCTCAAATGGAACAGGTATCTGTTGGCAGCTCTGAGCATTATGAGCAGCAGAAACCTTGTTTTCTGCCTTGTGTCTATGTTTCTTATGACTCCCGATGAAAAGTCGTTTATAACCGATGTCTCCTTCAAAGCGACGGTTACGACGGCTTTTTTCGTCACGATGACGCCCAGCGGCAGAGTGGAGAAGGAATAGCTGCCGTCCTCACCCTTTTCTCCCACGGGCACATCGACGATTATGAGGGTCTGATCGTCCTCGGTATCTATACGGGAGGTCTCCTCATCGTCCAGCGCCGCCTTTATAAAAGCAGGCTCGGCTCCCGTAAGTCTCACCGCCGTCAAAATCTCGTCTTCGGTGGGGTTGACCATATTTATCCAGCAGCCTTCCTCAAACTGCTCAGCCTTTTTAACCGCGCCGCTCGCCGATACATAAAATCCTATCACGATTTACACCCCTTTTACAAACAACAAGGCGGATTTAAATCCGCCTTGTGATTTTATTTTTTGTTGCTCTTGAAAATCTCCACCAGGCTGTCCCATGTGTCCTTTTCAATCTTGTCTTCCGTGACCTCGTCGAAGGTCTTCTGCTCGCCGGCCTTGTCCTCTTCCTCGGACTTTTCGGCGGCCTCTTCCTTCTTCTCTTCGGCGCTCGTCTTTTTCTGGATTATGTTGGTAAAGAGCCCGTCCTTGCCCACCGGCTGACGCTCGTCAAAACCTGTGGCAATGACTGTGATGTGGAGCTCGTCCTCGAGATTTTCATCGATGGCGGCACCCAGGATAATGTGGGCGTCGGGGTGAGCTGCCTGCTGAACCATTGTCGCGGCAACCTCAACCTCGTCAAGACCTATATCGGGCGAACCCGTTACATTTATCAGCACGCCTCTTGCGCCTGCGATAGATGTCTCGAGAAGGGGGCTCTGAATAGCCATATTTGCGGCTGTCTCTGCCTTGTCTTTTCCGCTGGCTCTGCCGACACCCATGTGAGCGTAGCCTGCGTCTCTCATGACTGTGCAGACATCGGCAAAGTCGAGATTTATAAGTCCGGGAACGGTGATGAGTTCACTTATGCTCTGCACCGCCTGGCGAAGCACCCCGTCTGCCACCTCAAAGGCATTCTGGAATGTGATTTTCTGTGTGGATACCAGCTTGAGTCTGTCGTTGGGTATGATAATGAGGGCGTCGACATTTTCCTTGAGATTTGCGATCCCCATCTCGGCGTGCTCAACTCTTCTCTTTCCCTCGTAGGAGAAGGGCTTTGTGACGACGCCGACGGTCAGTATGCCCATGTCCTTGGCGACCTTTGCCACGACGGGAGCGCCGCCTGTGCCTGTTCCGCCGCCCATACCTGCCGTGATAAAGACCATGTTGGAGTCTTCGATGAGAGCTCTTATGTCGTCCTCGCTCTCCTCGGCGGCCTTACGGCCTATCTCGGGGTTGGAGCCTGCTCCGAGGCCCTTTGTTATCTTCTCGCCTATCTGCAGCTTGATGGTGGTGGCAGAATAGTCGAGAGCCTGCTTGTCCGTATTTATTGCGATAAAGTCGATGCCCCTGAGGCCCGAGCTTATCATGCGGTTTACAGCGTTGCCTCCCGCTCCGCCTACGCCTACAACTTTAATATCTACATTAGATTCGATCCCTGTGTCAAATGCAAAGCCCATAACTTCCTCCGTTTTAATTTTATTCAGGACGGACACGGATATTTTCCGTATCTGATATATCGATTACACCTGTCTCGTTTTGACCTAGCTTTTGCTCTACAAGCAGCAAAAGTTTAATTTTTTCCTCTATTTTTTCGCCCGATCCCAGCTCGACTTTAAAACGGTCTTTATAGCTGAAGGTCAGGTTATAAAGCTTTTCAAGATTTATCTCCGATATCTCATTAATTATATCATATTTTTCTGTAATGAGCAATATCGAAAGGAGGGTTTTTTCCTTTTCTTTTTGTAAAAAATCTATATATTTCCCTACTTCGGCGCTCTGTGGCTCACCTCCTTTTATCACCGCATATTTTTTGCTCTCTTCCTCATCCGCAGGGCCGAGTATTTTGCCGTTTTTGTCTATTATATACTCGGTCCCGCCGTATTCGAAAACCGCCGCAGGTATGCACTGTGTCACCTTTATCTCGAGTTTTGAAGGCAGATGCCTTCTTATCGAGATCTCGTCCAGATACGGACAAGAGGCGAAAATGCTGTCTATGGCGCTGAATTTATTTACAAAAAATGTATTTTCTCCCGTCTCGATTCCCGAAGCTTTTATTATGTCCTCGGCGGCGTAGGGATGCTCTCCCGTCACCGTTATGGTCTCGATTTTGAAAAACACCGTTGTGGCGAAAAACACGGCGCAGCACATGACGCAAAAACCGAAAAGCTTAAAAATTATTTCTATTCCCAGCCTCGCGCCGTTTCGCCCTCGCCGTCTTTTTCTGGCTGCGGGTACATTTCTTCTGTCCATCTTACGCTCCTGATTTTAAAGGCGGGAAACCGCCCTTTTATTCTCTCACAGCTCTGCCGCCCAGAGCCGAAATCACATTTTCTATTCTCTCATAGCCTCTGTCTATGTGGTATATATCCTCTATCTCGGTTCTTCCGAAGGCGGCGAGACCCGCCACGCATAGGGCTGCTCCGCCCCTTAAATCTGTGGCCTTGACCTTTGCTCCGTAAAGCCTTTTCACACCTTCGGTGACAGCCATTCTGCCCGCCACCTTTATGTCGGCTCCCATTCTCATAAGCTCTGCCGTATGGCGGTATCTGTTTTCAAAAATTGTCTCTATAAATATCGTGCTGCCCTTGGCAAGGGTCATGGCTGCCATGAGTATCGCCTGGGCATCGGTGGGAAAACCCGGGTAGGGCATCGTTCTTACAGGCTTTATGGCCTTCAGCTTTCCCGTGCTCTGAATTCTTATTGTGTCCTTGCATGCCGCTATGTCGGCTCCCGCCTGCATAAGGGCGTCTATCACCGTTTCGCAGCACACGAAATCGGTCTTTTTCAAAAGTATGTCGCCGCCTGCCGCCGCGCACATACACAGATATGTAGAAGTCTCTATTCTGTCGGGCATGACGGTGTGCTCCGTCGTGTTTTTTGTTCTGTTGCCCACTATTTCTATTTCGTTGCCCCGTCTTTCGACTATCGCTCCCGCCTTTCTCACAAAGGCTATGAGATCGTCGATTTCGGGCTCTCTGGCGGCGTTCTTTATTCGGGTAACTCCCTTGCACGCCGTGCCCATGAGTATTATATTTTCGGTGGCTCCCACGCTGGGAAAGGAAAGCATTATGTCCTGACCCACCATGTCCTCAGCGGTGCAGTATATGTTTCCGCAGTCTTCTTCCACCTTTACACCCAGCTTTCGCGCGGCGTCTATGTGCAGGTCGATGGGTCTAGGCCCCAGCTCGCATCCGCCCGGAAAGCACATTCTGCTCTTTCCGCACCTTGCCAGAATCGGCCCAAGAAATATAACCGATGAACGCATCTCACGCATGAGCTTGTCGGGCACATCATATCTTTTTATATCGCTGCTGTCCACCGTAATGGTCTTGCCCTCTCTTTTTACCTTGCAGCCGAGATGCCTTAAGATATTGACCGCCGAATCCACATCTTTTAGGTCGGGACAGTTGTGTATTATATTTTCCCCTCCGTTTATGAGGGTGGCGGCAAGTATGGGCAGGACGCTGTTTTTCGCCCCGTTTATGTCGATTTCTCCCTTTAACGGCCTGCCGCCGTCTATTATAAGCTTATTCATATTTTCCCCCTTTTCTTCCGCTTTCGGCAAATACAGCGCCGCAGTGTGTTTACAAGGCATACTATGAAGAATGGGGGATTTGTGTGATTAACCGAGGGAAATGAGCCTCAGAATCTCCTTATATATCTTATCTGTTCCGTCGGTTACAGCCATTTTTGCGGCATTTTTGCTCATTTCAGAAAGGGCTGCGCCGTCAAATATCAGCTTTTTAACCGTCTCGTACATCTCTTTGCCGTCGGTGCTCTTTTCGAGTATCACTTTGGCGGCTCCGTTTTTCTCCAGAACTCTTGCGTTTTTCTCCTGGTGATTGTCTGTGACATAGGGTGACGGCACTATGACCGAAGGCTTTGCCTGACAGCAGACCTCGGCGAGACTGGAAGCGCCCGCGCGGCACATGACAAGGTCGGCCGCAGCCATCTTTTCACCCATGTCGTAAATGTATTCGTAAAGCTTTACATTTTTGGTCTTTTTAATGTCCACTCCCTTTTGAGAGAGCATATCGGGCATCCACTTTGCCGCTGCCGCTCCCGTGACATGTATAAGATTGAAAAGCTTTTCATCGCTGCAAAGCTTTATGAAATCGCACATCTTCTCATTCATGTACTGAGCGCCTACCGAGCCCCAAAAAGTGAGGAGCAGCGGCTTGTCGTCGCCGAATTCCTTTTTTTTGACTGCCGAGCCGTCGGCGTGTATTATCTCGTCTCTGACGGGGCTTCCCGTGAAAACCGTCTTTTTGGCCTTGGGTATGAGATGGGCTGTTTCCTCAAAGCTTATCATGACGCTGTCCACTCTGTCTGCAAGATATTTTACCGCAACCCCCGGATAAGCATTGACCTCCAGCATGGATGTCCTTATGCCCATCTTGGCTCCCGCATAGACCATGGGGAAGCTGGCGTATCCGCCTGTGCCCACTATCACATCGGGGCGCCAGAGAGTGAGGTCTTTCTTGGCCTGCTTTACCGAGCTGAAGATGTTTTTCACCCTCATGAGATTTGTCACAACGCCCTTTGGCGAAAGACTTCTCTCAAAGCCCTTGATTTCATATGTATAAAGCTTGTATCCTGCGTTGGTGACAATTTTTTCCTCTATTCCGCCCTTTGCTCCCGCAAATCGTATCTCGGCGTCCTTCTCATGCTCTTTTATATATCCCGCTGCGGCAAGAGCCGGGGTTATGTGCCCCGCAGTGCCTCCGCCCGTAAAAAGTATTTTCATTGTTCCTCAAGCTCCTCCTCTTCGGTCTGCTGTCTAGATATGCTGAGCAGTATGCCCACCTCGCCCAGAAGCATCATGAGCGATGTGCCTCCGTGGCTGAAAAACGGCAGCGAAACACCCGTTACGGGAATTATTCCGCTGACGACGCATATGTTCATTATGACCTGCACCGCTATCTGTGTGGTAATTCCCGTGGCTAAAAGCGTACCGAATTTATCTCTCGCTTTGACCGCGACAAAATATCCCTTTATTATAAATACCGCAAATATCAGCAGTATAAAAAGAGCCCCTATAAATCCCAGTTCCTCACAGGCCACCGAAAATATGAAGTCGTTGGCAGGCTCGGGGAGATACAAGTATTTCTGCCTGCCCTGTCCGAGACCCAAGCCCCAAAGTCCGCCCGAGCCTATGGCTATCCAGGACTGCGAAGCCTGCCATCCGCTGCCTCTGAATTCGGAGAACGGATCGAGCCAAACCTTGACTCTGGCCATAGCATATGGGTTCATCAGGATGTATCCGACGCCTCCCGCAACTCCCATTATCACGAGGGTCGCCAGATACAGCACCCTTGTTCCCGCTACAAACATCATCATTCCGGCTGTCACCGACAGGATAACTATAGCCGAAAGGTGCTTCTGCAAAACGAGGGTGGCCACAAAGCTTGCAAGTATCGCCATGTAAAGGCAGAATCCCCATTTGAAGGTTTTCATTCGTTTTTTGCCCATTTTGCTCATCAGTGTGGCAAAGACGAGAATGAGGGCAAACTTGGCGATTTCCGACGGCTGAAAGCCGAAGAGCCATCTCTTTGCGCCCTTGACCTCAGTGCCTATAAAAGGAGTCAGGATCATGAGCACCATGGTTCCGCCGTATATCAGCCAGGTGAATTTCTTGTATATATGGTAGTCGATTTTCGATATGAAATACATGGCTATGACGCCCAAACCGGCGTACATTGCCTGATTTTTTATGTAATAATAGGGGTCATATTTCATGCTTGCCTTGCTCTGAGCAGTAGCGTAGCCGGCAGAGTACAGAACAATGAGCCCCAGCCCGACCAAAAGCAGCGTAACGAGAAACAGCGACTGGTCGAGTCCCTTGGGTCTTACTTTTTTGGTGAAATTTCTGATGTCGTTCTCCTCCCGATCATATCGACAGATAGGTTATAACGCACAGCGCCATGGTTATGAGCGAGAATATCATGACTATCTTGTTTTCGCTCCAGCCGCACATCTCGAAATGGTGATGTATAGGCGCCATCTTAAAGATTCTTTTTCCGCCCGATATCTTAAAGTATGCCACCTGCAAAATGTCCGAAAGAGCTTCGACCACATAGATGAGGCCGACTATCGGAATGAAGAGAGGGGCGTTTATGGCAAAGGCCATTCCTGCCACGGCTCCGCCCAAAAACAGCGAGCCCGTGTCTCCCATAAATACTTTCGCAGGGAATCTGTTGAATATATAGAAGGCGAAAAGTCCTCCCAAAAGGGCTACCGCAAAGGAAAGCGGAGCGTTTTCGCCCAAATACATGTATACGAACATGAAAAACGCCGTGACTATTATAGTCACCGAGGTTGCGAGACCGTCTATGCCGTCAGTGAGGTTTACGGCGTTGACGGTGGCCACAATGGTAAATATCGCAAAGGCCAGATAAAAAGGCCAGCTTACGCTTATAACCGTGTTGAAAAAGGGTATGTACACCGAAGGCTCGATGTAGCCCATATTTCTCAGCATCGTTACGAATATGGCCGCCGCTCCTATCTGAAGCAGCAGTTTTTGAAGGGGGGTAAGCCCCGCGTTCTGTTTCTTTTTTATCTTTGTCATATCGTCGACCGCTCCGATGATGCCGAACACAAGGGCAAAGACGGCCACAAAGACGCTTGTGGAGAGTATATCCCTGTCGCTGGAGAGCAGCAGCTCGGCCGCGAGAGACACAAACACCGCAAGAATGAATATCCAACCGCCCATCGTCGGCGTATACTGTTTGGACATGTGCCATGTAGGGCCGTCCTCCAGGATTTTCTGGCCGAATTTCATCTTTTTAAGCTTTCTCACTATGG
Organism: uncultured Eubacteriales bacterium; assembly: GCA_905199135.1. Lineage (GTDB taxonomy): Bacteria > Bacillota > Clostridia > Oscillospirales > Butyricicoccaceae > SIG471. The sequence continues at coordinate 18,296 of CAJKFC010000006.1, forward strand.
GCGGCCCGGATATTACCGCCGTCAAGAAGGATATGACAAACACAATTCCAATATTTTCCATACTTTTCCCACCTGTAACTTATTTTTATCACGCGTTTTTCACTATATCACGCTCGTTAAAATACTCTTTCTTTCCGCCTCTGTCGAGATACAGCTCATGTCCTTTGCCCAGAAGAATCACCGTGTCTCCCTCTTTTGCAAGACTCATGGCGTATAAGATCGCGTCTTTTCTCTCCTGTATCATGTCGACTGTACAGTTTTCGGCGTCTTTCGCTCCCTTCAAAGTATCGTAGGCTATCTGAAGGGGGTTTTCGCTTCTGCTGTTGTCAGAGGTTATTATACATATGTCGGAGTATTTGACCGCTGCTCTTCCCATCTTGGGTCTTTTGGTCTTGTCTCGGTCTCCGCCGCAGCCGAAAACCGTAATGACCCTGCCCTTTGTTATCTGCCTTGTCATGGACAGCACAGACTCCATTCCCTCGGGAGTGTGGGCGTAATCTATTATCACATCAAAAGGCTTTCCGCATTCCACCCTCTCGTATCTTCCGATGACGCTCTTTGCAGTCTTGAGGGCCAGAGCTATATCCGAAAGACCTATGCCGAAAATCAGGGCGCAGCCCGCCGCTGCCAAAGAGTTGTAGACGGTGAAAAGTCCCGGCACCGGCACGCTTATCCTTGTGGCGCTGTCTTTCGCGGCCGCCTCAAACTCCACCTTATATCCCTTTGTGGCTATATTTTTCGCCGAAAGATCGGCGTTTTCCGACATTGCCGAATAGGTCAGCGTTCTGTGTCTGCCGTCCTTTACCAGATCGTTGAAGGTGCCGTCGTCTATGTTTATCACGCAGTAGTCGGCCTGCTCAAAGAGCTTTCTCTTGGCATTTTTATAATTCTCCATATTGGTGTGGAAATCGAGGTGGTCCTGTGAAAAATTGGTAAACACCGCCGCCTCGAAATGTATGCCGTGAACTCTGTGCTGCTCCATGGCGTGAGATGACACCTCCATGACGCAGTATTTGCAGCCCGCGTCGCACATCTCCCTCAAAAGCTTATACACATCGTAGGACTGGGGAGTGGTGTTGGTCGAGACATAGGGTTTGCCTCCCACGAGATTCTGATTTGTTCCTATAAGTCCTACCTGAGAAGGATATATGCTTTCAAGTATCTCTTTTATGAAATATGTAGTGCTGGTCTTTCCGTTTGTACCCGTGACGCCCGCCATTCTCAGCTTTTCGTCGGGTCTGCCGAAAAACTCCTTTGACATCTCGGCCAGAGCCTTTCTCGCGTCTCTCACCACCACAAAGGGCACATCACTGTCTTTCGGCACCGTCTCGCATATTACGCACACGGCGCCCTTTTCCAAAGCGCTGTCTATAAAGAAATATCCGTTGGTGCTGTTGCCCTTTATGGCGACAAACACATCTCCTTTTTCCACTTTATCCGAATGATATTTTATGTCCTTGATTTCGGTGCCAAGATCTATATTGGCCCTTATTATGTCGGTATTTTTCAAAAGAGAAGAAAGTTTCATATCAGACACCTCTCATTTCGGTATTTATTACAAAGCTTTGCAAACGGCAAATGCCGTTTGCAAAGACAATATCTTATGTCGCCGCGTTCTGGGTTCTGTCGGACAGCTCTACCGTGACGACGCTGCCCACAGGCACCTCAGTACCTGCCTCCACGCTCTGGCTTCTGACATTGTGGTTGTTTGTGGGCACAATGCCTCCCGAGCTCATATAGAGGTTAACCCTCGCCAGGGCGTTCTTGGCCTGGGCATAAGTCATACCCGTAAGGTCGGGAACCGTGACCGTGTTGCTCGGCTTTGCCTCGCCCATATACAGCACTATCTCTACGCTGGGCGGTACCGATGAGCCTGCCGCAGGCATCTGATCGGTGACCGTTGTACCAGAGCCGACAACCCTGTAAGTGAAGCCCGACTTGGATAGTTCTGCCGCCGCCGTAGCTTCGTCGCCGCCCACCACATTGGGAACATTGGTGTCCTTGACGGCCAGCTCGGCCTCGGTGTATATCGGCTCAACGCCCAGATAGGGCAGAGTATCCTCTATTATCTTTCTTACGACGGGAGCCGCCTGCACACCGCCCGAGATGGGGTATGAGGTAGGCTGGTCGAGAATTACTATGACAGCGATCTGAGGATCGTCCACAGGCGCCACCGCAAGAAATGAGGTTATGTACTTTTTCTCGCCTGTAATGGCCTCCTGAAGTTTCTTTTCGGAAGTACCCGTCTTGCCACCCACTCTGTAACCGGGGACATAGGCATTTTTACCTGTACCGTTTGCCACGACGCCCTCAAGTATTTTCATCAGGGTTTCCGATGTCTCCTCGGACACCACCTGTCTCACAGGCTCCTTCTCATAGTTTTCCACCACATTTCCGTCTGCGTCCACAATCTCCTTGACTATGTGGGGCTTCATGAGATTGCCGTCGTTGGCCACAGCCGAAACGGCTGCGAGAAGCTGAATGGGTGTTACCTGGAAGCCCTGTCCGAAGGCCGATATGGCAAGGTCTACCTCGGTCATGGTCTCTTCGTTATAGTATATGCCTTTTTCCTCGCCGACTACATCTATTCCTGTCTTTTCGGTGAGGCCGAAGGCCTTGAAGTATTTTGTAAAGGTGTCGACGCCCAAAGTGCGTCCTATTGTTATAAATGCGGGGTTGCAGGAATTTTCGACCGCCTGGGCGAATGTCTGTGTTCCGTGACCTCCGTCTTTCCAGCATTTGATCGGCAGGCTCCAACCTGGAACCATAACACTGCCTGTTCAGGTGAAGGTCCAGTTGTCGGATATTATATTTTCCTCCAAAGCCATTGCCGCCGTAAGTATCTTAAATGTAGAGCCGGGGTTATAGGAGTCGGACACTATCTTGTTTCTCCACTGATTGTTGAGAGCGTCGGAGGTCTCCTGCTTTTTCTCATCTCCCGTAAGGGTATCGAGATACTGCTGCACCTCTTCGTCGGCTATGACAAAGGGTTCATTGGGGTCAAACTCGGGAGTGGCCGCCATGGCGAGGATTCCTCCCGTCTTGACATCCATGACTATGCTGGCCACATATTCTTCAACTCCGTTGGCCTCATAGGCCTCCTGTATATTCTGTTCAACATAGTGCTGTATGACCTCGTCTATCGTCAGCACAACATTGTTTCCGTCGATGGCGTCCACATAGGTCTCATATGCGAAGGGCATCTCTTCGCCCTTGACATTGGTGGCCGTTACAAGCCTGCCGGGGGTGCCCTGAAGCTGCTTGTCATAGAGGGCCTCCACTCCGCCGAGACCCTGCTGATCCGAGCCTACAAAGCCCAAAACATGGGAAGCGAAACTTCCGAAGGGATAGTACCTCTTGGCGTCGGGCACAAGGTATATGGCGGTGGTCTTGCTCTCTTTTACGAACTCACGCACCTTATCGGCATCCTCTTTCTCGACACCCTTTTTAAGAACGGCGTATGTGGAATCGGCAGTAGCCTTGGCATATATCTCTTCATAGTCCATCTGAAGTATTTCCGAAAGTCTTTCGGCTATAAGCTTTGCTTCCTCATCGTCCTCTATCTTGACGGCCTCTATCGTCACCATTTCGGTGCTGGCCGACATGGCCAAAGGCTTCATATTGGTATCGTATATGCTGCCTCTCGCCGCCGTTATTGTCTTGTCTCTCGTCTGCTGGTCCTTGGCTTTCGCCGAATACACATCGTATTCATATATTTGCAGGAAAAAAAGGCGGCAGGCTATGACGATGAAAGCGGCTATGCCGAAAAGCGCCGCTGTCATCAAAATTCGCCTGTACACCCATGAATCCGCTCTTTTATTCATTTTTTCACCTTTTCCGAAAAATCTGCAAAAGAGCAAGAAAGTTACTTCTTGCTCCCCTCTGCTAAAATATATTGCTCTTTTTATGTAAATATTCTAATTGAGATATTCCACAATTATATTGAGCTTTGATATTGCCTGTTCCACTATCTTGGGCACGGTCTCATCGTCCTCCGCCGTCTTGAGTTTTTCCGGGGAAGTCAGCTCTATATACTGTATCTGACTCTGATCAAGCTTTACCATACCCAGCTCATTTTTTGCCTTGAGCTCTATTTCAGAGAGATTGAAGAGCTTTTCCTGCTTTGCCTCGAGAGATTTATATTCACCCTCCAGCGTTTCGAGCTGAGTCTTTTTTGAATAAATCTCCGATGTGAGCTTGGAAAGCTCCACATAGTTTGATATAATGAAGATGAGCACCAAAAACACACCGAAGCCCACTATGGAATATTCAATTTTTGCAAGACTGCTCTGTTTTCTTCTCGCCGTCTCGGACTGTCTGTTTTTGCGCTCCATTTCTTTCTCCTTTATAGTTTTTCGGCCACCCTCAGCTTTGCGCTTCTCGAACGGGGATTTTCCTCCAGCTCTTTTTCCGACGCTGTTATGACCTTTTTGTTGATTATTTTTACTATCGGCTTTTTCCCGCAGACACATACGGGAAAATCCTTGGGACATGTGCAAGGCGATTCGGCCTTTTGAAACAGCAGCTTCACCAGCCTGTCCTCCAAAGAGTGGAAGCTGATGACGGCTATCCTGCCGCCGCTGTTGAGTATTTCTATACCGTTTTCAACGGCTTCCTCCACCGAGGAAAGCTCTCGGTTGACCTCTATTCTGACGGCCTGGAAAACCCTTTTTGCAGGGTGCTGTTTTTCCTTTTTAGCCGCAGACGGCATCGAGGCTTTTATTATATCCACCAGCTCAAAGGTGGTCTCAACAGGTCTTTCCTGTCTGGCTTTTACGATATTCTGGGCGATTCTTTTGGAGTATCTCTCCTCGCCATATTTGAAGAATATCTCGGAAAGCTGTTCCTCCGAATAGGTGTTTATGACATCATAGGCAGAAAAGCTTTCGCTTCTGTCCATTCTCATATCGAGCCTTGCGTCGTGCATATAGGAGAAGCCTCTGTCCTTGTTGTCGAGCTGATAGGAGGATACGCCCAAATCGAACAGTATTCCGTCCACTCCGCTCACGCCCTGTTCCGAAAGCCTCTGCTTCATGTCGGCGAAGTTGCTCTTTATAAAAGTGACTTTACGGAGATGATCCTTAAGTCTCTCCTTTGCCGCAGCGAGGGCTTCCTCGTCGCGGTCAAAACAAAACAGCCTGCCCTTTTCCGAAAGTCTTTCGGCAATCATCAGGGAATGTCCTCCCGCGCCCGTGGTAGCGTCGACATATGTGCCGCATGGCTTTATATCGAGGGCTTCCATGCATTCAAGAGGCAAAACGGATATGTGCTTGAATTCCATTATCTGGCTCCCCTTTCGACCGCCGCAACCACATCTTCGTCGGTGACATCTTCGTTATAGGCGTTCCATCTTTCGGCGTCCCATATTTCGGCTCTGTTGGCCATACCCACAACCATTACGCTTTTTGATATTCCCGCCTTTTCTCTCAGCGACAGCGGTATCACCACTCGGCCCTGGCTGTCGAACTCACAGTCCATGGCATTGGAGAAAAAATATCTCTGTACCTTTCTCGAGTCGACCGTATTGGGAAGGGCGAGAATTTTCTCCTCCTCCTTGGCCCAGTTGTCCTCGGAGTAAAGTGCAAGGCAGCCGTCAAGGCCTCTCGTCATGACGAAATTTTCACCCAGTTCGGCTCGGAATTTTGCAGGAATGGAAAGGCGACCCTTGGCGTCGACATTGTGTCCAAATCTGCCTTTCATGCCTTTCCCCTCCTCTCTGTTCACCACCTGCGGCCATTTTATGCCACCTCATGCCACTTACATACTTTTATTATAAAGAGTAAAGCGTAAAATTGCAAGCCTTTTTTTAACTTTTTTCCCTGTAATTGCAGTCATTTTTTGCCAATTTTCGACTTTTGCAAACTTTTAAGCGTACATCTGTTCGGTTTTTTACCGGTAGTTTACTTTGATTTTCAAATCACTTGTCGAAAACTTTTCCACAGCCTGTCAGTTTTTTAGGGAAATTAAAAGCAGGTGGGATAAAATCCCACCTGCCTTCCGTCAGTGAATGAACGGCGGAGTATACATCAAAAATTCGTCGGCATATATTTTCGATACCGCCAGATCGCCGAAAAGGTTCTTTCTAAACTCCTTGGGCAGGCTGAGATTTTTGACATATACCGGATAAGGAATAGCGCTGAGCGCAAGTACATCAAACGGACTGTCTGTGTGAATCATTCTTATCCCCCTCTATCATTTCGTGAAGTGCGGCGAGGGCGTCTTTTAAGCTTCCCACCGAGTCTATAAGACCTATGCGAACCGCCTCGTCGCCGCTCACTATGCTGCCGATATCATTTAAAAGCTCACCTGTTTTTGTCATGAGCTCTTTCATGACATCGGGTTTGATATTGGAGTTTGCCGTCACAAAGCTTATGATTCTCTCCTCTATTTTCTCAAAATAGGTCATTGTCTGGGGAACTCCCAGAATGAGACCGTTGAGCCTTACAGGGTGGAGAATCATGGTAGCCGTAGGAGTTATAAAGCTTTTTCTCGTGCACACCGCCAAAGGCACGCCTATGGAATGTCCTCCGCCCAGCACCAATGATACCGTGGGCTTACTCATGCCCGCTATCATCTCGGCTATGGCGAGACCGGCCTCCACATCGCCGCCGACAGTGTTCAAAAGCAGCAGCACTCCCTCTATGGCAGGATCCTCCTCAATGGCGGCTATCTGAGGTATAAGATGTTCGTATTTTGTCGCCTTTGTCTGGGGCGGAAGCTCCATATGACCTTCAATCTGGCCTATTATGGTAAAACAGTGTATATTGTGCCCCTCATCTCTCAAGGTGACCGCTCCGTCTTTTTCCTGCTCGGTCGTTTCTTTTTTCTTTTTTTCCGTAAAAAACACCCCTGTCATATTTTGTACGACAGAGGTGTTTTTATTCTTTACGGATTCAATATTATCTCGTCGGAATTTTTTTCAAAAAATTCCTTGTTCTTCTGATTTTTAAGCCTTTTTTCGGCCTGCTCCCTTGTGATTCCGTCTCTCTGCATTATCCTTTTGACACATGTCTCAAAGGAGGATTCCACGGCGATTATCTTTGTGCAGCAGAGGTACAGACCGCTTTCAAAAAGTGTCGGCGCGTCGATATACACCGTCTCGGGTGCGTGTTTTCGGGCGGTCTCCATGATTTTATCCACAATGTGAGGGTGAGTTATGTTGTTTAAAAGGGCAAGACTTTCTCTGTCTGTGAAAACCCTTTCCGCAAGGCGTTTTTTGTCGATTTTATCCCCTTCAAAGGCCTCAGGAAAGGCCTTTTTCAGCTCCCTCGTCATGTCATTTTCCCCGAGCAGCATCTCGTTATACAGCCTGTCGGCATCTATTAGTATTGAGCCCTCAGATATGCTCTTGGCTATGACGCTCTTTCCGCTGCCCGACGGGCCTGTTATGCCGATTATCCTCTGCTCGGTAAGGTCTATGACCTGTTCTCCCGCCGATTTTTTGAGCCTGTTCATGGTGGCTATGTCCTCGCCGTATTCTCTCGGACACTGGACGAAAATTCTCTCGACACCCTGTTTGTCAAGCTCTCTGAAGGCCGAAAACAGAATATGTCCGTGGGCGCTTTTGTCGCAGGAATGTCCGAAATCATATCTGACAAAGTCTCCGCCCTCATTCATAAACTCCGAAAAAATCAGAGCTCCGTCTCGGTCGGAAGCGTTTTTCAAAATATATTCAAATGTGCTCTTTGGTGAGCCTTTTACCGCTATAACCTTGGCTTTCGGCGCATAGTGTCTGTATTTCATTCCGGGGGCTCTGGGCGCTTCGCCCTTTTTGAGAGAGCTCCTGTCGGCTCTGAAAACTCTGTCCTCGCCCAAAACCTCGGCCATCATATCGGCGGTTATGGCTCCCGGTCTCAGTATCACAGCTTTTTCCCCAGTTGTGTCAACGACGGTGGACTCAAGACCTATCTCGCAGTCCCCCCCGTCCAAAACCGCCTCGATTTTTCCTCTCATGTCGTCGAGGACATGAACTGCCCTTGTGGGGCTGGGTTTTCCCGAGGTGTTGGCGGAAGGGGCGGCTATCGGCCTTCCCGACCTTCTTATGACGCTCAGCATACCCTCATGGGAGGGCATTCTTATGCCCACGGTGTCGAGGCCCGCCGAGACGACAGAGCCTATTATGTCTCTTTTTTTAACTATTATTGTAAGAGGCCCCGGCCAGAAGGCCTCGGCCAGTTCAAATGCCATGTCGCTTGTATATCCGTATTTTTCCAGATCGGAAATATCACCTATATGCACAATGAGAGGGTTGTCCTGGGGTCTGCCCTTGGCCTTGAAGATATTTTCCACAGCCTGTTCATTTAAGGCGTCGGCTCCTAGGCCGTAGACAGTCTCTGTGGGCAATGCCACGAGACCGCCGCCTTTTATAATTTCGGCAGCGGTCTCGATCTCTCTATCATTCTGTGCGTTTAAAATCAAAGTATTCATATCACTGAAATTTTCCGCAAAAATGTCTCTCGTATATGTCCATATTTTCGGCTATGACCTCTTCGGCCTTTTCTCTGCCGAATACATCAAAGGAGGCTGTCACCTTGTTTTCAAGGCTCTTGTAGACCTCGAAAAAGTGAACCATTTCGCTGGATACATGGGGCGGAAGCTGGGAGATGTCCTTATAGAAGTTCCATGTGGGATCCTCTACGGGTATGGCTATTATCTTGTCGTCGCACTCGTTGTTGTCCATCATGCGGACTACGCCTATGGGATAGCATTTAACCATTATCATGGGATCGAGAGCCTCGGAACACAGCACCAGCACATCGAGAGGATCTCGGTCCTCGGCGTAGGTTCTCGGAATAAAACCGTAGTTGGCGGGATAGTGTGTCGAGGTGTAGAGTATGCGGTCGAGCTTCAAAATGCCCGTGCGCTTGTCCATCTCATACTTTTTCTTGCTGCCTGCCGGTATCTCGATGACGGCCATAAACTGCGAAGGCGTGATAGATGCCGGATCAATGTCGTGCCAAATGTTCATATTTTCCCCCTCATGTTTCTCTGTATTGTCTTATCAGCCGTCCTGACGCTGGAGCTTTTCAGCCTGGTCGGCGGCCGTGAGAGCCGAAATTATTTCATCGAGGTCGCCGTCCATAACGGCGTCCAGTCTGTGAAGTGTAAGACCGATTCTGTGGTCTGTAACTCTTCCCTGAGGATAGTTATAGGTTCTTATGCGCTCACTGCGGTCGCCCGAGCCAACCTGGCTCCTTCTGTCGGCCGCCATCTTCTCCTCGCTCTCGCGCCTTTTGGCCTCGTAGAGCTTGGTGCGGAGCACCTTCATGGCCTTTTCTCTGTTCTTATGCTGGCTGCGCTCGTCCTGACATTCCACAACCACTCCTGTGGGAATGTGGGTAATTCTGATGGCCGACTCTGTCTTGTTGACATGCTGTCCGCCTGCGCCGCCGCTTCGGAATGTATCTATCTGCAAATCAGCGGGATTTATCTCTATCTCCACATCTTCGGCCTCGGGCAAAACGGCCACTGTGACAGCCGAAGTGTGTATTCTGCCCGAAGACTCGGTCTCGGGCACGCGCTGCACCCTGTGGGCGCCGCTCTCATACTTGAGCTTGGACCATGCACCCTTGCCCTCGATGGAAAAGCTTATCTCCTTTATTCCGCCGAGCTCGGTCTCGTTGGCATTGAGAACCTCGACGGAAAACTTGTTTTTCTCGGCGTACATCGAGTACATTCTGAACAGCGAATGGGCAAAAAGAGCAGCCTCTTCGCCGCCGACGCCGCCTCTTATTTCGACGATGACGCTCTTATCGTCGTCCTCGTCCTTGGGCAGAAGCAGAATCTTTATCTGGTTTTCCAGCTCGGCCATCTTCTCCTTGGCCTCTTCTATCTCCATATATGCGAGATTTCTCATCTCCACATCGTCGGATTTCAAAAGCTCCTGGGCCTCTTCCTGGTTGGCCTTGTATTTCATATATTCTCTGTAAGCGGCCACGACATCGCTGAGCTCTTTCTGCTCCTTCAAAAGCTTGGCGGCCACATCGGGCGTCTCATAAATAGAGCCGTCCTGAAGTTCTTTTTCTATTTCGCGGTATCTTGCGTCGACAAGAGCAAGTTTTTCAAACATAATTTCACCTTTTCATTTTTACTGATACATAATTATTATAATATAAACACGGTATTTTTTCAAGTATTTTTTCAAATAATAGAAACATAAAACCACGAGGAGGTTTCCATGAAGAATAATTCCGACAAGAAACTAAAAAACTTAGATCCCACAGTCGCGCCCGCAGGCATGAGACGCGAGGTCAAAGACGGCGTAAGCCGCATACCCGTCCCCTCCGAAGAGAGCGTAATCGAGGCGAAAAAGTGGGTCGAGACAAATCAGAAATAACAGGGGCGAATATATTTCGCCCATACATAATAGACATTATGCACAAAATTAAATGTTAAATATTGGTTTGACTTGACTTTATTTTAAAGGTATAATATTAATATCAATTATGTTTCCCAATAATATTATACGGAGGTAACCGATATGAACTTCAAAGAGCTTGCCAAGAGCATTCAGCCCCAGCTGGTGGAGTGGAGAAGAGATTTCCACATGCACCCCGAAGTCTCCTTTCACGAGTTCCGCACAAGCCAGGTGATAAAAGATTTTCTTAAAAGCGAGGGCATCGAGATTCTCCCCGTCGATTCGGGCACATCTGTCGTCGGTCTCATAAGAGGCGGCAAAGAGGGCAAAACCTTTGCCATGCGCGCCGACTTTGACGCTCTGCCCATGCAGGAAGAGCACGATGTACCCTATAAATCCCAGAACGACGGCGTAATGCACTCCTGCGGCCACGACACCCATGCCGCCATGCTGATGGGCGTTGCAAAGGTGCTCAACTCGGTAAAGGACGACCTTCACGGCAATGTCAAGCTGATATTCCAGGCCGCCGAAGAGATGCTCCCCGGCGGAGCCAAGCCCTTGGTTGAGGCAGGTGCTTTGGAGAATCCCAAGGTAGACGCCATCATGGCTTTCCACATCGGCACAGGTCTTGAGACAGGCAAGGTAGGCTTTAAGCCGGGCGCTTCCCAGGCCGCTCCCGACAAGCTGACCGTCAAGATAACAGGTCTCGGTGGACACGGCGCATATCCCCACAGAACCATCGACCCCGTCGCCATCGCCGGCAGCTTTATCACAACTGTTCAGAACATAGTCTCCCGCTCCATAGACCCCATTGACTCGGCAGTCGTAACAATAGGCTCTATCCACGGCGGAACAAAGGACAACATCATCGCAGACGATGTCGTCATGACAGGTACAATAAGAACCCTCAAACCCGAGACAAGAGAGCTTGTCCACAAGAGAATCAGAGACATCTGCCGCGGTCTTGAAGAGGCCTTTATGTGCAAGATCGATGTCGACATTCTCCTTGGCTATCCCGCAGTCATCAACGACGCAGAGTTCATAGAGAAATACGCCGTTCCCGCCGCAAACAAGATAGTCGGCGAAGAGAATGTGGTCATTCTCCCCCTCCCCACCATGGGCGGCGAGGATATGTCCTACTTCCTCCAGAAAGTTCCCGGCGTCATAGGCTCCCTCGGCGCAAGAAACGAGGCAAAGGGCTGCACCGTCGGCGGACACAACTCCATGTTCGATGTGGACGAGGACGCTTTTTGGGTCGGCACAGCCACACTCTGTCAGGCAGCATGGGATTACCTCAACGAGAAATAAAACCAAAAATACATATGGGGGCGCTTCGGCGTCCCCTTTTTTAACGGAGGAAACATGAAAACAGTCATTTTGAACGGCTCGCCGAGGAAAAACGGCGACATCGCTTTTCTGCTCAATATCGTAAGGGAAAATCTCAAGGGCGAGGTACTGTGCTACGACGCCTTTTTTTCAAAAATCTCCCCCTGCATCGACTGCCGCTCCTGCACCCGCAAAAAGGGCTGCGCCATAAAAGACGACATGCAGGAGATATACCGAGAGGTTTTGGACTGCGACAATCTGATAATCGCCTCTCCCCTGTATTTTTCCGAGCTGACAGGGCCACTTTTAAACATTCTCAGCCGTTTTCAGATTTTGTTCACCGCCAAATACTTTTTGAAAGACCCCTTTGAAATAAAGCCCAAAAAGGGCGGACTCATCATATGCGGCGGCGGTGCGGGCGGCCCCGAAAGCGCAGTAAACACGGCGAACATGGCATTTAAAATGCTGAATTGCACCGATACCTTTTCGGTCTTTTCCTTAAACACCGACAATGTTCCCGCAGATCGCGATGAAAAGGCTCAAAAAGACGCCGCGAAACTTTCAAAGTTTTTAAACGGAAATTTTTAAGGGTATATGGTTATTTAACACGGTATTTTAACATAATATTATCATAAAGGCTGTTTATATAGCTTTTTTTCTTACTCTTAACTCGGATTTAACCTCTCAAATGTTTCGGAGTTAACACTGAAACTGTAAAATATATATGTGTGAAATAAATTAAACCGTATACCGAAAGGAATTATCATATGAAATTTGCCGTCGTCGATCTTGGTTCCAACACCATGAGGCTTTCCCTTTATGAGGCTGATTCGGCCTCCAAGGACTTTGAGCTGCTGTTTTCCGAAAAGAAAATGGTGGGAATAATAAACTATGTAGAGGACGGCGTACTGTCAGACAGCGGCATAGAGGAAGCCTGCAAGACTTTAAATAAATTCAAATCCCTCACCTGGCAGTTCGGCACATCGCACATCTATGTTTTGGCCACCGCCTCACTGAGAAACATAAAGAACACCCAGGAGGCCGTCGCCGCCATCGGACGCGGTACAGGGCTCTATGTCGATGTGGTGTCTGGACAGGACGAGGCCGAGCTGGGCTACCGCGGCTCCCTGATGTCCCTCGATATGGAAAACGGATTTATGTTTGACATCGGAGGCGGCAGCACCGAAGTGGTAAAGATACGCTCCAAGGAGATCCGCTCCGCTCAGAGCCTCGACATGGGCTGTCTCAACATATTCAATCGTTTTGTGTCGGACATTCTGCCCTCCCAAAGCGAAATCAAAAAGATAAGGGAATACGCCGACGAGCGTTTCAGGGAATGTGATTTTTCTAGCGTCAAGGACAGGACGGTGTGCGGCGTCGGCGGAACAGCCCGAGCCGTGCTCAAGCTGTGCAACAGGCATTTCAAAAAGGACGACGACAACCGAATAATAACCATAGATGAGTTCAAAGAGCTCTCCGCGCTTTTGCTCTGCTGCAAAAAGGAGGGCAAAAAGCTGATTTTAAAGACATGCCCCGACAGAACCCATACTATACTGCCGGGTATCGTGATAATGAGCTCTCTTACAGACAAAATTTGCAAAGATAAAATATATATAAGCCGATACGGCGTTAGGGAGGGGTACCTTTGTCGCAAGCTGACAAACAGTATGAGATGATATACACGCAGAACAGGGAGCTGAGCTGGCTTCAGTTCAACGCGAGAGTTTTGGAGGAGGCGGCTCAGCCCGATGTTCCGCTTTTGGAAAGACTGCGTTTTATATCTATATTCACCAGCAATCTGGACGAGTTTTTCATGGTCAGGGTGGGCAGTCTTTTCGACCTTTCGGTCATGGCGCCACAGATAAGAGACAACAAAAGCGGCATGACACCCAAAGAGCAGCTCGAAGCCATTTTCAAGGCTGTGCGCCCGCTCATAGCAAAAAGGGACGAGATATACTCGTCCACCATGGAGCTTTTGAATCAGAAGGGCATAAGAGACAAGAGCTTTGCCTCTCTCGACAAGCCCGATATGGATTTTGTATCCGACTACTACAAGAGCAAGATAAAGCCTCTTCTCTCCCCCCAAATTATAGACAGGGGTCATCCCTTCCCCCACCTCAAAAACAAGGGGCTCTACGCCGCCGCCCTTTTGGAACACAAGGGCAAGGAAATGCTGGGAATAGTCGGTGTGCCCGACAGCATACCGCCCATTATCTTCCTCCCCGGCAGAAAGAGGGAGTATATCCGCACCGAGGAGATATTATTCTCCCATCTCAAAAAGATATTCAAGCTCTATCAGATAAAAGAAGCTTCGATAATCTCCATAACCCGAAATGCCGACATCATCTTCGATGAAGATAAATTTGACGAGAGCACCCCCGATTTCAAAAGCCTTATGATAAAGCTTTTGAAACAGCGCGAGCGCCTTGAGCCTGTCAGAATGGAGATGCAGCAGGAGGCACCCCTTTTGAGGAAAAAGCTCATGGACTATCTCCGTCTTTCGGAAAATCAGACCTATGTCTGCCGTACTCCGCTGTGCCTCGGCTACGCCTATATGCTGAATGGCTGCGACAAAGAGCTCTATTATCCCACCCATACCCCCGCCTTTCCCTCCTATCTTTCAAAAGACAGGAAAATGTGGGATCAGGTGCAGGAAAAAGATGTTCTGCTCTTTTACCCCTATCACTCCATGCAGCCCTTTATAGAGCTTTTGAAAGAGTGCGCCGACGACCCCAAGGTGGTGTCGATACACATAACAATATACCGTCTGGCCAAAAACTCCGCCATAGTCAAAAATCTGTGCCGTGCCGCCGAAAACGGCAAGAATGTCACGGTACTCATTGAGCTGAGGGCCCGTTTTGACGAGCAGAACAACATAGAATGGGCGGCTGAGCTGGAAGATGCAGGCTGCAAGATTCTCTACGGCATGGACAACTACAAGTGCCATTCCAAAATCTGCCTTATCACGAGGCAAAGCAAAAACGGTCAGCTTTCCTATGTGACACAGGTGGGCACAGGCAACTACAACGAAAAGACGGCGGGAATATACACCGATTTCAGCCTTATCACCGCCGACAAATCCATTGCCGAGGACGCCGTCACATTTTTCCAGAACATGCTTTTGGGCAACACCGGCAACGAATACTCCCGACTTTTGGTGTCTCCCTCAGGCATGAAGGTAAACCTCATGCGCCTTATCGACGCCGAAATAGCGAGGGGCGAGCTGGGACATATCATCTTAAAGGTCAACTCGGTTACAGAGCGTGAGCTCATCGACAAGCTGTGCGAGGCGTCAAAAGCGGGCGTCAGGGTAGAGCTCATCGTCAGGGGCATATGCTGTCTTTTGCCCGGCATCAAGGGCTATACCGAAAACATAACCGTGACCGGCATAGTGGGTCAGTTCCTCGAGCACTCGAGAGTATATTCCTTCGGCGACGGCGATTTGAGACAGATGTATATCTCCTCTGCTGACATGATGACGAGAAATCAGACGAGGCGCGTTGAAATAGCCTGTCCCATAAACGACAGGGCGATAAAGACATGGCTTTCCTTCTATCTCGAGACCCTGCTCCACGACAATGTCAAGGCGAGAAGACTGCAAAGCGACGGCACCTACTGCCGCATAGAGCCAAAGGGAGAACCTGTTCTTTCCTCGCAGAGCTATTTTATGACAAATCCCCCCGCCTTTTACGCCCCCGTTCAAAAGAAGTCACCGCTGCAAAAAATATTTGCAAAGCTTAAAGCTTTGGGCTTTTCTTCATAATCTATTCCCCGAAAAAAGGGCGGACACATGTCCGCCCCTTTTTCTGTCATTAAATATTCTTTTCGTTCAGCTTTTCCGCCACTTCGTAAAGCTCCAAAAGACGGTTTTCCGCCGCCTCCTTGGCCTTCGCTATGTCGGACAGTTTTTCGTAATCTGTGGAATATTTCTCCTCCTCGGAGGCAAAAAACTCCAGCTCTTTTTCAAGTTTTCTGATTTCGTTTTCGGCCTCTTTGAGCTGCTTTTTCTCGTTGTATGAGAGACCCTTTTTCTCGCTTTTAGGCTTGCTGTCCGGCTTTTTCTCCTTCTTTTCGGTGTGCTTTTCGGTTTTTGTCTGCTTCTGTCTCTCACAGTAGGCGGCATATTCGTCATATGTGCCTATAAAGTCGGTTATCATGCCGTCCTTGACATGCCATATTCTCGTGGCAAACTTGTTGATAAAATATCTGTCGTGTGAGACGAACAGCATGGTCTCGGTAAACTCCTCCAAAGAGTCCTCGAGCCACTGTCTCGAAAGCATGTCCAGATGGTTGGTAGGCTCGTCCAAAAACAGGGTGTTTATCTGGTCGTTCATGAAAAGACACAGCCTGAGCCTCGTCTTTTCGCCGCCTGAGAGAACACTGACCTCTTTGAACACATCGTCCCCCAAAAAGTTGTAGGCGGCAAGGCGCTGTCTGCTGTCTGCCGTCGACAGCTTTGTCTCATAGAGCACCGTGTCCAAAACCGTGCGCTCCTCATGGTCGAACTTGACCTCCTGGGGCAAGAATCCCACCTTGAGACCTGCTCCCTCGACAATCCTGCCCGAAAGAGCCTCCATATGACCCAAAATCGTCTTGAGCAGGGTGGTCTTTCCGCAGCCGCTCTCGCCCACCAGGCCGAAGTTTTCGCCCTTATAAATATCGAAGGTCACATTGTTTAAGGCCTTTACGGTCTTTTTCTTTCCGGCGGGGAATTCCATACAGAGATTTTTGATCTCCAGGATCTTCTCCCGTTCCTTCTGTGCGTTCTGTTCCATCCTATACGCCCTCCTTCCTGTTCATACGTGCGATCCGGTGCTGAAGCGCTTCCGGCATTTCCACCTTGGGTGCATTGGGATGCAGAAGCCAGGTGGCGGCGTAATGGGTGTCGCTCAGCTTGAAGAACGGCGGCTCCTCCTCAAAATCCACCTGCATAGCATACTGGTTCCGCTCGGCAAAGGCGTCGCCCTTGGGCGGGAAGATCATGTTGGGCGGCGTTCCCGGAATGGAGAACAGCCGCTCCTTTGTCTCCAGATCCGGCATAGAAGAAAGCAGGGCCCAGGTGTAGGGGTGGGCCGGGCTGTAAAAGATCTCCCTGGCTGTTCCCACCTCTACGATCTTTCCGGCATACATCACGCAGATCCGGTCCGCCATATTGGCTACAACGCCCA
>CAJKFC010000007.1 GCA_905199135.1 uncultured Eubacteriales bacterium
TCATAGGTGCAGAAAGCTGTGGGGTCTGCCGCCACATACTCGTCCACATAGGCTCTCAAAGAGGCTATCTTGTTTTTCACCGCCGTTTCAAAGAGGTATTCATCGCAGAGTATCCTCAGATATTCGTGGTACTGCTCACGGTACTCCTCTATTCCCAAAAGCACCGAAATGAGAGGTCTTTCGCTCATCTCAACGCCCGACACAGGGGTGTCGATGGGGAAATTGACCACATCGGACACACTGCCCGAGTTCATTCCTCCGAAGGACAGACCGTAGTCCCAGGGCAGCACCGATATCTGCCCCTCTCTCTCATATATATAGTAGTTCTGGCACATATTCGAGGAATAGCTGTCGAGGTTTACAACAACGGTGTGGACGGCAAGATACTTGAGTATCTCGTCCACATCCAGGTACTGCTCGAGGTTTTCACCGCTGTTCAACGCCTTTATGGCCTCGATCACCCTCATTTTGTCCTCGCCTGTGGCGTCGGAGCCGACGGCATTGTCAAAAAGGCCCGAATAGCTGTCTATCTCATCGTCGGTATACACAAGGTCGGTGCCCGACGAGGAGCCTCTGCCCCCCATCATTCCGCCCTTGTCTGCGCGGTTTGCCACGGTTTCCACCGCCGCTTCCGAGCTTTCGGTCTGCTCTCTATCGGATCTTTGAGGCATATCGGCGTTGTCTCTGCCGCCTCCCATGTCGCCGCCCATCTCCATGGACTTGGCGCTGTACATCTCGCCCTCCTCGGTGCCGAAGTTTCTCATCTCAAAGCTGTCGTTATATCCTTCGAGAGCCAGGTAAAAGCCGATGTTCTCGCCGTTTAAGCCGAGCGAGGCATAGGTATACAGCGATGACGGCACTCCGAGGTAATTCATCATGTCAAAGGCGATGTATTCCTTGATGTAGCTGTTGTCGTCTATTATGTTGTTGAGCACCAGCACATCGAGGCCGTCCAAAGTCATATCGTCTATATATTCATCAAATTTTATCTTAAAGCTGAATCGGTCGCTGTCCGACGATGCCACACGGGTAAGGGTGGAGTTTCCCTTGGGTCTTATGCCCACATTGTCATAGGTCTTTCCGTTTATCGTGACGCTTACGGCGGTGTACTGTTCTTCCAGGGCGTTGTCCAGAATGCTCTGCCAGGTGTCCTCGTCGGTGACGATGTCTATCTGCACCACATTCTGACCGAATACCGTCGATTCATATTTCTGCTCGGCGCCGCTTTCGGCAGAGCCTTTATCTTTAACTGTATACCAAGCGGCGACTACGCCTATGAGGGCGAGAGTAAAGAAGAAAAAAGCCGCCGCGTTTACCTTTTTTTCGCTCATAATTTCTCCTTAACCCATGTATTCGCCGTTGTAGCTGACAAGTACGGCGTTTTTTATGCCCTCTATCTGCGAGAGGGAGTTTATAAAGGAAGTATCTCCTGCAAGGCGCACCTCCATGGTCAGCTCCACTCCCGAAGCCGAAACAGTCTTGGATTTGACCATGGATTTTTTGAGGTGCGAGGCGGAAAAATCCACCGCTCTTCTCTCGGCGTTTTCATCTTCTGCCGAGATTATCATTATATAGGGCTGTTCCTTGATGTCTTTATTTACAAATACCAAAAGCACTATGCCGATAAATGCCGAGCCGATGACTGCCAGAGGCGAAAGTCCTGCGCCCAGCACTATGCCAACGCTTATGGACCAGAATATAAAGGCTATGTCCAAAGGCTCCTTGACCGCGCTTCTGAAACGGACGATGGACAGGGCGCCGACCATACCGAGGGACAGCACCACATTGGAGGTTACGGCCAATATGATGAGGGTTGTAATGAGGGTCATGGCCAAAAGGGAAACACAGAAGGTGCGTGAATACATAACTCCCTTAAAGGTCTTCTGATAGACCATCATTATGAAAAGTCCCACGGCAAAAGCCAGCGCCATGGCTATCGCCATATCTAAAAAGGAAAAAGATGTCATGTTTTCCAAAAAGCTGTTTTTAAATATATCGTTAAATGTAATCATTTTTCTCTCCTGATCAGCTGTAAAATCTGCAAAGCGTGTATTTTGAGGCCGAAACCCTGCCGCAGTCGGCCACAGATATTATATTTTTTATTATGTCGGGCAGGAAATTGTCGTATTTTACTTCCAAAATCATCATTTCAGGCGGCATTACCGACACCAAAGGCAAATCTTTCACAAAAAGATCCCGGCTGAACATTCCGCTGCTTATCTTTTTGTCAAAGGTTATCCTCACATTGCCGGCGGCAAACACATATGCCTCCCTTTCGTAATCGACTATCGTCTTTGCCCTCAAAAGCTTCTCTCTGCTTTTGGCGGCAAACTCTGCGATAAGAGGTCTTTTCGACATATCTATGCCGTCAAAATTCCCTTCTGCCATTTTGAGACATTCCTCACGGTCTATGACTGCCGAAACCTTGGCTGTAAGACCGTTTCTCTTTATCTTTTTTTCAAGTCTTATAAATCCGCTGTCGCCGTTGTATATCCTTATGCGGAATTTTTCCCTGTCGGCTATGCCCAAAAGCTTTTCTCTCAGCGCCGTGTCGTTGTAATTGTCGAAATACAGGCTGCGGACATTGTAGTTTCCGTCCTCGCCGCAGTTTCTGTCTTTTTTGGCAAAAGCCGAGAGATTTGCCCTAAGACCCATGTAGTCGCCGCGGTTTATCACATATTTCAGCTCGTGACGGTATTTGAAAGGCCTTGTTTCGGTGCTTTCGCCGTCAAACAGCGAGCCGTTTGCTCTGTACATACTCATGCGTTTCCTCCTTTGCGTGATAAATTATAAAACCCAAAGCTTAAAATAAACTGAAAGGATCTGTGTTTTTTTAAGACTATTTAAAGCTTTTGTGCTAAAATATATCCATAAAGAAAAAAGGAGATTTTTTATGAGAATACTTGTCGTCGAGGACGAAAAGGCTCTGTCCGACGCCCTCTGCGAAATACTCAAAAGGGATAAATACAGCGTCGACGCCGCCTATGACGGAATAAACGGCCTTGACATAGGTCAAAGCGGCATATACGACGCCATAATACTCGACATAATGCTGCCAAAAATGAACGGCATCGATGTTCTGCTAAAGCTGAGAGCTCAGGGCGTAAAGACCCCTGTTCTGCTGCTTACGGCGAGAGACGGAGTCAAGGATAAGGTAAAGGGTCTCGACAGCGGCGCCGACGACTACCTTACAAAGCCATTTTCAAAAGAGGAGCTTTCGGCAAGGGTGCGGGCTCTCTGCCGACGCAAGGGAGAGGACAAAACCTCTTCCCTCACCTTCTGCGGCACCACCCTCGACACCCTGACCTACACCCTTTCGGCGGAAAACGGCTCTTTGAAACTGGGACTCAAAGAATTTCAGATAGCCCACATGCTGTTTGCCGCCCCTCAGAATATAGCCACCAAGGAGCTTATTTTGGAAAAGGTTTGGGGTTTTGACAGCGACGCCGAATACAACAATGTGGAAGTCTACATCTCTTTTTTGAGAAAAAAGCTGGGATTTATCGGCTCAAAGGTAAAAATAAAGGCGGTCAGGGGCATAGGCTACACTCTGGAGGGGCAAAATGATTAAAAGGCTCAAACTCAAGTTTGTCCTGAGCATAGTTGCTGTTGCCGCCCTCATCTTCACGGCTCTCTTCGGCTTTCTCAACATATCCATGTACCGCGCCTTTGAAAATGACAACGACACCGCCCTCTCCTCTGCCATGACGGAGGGCTATTCCCAAAACCTGCCCAAACCCATGCAGCCTTTCGGCAAGGGCTTCGAGCGATGCATAACGGTGTTTACCGACAGAGAGGGCAATATCACCTCGGTGCGCCCCGACATATACGAGATAGACGAAACTTTCACCTATATTGTGTCGGAGATTTTCAACGCAAAAAACCAGAGCGGCTCGGTATATTCCTATAAATATATGAAGAGCTACACCGAAAACGGGGTCAAAATGGCCTTTCTCGATGTGTCGAGAGACAGGGAATCCATGAAAAGCCTGCTTTTCACATCGCTGTTTATAGGCTCCACAGGGCTTTTAGTTGTGGCGGCCTTTGCGGTTTTTCTGGCAAAGTGGGCTGTGCGCCCCGCCGAAAAGGCATTTGAAAAGCAGCAGCAGTTTGTGTCCGACGCTTCCCACGAGCTCAAAACACCTCTCGCCGTCATGCTGTCGGGAGCCGACGCTTTGGAAAATGAGATAGGTCAAAACCGATGGCTCACCTCAATAAAACAGGAGATTTCAAGGCTTTCCGACCTTGTCCACGGTCTTTTGGAGCTGACGAGATACGACGGCGGTACCCTTTCGGCCTCAAAGGAGACCTTTGACCTGTCAAGAGCTCTCACCGAGACCGCCCTCGGTCTCGAGAGCTATATCTATGAAAAAAAACGCCGTTTTTCCGAAAATATCGAAGGGGGTATTTCCATAAACGGCGACCGTGAAAAAATTTGCCGCATGGCGGTCATCTTTCTCGACAACGCCGTCAAATACTCCCGTGACGGGGCGGTCATAGAGCTTTCCCTCAAAAAAGAGGACGGCAAAGCCGTCATGTCGGTCTACAACGAGGGCGACGGCATAGACGAAGAGGAAATACCCAAAATATTCGACAGGTTTTACCGCTCCGACTCGTCGAGAAACCGCGAAAACGGAGGCTTCGGCCTGGGTCTTGCCATAGCTGCCGACATCGCCGCTCTCCACGGCGCCTCGGTAAAGGTAAAGAGCGAAAAGGGGCGCTACGCCGTCTTTTCGGTATCTTTTCCGTCAAATTGACAAATTTCACAACATTTAAAATGTTTTTTCCCTTTTCTGCTGTGAAAGCGGTGTAAAAATTTCATTTTTATATTGCAATAACTTACTTTATGGACTATAATAATAGGTGTATGGGTCTGCGCCTTGCAGATTCGATAATTATTAAGAATATGTGTGGGTGAGTTATGAATTACAACAAAAAATCAGTGACCGATGTGGATGTCAGCGGAAAAAAAGTTCTTATCCGCTGTGAGCTCAACGCCCCTCAGGACGATAAGGGTAATGTAACTGACAATACGAGAATCGCCGCCGCAGTTCCGACGGTCAGATATCTCGCCGACAACGGTGCAAAAGTGATAATCATCACGCACCTGGGCAGACCTAAAGGAAAGGTTGTGCCTTCTCTCACGGTGGCTCCCATCGCCGCAGAGATGGAAAAACTTTTGGGCAAACCGATAAAGTTCGTGCCCGACATAGTGGGCGAACAGGCTGAAGACGCCGTGAACGCCCTTGAAGACGGTCAGATCATCATGCTGGAAAATGTCCGCTTTGACCCGAGAGAGGAAAAGTGTGACCCCGAATTTTCCGAGCGTCTCGCCTCTTTTGCAGACATATATGTGGGCGAAGCCTTCGGCTCGGCTCACAGAGCACACTCTTCGACGGCAGGCGTCGCCAACTATATCCCCGGCTACGCAGGCTTTTTGATGGAAGAGGAGCTGGAACACTTCGGCGAAGCCCTCACCGATCCCAAGAGACCTTTCGTGGGTATTTTGGGCGGCAGCAAGGTGTCCGATAAGATAATGGCCATCGAAAACCTTCTCACGGTGTGCGATTCGGTCATCATAGGCGGCGCCATGGCATATACCTTCGCCAAAGCCAAGTGGGGCGAAATAGGCGATTCAAAATACGAAGAGGACAAGATAGACTACGCCCGTCAAATTCTGGAAAAAGCCCAGAGACTGCATGTGCCCTTCTATCTCCCCATAGATCATGTGGCGGCAAAATCCTTTGCCCCCGACGCGGAATACATAATAGTCACAGGCGATCACATCCCCGACGGCTATATGGCTCTCGACATAGGCCCCAAAACCGTGGGTCTTTACTCCGATGTCATCAGCAAGGCCAAGACCATAGTCTGGAACGGCCCCATGGGCGTCTTTGAGTTTGACGAGTTTGCCAAGGGCACCAACGCCATAGCCGAGGCTGTGGCAAACAACAGCGGTCTTACAATAGTCGGCGGCGGCGACTCTACTGCTGCCATCAAAAAAGCCGGCGTAGAAGACAAGATCACCCACATCTCCACAGGCGGTGGAGCATCACTCAAACTTTTAGAAGGAGCAAAGCTGCCGGGCATGGCCTGTCTGCTTGATAAATAACAGAACATGGATAAGCGATACAGAAAGGTGATAATCGCCGGAAACTGGAAAATGAACGGCGACAGTGCCTCTCTCAAAACCTTTTTGAAGGAAATCAAAAATCTCAAGAATATAAAAATCGGCACTAAAAATGTGCTCTGCGTGCCCTTTACCCTCATTTCCTCGGCCCAGGCCCAGGCGAAAAGCGCCCGCTTTTCGATAGGCGCCCAGAATCTCCATTTTGAGCCGAGCGGTGCCTATACAGGTGAAATTTCCGCTCCCATGCTTTTGGAAGCCGGGGCAGAATATGTCATCATAGGGCACTCCGAGCGCAGAAAATATTTCGGCGAAACCGACAACACCGTGGCCAAAAAGACGATAGCCGCAGTTTTGAATGGACTCAAGCCGATAATATGCATAGGCGAAACCAACTGTCAGCGCAACTACAACATAACTTTGGAAGTCATAAAACAGCAGCTCAAGGTGGCCCTTTCGGGCATCGACGCCGTGCAGCTCAAAAAGATAACGATAGCCTACGAGCCCGTGTGGGCCATAGGCACGGGACGCACAGCCACACCCGAGCAGGCTCAGGAAGTGTGCCACGAGATACGCTCCTGCCTCCGCGAGATGTACGGAGCAAAATCGGCAAGAGCTGTCAGCATTCTCTACGGCGGCTCCTTGAACGCCGGCAACGCCCGCGAGATATTCTCCCAGTATGACATCGACGGAGGTCTCATAGGCGGAGCCTCACTGCGCTCCAAAGATTTTATGGATATAGTGAGCATCGCCACCGATATAGTATCCAATCAATAATTCCTCTAAGGAGCAAATATGAAAAAACCTTTGGTTTTAATGATTCTGGACGGCTACGGCATAGGCAAATCGTGCCCTCAGAACGCCGTCTGCAACGCGGACACTCCGTTTTTAAACGGACTGTTTGAAAAATATCCCCACTCCACCCTTGCCTGCTCGGGTCTTGATGTAGGTCTGCCCGACGGTCAGATGGGCAACAGCGAAGTGGGTCACACCAACATGGGCGCAGGCCGCATAGTGTATCAGGAGCTTTCGAGAATAACAAAGGAGATAGAAGACGGAGATTTCTTTAAAAATCCCGAGCTTCTCGCCGCAATAGAAAGCGCCAAATCCAAGGGCGGAAATGTCCATCTCTACGGTCTTCTGTCGGACGGCGGAGTCCACAGCCACATTGACCATCTCAAGGCCCTTATAAAACTCTGCAAAATGCAGGGGGTGTCCCCCCTTGTCCACGCCTTTACCGACGGACGCGATGTGCCCCCCACCTCGGCAAAGGAATATATCTCGGATCTTCTCGAGTTTATGAAGGCCGAAAACTGCGGCACTCTCGTCTCGGTTTCGGGCAGATTTTACGCCATGGACCGCGACAAGCGCTGGGAAAGACTTCAGAAAGCCTATGACGCCATAGCTTTGGGCGAGGCCGAAAAGACATCTGATTTTATAAAATACATCGACGACAGCTACAAAAACGGCGTCACCGACGAGTTTTTGGTTCCTGTCACCGCCGAAAACTACGGCGGCGTCACCTCTGATGACAGCATTATCTTCTTCGACTTCCGTCCCGACAGAGCCAGAGAGATAACTGCCGCCTTCACCGAGGAAGACTGCGGAATAGTCCGCAAAAGCGGCATCATAATGCCCTATTATGTCTGCTTTACACAGTACGACGAAAAGTTCAAAAATGTAAAGGTCGCCTTTAAGCCCACTGTGCTCACCAACATTTTGGGCGAGTACATCGCAAAAAAGGGCCTGACGCAGCTGAGAATCGCCGAAACCGAAAAGTATGCCCATGTGACATTTTTCTTCAACGGCGGTGAGGAAAAGACCTTTGAGGGCGAGAGCCGCGTGCTCATTCCCTCCCCCAAGGTTGCGACAT
Source organism: uncultured Eubacteriales bacterium (assembly GCA_905199135.1). Classification (GTDB taxonomy): domain Bacteria; phylum Bacillota; class Clostridia; order Oscillospirales; family Butyricicoccaceae; genus SIG471. Next base: position 8,001 of record CAJKFC010000007.1, read on the forward strand.
ACGATTTGAAGCCCGAGATGAGCGCCTTTGAGGTGGCCGACGCCGCCTGCGCCGAAATCGAGAGCGGAAAATACGATGTGGTCATTCTCAACTTTGCCAATTGCGACATGGTGGGTCACACAGGGGTATTCTGCGCCGCCGTCAAGGCTTTGGAGGCCGTCGACAAGTGCGCCAAAAAGGTCTTTGACAGCATAGAGAAGATGGGCGGCACATGTATAGTCACCGCCGACCACGGCAACGCCGACTGCATGGCCACCGACTGCGGAGATCCCTTTACGGCTCACACCACAAACCCCGTCCCCTTCATTGTGTGCAGAGAAGGTCTCAAACTCAGGGACGGCCGCCTTTGCGACATCGCCCCCACAATGCTTGAGCTTTTGAATCTGGACAAGCCCTCGGAGATGACGGGTGAAAGCTTGATTGTCAAATAATTTATATACAACACTTAACAAGGAGAACGAAACATATGAAAAAATATGCAGAAATCGTCGATGTCCTTGCCCGCGAGGTGCTGGACAGCCGCGGAAATCCTACCGTTGAGGTAGAGGTATATGTGGACGACGGAATGGACACCTATATGGGCCGTGCAGCCGTTCCCTCGGGCGCTTCGACAGGTATATACGAGGCCTGCGAGCTCCGCGACGGCGACAAGAGCCGCTATCTCGGCAAGGGCGTCCTCAAGGCAGTAGAAGCCGTAAACGGTGAGATTGCCGACGCCATAATCGGTCTCAACGCCCTCGATCAGAGCGATATAGACAAGGCTATGATAGAGCTCGACGGCACCGAGAACAAGAGCCGTCTCGGCGCAAACGCCATTTTGGGCGTATCTCTCGCAGTTGCAAAGGCAGCAGCTCTCTCCATGGGTCTGCCCCTTTACAAGTACATCGGCGGCGTAAACGCCCACACTCTGCCCGTTCCCATGATGAACATTCTGAACGGCGGCGCTCACGCTACAAACAATGTTGACATTCAGGAGTTTATGATAATGCCTGTCGGCGCTCCCGACTTCCGCACAGGTCTCAGATGGTGCGCAGAGGTGTTCCACACCCTCAAAAAGCTCCTTCAGGCCCAGGGTCTCACCACATCTGTCGGTGACGAAGGCGGCTTTGCACCCAACCTCAAGAAGGACGAGGACGCTCTCAAGGTCATAGTCGAGGCCATTGAGAAGGCAGGCTTCAAGCCGGGCGACGACTTCAGAATCGCCCTCGATCCCGCTGTTTCCGAGTGGTTTGTAAACGAGGACGGCGGATACTATCTGCTCCCCAAGGCAAAGAAGAAGATGACAAGAAACCAGATGGTCAAGATGTGGAAAGACTTTGTCAACAAGTACCCCATCATCTCCATCGAGGACGGCATGGCAGAAGACGACTGGGAAGGCTGGGCAATGATCACAAAAGAGCTCGGCAAGAAGATTCAGCTGGTCGGCGACGACCTCTTTGTCACAAACACAAAGCGTCTTGAAAAGGGCATCGAGCTCGGCGTAGCCAACTCCATCCTCATCAAGGTCAACCAGATCGGCTCTCTCACAGAGACCCTCAACGCCATTCAGATGGCCAACCGTGCAGGCTACACAGCAGTTGTATCCCACCGCTCCGGCGAGACAGAGGACACAACCATTGCCGACATCGCCGTCGCTCTCAACGCAGGTCAGATCAAGACAGGCGCACCGAGCCGTTCCGACCGTGTCGCAAAGTACAATCAGCTTCTCAGAATCGAGGAGGAGCTGGAGGACAGCGCATATTTCCCCGGTCTCAACGCCTGGTTTAACCTCAAGTAATTTTTTAAAATCATAATGTTATAGGGCAGTCGCTATGGCTGCCCATAATATTTTTAGGGACATTTTATTTTTATGTAGTATAAAGGAGGAGAGTATGAAAATCGGATTTGACAACGACCTATATCTGCAGAAGCAGACAAAACACATCGAGGAGAGAATAGCGGAGTTTGGCGGCAAGCTCTATCTGGAGTTTGGCGGCAAGCTTTTCGACGATTACCATGCGTCAAGAGTTCTGCCCGGCTTTGCCCCCGACACCAAAATGCAGGTGCTCAAAAAGCTTTCCGACAAGGCCGAAGTGGTAATTGTCATCAATGCAAACGACATTGAAGAGGGCAAAATAAGAGCGGATTTAAACATAACCTACGATCAGGATGTTCTCCGTCTCATCGACGCTTTCCGTGAGTTCGGCGTATATGTAGGCAGCGTCTGCATAACCCATTTTACCGGTCAGACCGCCGCCACAGGCTTTAAGGCAAAGCTTCAGAGCCTGGGAGTTCCCGTGTTTATGCACTATCCCATCGAGGGTTATCCCTCTGATATAGACCGTGTCATATCCGATGAGGGCTATGGCAAAAACGAATACATCGAGACGACCCGTCCCCTTGTGGTGGTCACGGCTCCCGGTCCCGGCAGCGGAAAGATGGCCACCTGTCTCTCCCAGCTCTATCACGAGCACAAGAGAGGTATAGACGCGGGATATGTCAAATACGAGACCTTCCCCGTATGGAATCTCCCCCTCAAACACCCCGTAAATCTTGCATATGAAGCTGCCACAGCCAATCTCAACGACATAAACATGATAGACCCCTATCATCTCGAAGCCTACGGCGAGGTGACGATAAACTATAACCGAGATGTAGAGATTTTCCCCGTTCTCAGCACGATGTTTGAAAAGCTGATGAACAAGAACCCATATAAATCTCCTACCGACATGGGAGTCAACATGGCAGGCTTCGGCATAATCGACGACGAGGTATGCAGAGAAGCGGCAAAAGCCGAAATAGTCAGAAGATATTATCACTCTCTGTGCGGCGTAAAGAGTGGAATTTTCTCCCCCGAATGTGTAGATAAAATCCAGATTCTCATGAAACAGGCGGGCATATCCACCTCTGACAGAAAGGTGGTTCAAGCCGCCCTCTCCCGCAGCGAAGAGACGGCAGCTCCCGCCGTGTCCATAGAGCTGGACGACGGCAGAATAATTACGGGCAAGACTTCTCCCCTTTTGGGTGCCTGCTCCGCCGCACTTTTAAACGCAATCAAGGCTCTGGCAGGCATACCTAAAGAAACTCTGCTCATTTCTCCCAAGGTAATCGCCCCTATTCACGATCTCAAGGTAAAGGTTTTGGGCGGTCACAACCCGAGGCTCCACAGTGATGAGACCCTCATCGCCCTTGCTATGAGCTCCACCGAAAACGCCGACGCAAAGCTTGCTTACGATCAGCTCAAAAAGCTCAAAGGCATCGAAGCTCACTCGTCGGTGCTTTTAGCCCAGGTAGACCTCGATGTATACCGCAAATTGGGAATAAATCTCACCTGCGAACCCAGATATCAGACCAAAAAGCTCTATCATAAATAAATTCATAAGTGGTATTGTAGTTTCTTAAAAAGAAACTACAATACCACTTATTTTCTTTTAAAGAAACTCACCTGTTTTCAATTATGTAAAAAACAGGTGTTTTTTTATTGTTTTCACATAAAAAAAGCGGGGTTACGCTTTTATTTTTGTGTATTTAATCCTTTTTTAATATTTTCGGTTGACTTTAACTTTTTTGGTGGTATAATCTTAACATCTTCTGAAAAACACAGAAAAATCTAACGAAACGAGGTAAAAAGTATGAAAAGAATCTTGACGCTGATGTTGGTGTCCGCAATGATTTTTTCATTGATGGCGGGTTGCCAATCGGCGAATTCAGTAAACGATTCCTCAGAAGAAAAATCGACAAACGGCTCTTCAGAGAGCAGCTCTTCCACTCAGGACGGACAGAATATCCGCACAGATGTAGTTATCGGTGCAAGCGCCGACATTGTAACTCTTGACCCCGCAAAGATTTCCGACACCTATTCCGGTGAAGTAGCACAGCTTATTTACGACAAACTTGTAACTTTAGACGAAAACGCAAATATTATTCCCTCTCTTGCCGAGAGCTGGGAGAATACAAGCGATACTGAATATATTTTCCACCTTCGCCAGGGTGTAAAGTTCCACAACGGCGAAGAGCTAAAAGCATCCGATGTTGTCTTTACATTTAACAGAGCCAGAGAGTCGGCCCAGGCAAAGGCCAACTTTGAGATGGTCAGCTCGGTAGAGGCCGTTGACGACTACACCGTCAAGCTGACGACAAGCGCTCCCTTTGCTCCCATGCTTCTCAAGCTTACGCAGAACACAGCATATATTCTCTCCGAAAAGGCTGTCACAGAGGCCGAGGCAGACGGCGGTGAATACGGCGAAAACCCCGTCGGCACAGGCTGTATGACTCTTAAAGAGTACCAGCCCAACGACCATTGCACACTGGTGAGATTTGACGATTACTGGGGCGGCGAAGTCAAGGCAACCTCTATCACACGCCGCGTAATTCCCGAGGATTCCTCCAGAACAATAGCTTTGGAAAACGGCGAAGTCGACTACATCAACGAGCTTCCTGCCGTCGATATCGACAGACTTAAGGAAGATGAAAACATCAAAACAGTCGATATGGTATCCGCTTCGGTATCCTTCATTGCATTCAACTGCCAGAAAGAGCCCTTCAACAATGTAAAAGTAAGACAGGCTCTTCACTACGCAGTCGACAAGCAGACGATAATCGATGTAATCTACGAAGGCTACGGCGTTCCCTGTAACTCGGTATTCCCCACCATGATGCCCGGCTATGACAGCGAGCTCAACATTTACAGCTACGACCTTGAAAAAGCAAAACAGCTTTTGACTGAGGCAGGCTATCCCGACGGTTTTGATATGGAAATCCTGGTTTCCAACGAGATCAGAAGCCGTATCTGCCAGATAATCCAGCAGGATTACGCCTCCATCGGCGTAAATATGGAGATCTCTGTCGTTGAATTCGGTACACTTGTTGAGATGTCGACAGGCGAAGACTACGACGCTTTCCTCTTGGGATGGTCTCAGGCAGTCGACGCCGACAACACAATGGTCTTCAGCTTCCACTCCGACAACTTCGGTTCCAAGGGCAACAGAGCCAGATACTCCAATCCCGAATTTGACGAAATCGTAATGCAGGCTCGTGTAGAGATGGACGAAACCAAGAGAAATGAACTCTACAAAGAGGCTCAGAGAATCGTCATGGAGGATTCTCCCTGGATTCCCATCATGCAGGCCGTCAATGTTGCAGGCATGAACAAGGGTGTCGAAGGCGTGGTCATGTACGAACACGGCGCAAGATACTACCGCAACATGGTTGTAGTAGAAGACTGATAGTTTACTCAAGTTTTTCCTTTATTATACCTAAACTTTCTTCAAGATGCTGCCACGGGTGCAAGCCCTAGGCGGCATTTTGAATTTTATTGACATTTTTCTTATCTCTATATATAATATATGTGTATGGTCTTTATTTCGGAGGAACGCAAATGCGCAAAATATCTGCTCTACTAATATTTTCCCTTTTGCTGGCCTGTCTTTCAGGCTGTGCCCCCAAAAGGCTTTATGAGCCGTCGATATCAGTGCCCGAAAAGGTATCTGCCGACATTGTTTTAGGCACTAACTATGACATAGTTTCTCTCGACCCCACCGTTTCCAACGACATATATTCCTATGAAATATGCTCTATTTTATATGATAAGCTTGTAGCTCTCTCTGAAAACGGGGACATCATTCCGTCGCTTGCCGAGCATTGGGATGTTTCCGACGGCACCGAATACATATTTTATCTGAGAAAAGACGCCGTGTTCCACAACGGTGAAAAACTGACGGCCGAAGATGTGGTATTTTCCCTCGAAAGAGCCATGGAAAGCCCTGTGGCCTCGTCCATGTTTGAGTATGTCACCTCTGTCTCGGCATTGGGTGAGTACACGGTGAAAATAACCACTGAAAAGCCCTACTCCTCCCTTTTGGTCAACCTTTCCTCAAATCAGTCGTCCATACTGTGCAGCAAGGCCTTTGACGCCGAAACAGGAGAGTATACCCCCATAGGCACAGGGTCTATGATGTTCAAAGAATATATTCCTTCAGACAGAATAACTCTTGTCAGAAACGAAAATTACTGGAAAGGGCCGTGCAAAACCGCAACTCTGACAAGAAGGGTTTTCCCCGACGAAAAATCCCTTGCCGACGCCCTTTCGGAGGGTGAAATCGACTACATCTGGTCGGTTCCCGCTCCGTATATAGAATATTTTCAGAATAACCCCGATTTCTCGGTGGAAAAATATATATCTCCCAGCATAGCCTATATGGGCTTCAACATGAAAAAGGCCCCTTTTGACAACATTCTGGTAAGACAGGCCATGCACTTTTCCGCCGACAAGCAAAAGGTCGTCGACTCTGTATACAGCGGTCTCGGCACGGTGTGCACCTCGGTTCTGCCAAACACAATGGCCGACTTTAACTCAGAGCTTGACCTTTTCAATTTCAGCGTAAAGAAGGGTCAGAGCCTCATGCGTTCGGCAGGCTACCCCGAGGGCTTTGACATGGAGATAATCGTCACTTCCGGCACGAGAGCCACCATGGCCGCAAGCCTTGCGGACGACTTTGCCGCCCTCGGCATAAACACCAAAATCACCGTGTCCGACTTTGCCGATGCCCTGAACAGAATGGGGCAAGGGGATTTTGACTGCTTTATAATGAGCTGGAACGGCGGCAGCAACTATGATTTAAACATGACTGCCAATTTCCATACCCACGGCAGCAACAACTACATGGGATATTCCAGTGATGAGGTCGATAAACTCATTGAAACGGCCAGACAAACCTTTGATGAAGCCCAGAAAAGCGCCATATACAAGGAGATTCAAAAACAGATAATGGTCGATTCACCGTGGATTCCCGTATATCAGCAGACTACTGTCTCCGCCATGGCCAAGGGCGTCAAAGGTGTAAAGGTCTATAAGACGGGACAGGTCATTTACACAGATATGTATATCGAAGAGGAAGAATAAAAAAGAGACAGGATTTCCTGTCTCTTTTTTCAAACAGTGCGGTTTCTGTTTTTATCTGCCGTAAGGCTTCAAATAAATACATTACTCGGTTTTACCTGTCACACGGCATTTACCGCTCCTCAAAATTTCTATTCTGCCCTGTCAAACAGCCTGTTGGCGTAGCTGTTCAGTTTTTCGCATGGCTCGTGTTTTGCTCTGTATCCCTTCCCGTTTATTATTACAAACGGACTGCATTCGGTAATTTCTTCCTCGGTGCCGTCGACCATTGTCAGCGTAAAAGTGACCCCTTGTCCTGCATATTCCGTATACGAATTATCTTCTTTATATATGACCACTTTGCTTAAGTATTCGGCAAGCTCTTTAATCTCGGTTATCTGAATTGTTTTATCGGGCATATTAAGGCTTACTGCCGCCGAAACAATGTCCGACGGCTGCAAATCCTTATATGGTTTTCGTCCGCAAAAGGCGGACAAAAGGACAACTGCAATTATCAAACAAGCTGCTGTTGCCGTCAATACCTTTTTCTTCATGGCTGTCACCTGCCTTTAAAACATATCTCTATCTGTATAGACGAAACAGCAGGCAGAATGTTTCAAAGTTCCTGCTGTCATTTTGCAAAAAAGCTTCAGGCTGAGCCTGAAGCCTTTTTATTTATTTTTTGCTTCTGTCGGGCACGATCTCCAGCCAGTAGCCGTCGGGATCGTTTATGAAATAGATGCCCATTTTGGGGTTTTCAAAACAAATGCAGCCCATTTCCTTGTGCTTTTTGTAGGCGGCGTCGAAATCGTCGGTGACAAATGCCAGATGGATCTCGTTGTCGCCGAGGTTATATGGACGCTGCATATCGCGCATCCATGTCAGCTCCAAGAGGAAATCGCTCTTGCCGTCGCCGAGATAGACGATTATAAAGCTGCCGTCCTCGGCGTTTATTCTTCTTGTCTCTTTGAGACCGAGAGCCTCGTCGTAAAACTTCAGAGATTTCTCAAGGTCGTAGACATTGTAGTTCTCGTGGATAAATTTGAACATATTTTCTCCTTAAACGGTCAGTTCTATCTTTATTCCCAGCTCGTCCTTGTGGCTGTCGAGTATGGGTTTGATGTAGTTCTTGACAAAATTCTCTGTCTGCTCGGGAGCAAGACCTGTGTAGAGCTCGGGAGTGAGGACTTTTTCCACCTCATGCAGCTCGAGACCGAACTCCTTGTCGGCGCAAATGCGCTCGATGAGGTCGTTTTTGCCGCCCTCTTCCTTGACATTCTTGGCGGCTGCCAGAGAATGAACTCTGATTCTCTCGTGGAGCTCCTGGCGGTTTCCGCCCTTGAGAACTGCCGACATCATGATGTTTTCGCTGGCCATAAAGGGCAGCTCTGCCATGACTCTCGCTCTTATGACCTTGGGATATACCACAAGTCCGTCGCAGACCGAAAGCATGATGCCCAGTATGGAGTCTATTGCCAAAAATCCCTCTGCCACAGAGATACGGCGGTTTGCGCTGTCGTCGAGAGTTCTCTCAAACCACTGTGTACCTGTTGTAAATGCAGGATTGAGGACATTTATCATGGCATAGCGTGCGATAGCCGTAATTCGCTCGCTTCTCATGGGGTTGCGCTTATAGGGCATTGCGCTGGAGCCTATCTGATTCTTCTCAAAGGGCTCCTCCATCTCCTTGAAGTTCTGCAAGAGACGCATGTCGTTGGAGAACTTGCTGGCGCTCTGAGCTATGCCTGCAAGGGCAGAAAGGACAAAATAATCATACTTTCTTGTATATGTCTGACCCGAGACGGGGACAAACTCCTCAAAGCCCATGTCCTTGGCTATCTCTTTTTCCACGAGGGCGATCTTTTCCTCGTCGCCGTGGAAAAGCTCCTTAAAGCTTGCCTGTGTGCCTGTTGCGCCCTTGGAGCCCAAAAGCTTCAAATCCTCTATGCGGCGCTCTATCTCGATATAGTCGAGGTAGAGGTCGTGGAGCCAGAGGCTTGCGCGCTTGCCGACGGTTGTCAGCTGTGCAGGCTGAAGGTGTGTGTAACCCAGGCAGGGCATATCCTTGTATTTCATGGCGAAGTCGGCCAGAAGAGCCATGACAGAAAGGAGCTTCTTTCTGACTATCTTGAGAGCCTCTCTCATCTGGATTATGTCGGTGTTGTCGCCCACATAGCAGCTTGTGGCGCCCAGGTGAATGATGCCTGCCGCCTTGGGGCACTGTACGCCGTAGGCATAGACATGGCTCATGACATCGTGTCTTACGAGCTTTTCTCTCTCACGGGCCACATCGAGGTTGAGGTTTTCCACATTGGCCTCCAGCTCGGCTATCTGCTCGTCGGTTATGTTGAGGCCGTATTTCTTCTCGGCCTTTGCGAGAGACACCCAAAGCCTTCTCCATGTGGTAAACTTATACTGCTCGGAGAATATGTACTGCATCTCCTTGGAGGCGTAACGGGTGGAAAAGGGGCTGATGTAATTCTGTTCGTTCATTTTCTTCACCTTTCCGATTTATCTGAGGGGCGGAAAATCCTCCCCGTTTATTTTATTTGTAGTAGTCGACGGCGCCCTTGAATATGAGCTGCTCGTCCTCAAAGGGTACATTCTTATAGAGATACTTGCCGCTGCGCTCTGTGTGTCCCATCTTGCCGAATACTCTGCCGTCGGGCGATGTGATGCCCTCTATGGCCATTACCGAGCCGTTGGGATTGAAGAGTATGTCGTCGGTGGCGTTGCCGTTCATATCCACATACTGTGTGGCTATCTGGCCGTTCTTTATGAGCTTTTTGAGCAGGCTGTCCTCTATGATAAATCTGCCCTCGCCGTGGGAAATGGCGATCTGATGAATGTCACCCACCTTGTGGTGCATGAGCCACGGAGATTTATTGGAGGCGACACGGGTGAGCACAAGTCTCGACTGGTGTCTGCCTATCTCATTGAAGGTAAGGGTGGGGTTGCTCTCCTTGGGCTCGACAATCTTGCCGAAGGGCACAAGACCCAGCTTTACAAGGGCCTGGAAGCCGTTGCATATACCGCACATGAGACCGTCTCTCTTGTTAAGCAGAGCCTTTATCTCGCGGGCGACTCTGGGATTTCTCAAAAGGGAGACGATGAACTTTGCGCTGCCGTCGGGCTCGTCGCCGCCCGAGAAGCCGCCGGGAAGGGCGACAATGTGGCTGTTCTTTATAGCTCTTGCCAGACGCTTTGCGCTGTCCTGAACCTCCTCGGCGCTGCGGTTTCTGATGACGAGAATCTCGGCCTGGGCGCCGTATTTCTCAAAGGCTCTCGCCGTGTCATATTCGCAGTTGGTGCCGGGGAAAACAGGTATCAGAACCTTGGGCTGAGGAACCTTGACGAGGGGAGAGGGTCTGTCCTCTGTAAGCTCAAAGGAGATATTCTTGCACTCTTTGAGCTCTTCCTTGGCCTTTGTGGGATATACAGGCTCCAAAGTCTCGTTCCACAGCTTTTCAAGATGGGCTATCTCCAAAATCTCGCCGCAGGCGTAGATGTTGTAGTCGGCGGTGGTTACGCCTATCTTCTTGCCGAATCTCAAAATGCCGTCGCACTCGACGACGATGGCGCCGTATCTCTTTTCAAAGAGCTGCTCTTTGGAAAGGCTCTTGTCGAGCTTTACGCCTATCATATTGCCGAAGGACATCTTTGTGACAGCCTCGGCTATGCCGCCGAATCCCACTGCGTATGCCGAGATAATTCTCTTGCCTTCGATGGCTTTCTGGACATTTTTGAAGCACTTCAAAAGGCTTTTCTCATTATAAAGGCCGTTTTCGTCCTTTTCGGGCTCTATGAGATAGAGATTTGTGCCGCTCTTTTTAAACTCGGGGGAGATTATGTTGTCGGCCTTGGCTGCGCCTGCCACAAAGGAGATGAGGGTGGGGGGTACATCTATGTCCTCAAAGGAGCCGGACATGGAGTCCTTACCGCCTATGGCGCCTATCTTAAGAGCCAGCTGAGCCTCCAAAGCACCCAAAAGGGCGGCAAAAGGCTTGCCCCAGCGCTGAGGCTCTTTTCTCAGCTTTTCAAAGTACTCCTGGAAGGAGAAGTATGCGTTTTTAAGGTCTCCGCCCGCTGCCACATACTTGGCAACCGACGAAATTACCGAATAATATGCTCCGTAGTAGGGGCTCTTGACCGCCTCAAAGGGGTCGTAGCCGTAGGCCATAACAGAGCAGGTGTCTATATTGCCCTCTCTTACGGGGATGAGGGCGGCCATTGCCTGGGCAGGGGTCATCTGACGGCGTCCGCCGAAGGGCATGAGCACTGTGCCTGCGCCTATGGTCGAGTCAAATCTCTCCACAAGACCTCTCTGGGATGCCACATTGAGGCAGGACATGGTGTATTCCCATGTGTCCTTAAAGCTGCCGAGCTCGATCTCTTCCGCCTTTTTGTCCTCTTTTACAGCCACATCGGTGTGCTTTAATGCGCCTGCCGAGTTGAGGAACTCTCTCGAAAGGCTGACTATCTTCTGTCCCTCGTGGAGCATTTCAAGTCTGCCTGTATTTGTAACTTTGGCTACTATTACAGCCGAAAGATTTTCGGCGTTTGCCTCTTTTATAAATCTTGCGGCGTTTTTCTCGGCAACTACAACTGCCATTCTCTCCTGAGACTCGGAGATTGCCAGCTCTGTGCCTGTGAGACCTTCGTATTTCTTGGGCACTACATCGAGGTTTATCTCAAGGCTGTCTGCCAGCTCACCTATGGCGACAGATACGCCGCCTGCACCGAAGTCGTTGCAGCGCTTGATCATTCTCGTGACCTTGCTGTTTCTGAAAAGGCGCTGTATCTTTCTCTCCTCGGGGGGATTGCCCTTCTGCACCTCGGCTCCGCAGGACTCAAGGGACTTGACATCGTGAGCCTTGGAGCTTCCCGAAGCGCCGCCTACGCCGTCACGGCCTGTGGCGCCGCCCAGAAGGATTATTACATCGCCCTCCTCGGGTCTCTTTCTTATGACATTTCTCGCAGGAGCCGCACCTACAACGGCGCCGACCTCCATGTGCTTTGCCACAAAACCGTCGTGGTAGACCTCAGCCACATGACCTGTGGCAAGACCTATCTGATTGCCGTAGGAGCTGTATCCTGCGGCGGCTGTGCGGCATATCTTTATCTGGGGAAGCTTGCCCTCAATGGTGTCGGCAACAGGGGTAAGGGGGTTGCCGGCGCCTGTGAGGCGCATTGCCTGATAGACATAGCTTCTGCCCGAGAGGGGGTCTCTTATGGCGCCGCCCAGGCATGTGGCTGCGCCGCCGAAGGGCTCAATCTCGGTGGGGTGGTTGTGGGTCTCATTTTTGAACATGAGCAGCCACTTTTCCTTTTTGCCGTCTATTTCGACATTTATCTTTACGCTGCAGGCGTTTATCTCCTCGGATTCATCGAGGTTTTTGAGGGCGCCTGTGCGCTTCAGATACTTTGCTCCTATTGTGGCGATATCCATGAGGGTTATCGGTCTGCCGTTCGGATAAAGCTCCTTCTGAATACCGAGGTATTTCTCATAGGAAGCCTTTACAGCCTTATGCTCTATGTCGGCGCTGTCTATTCTCGTCATAAAGGTTGTATGACGGCAGTGATCCGACCAGTAGGTGTCTATCATTTTGAGCTCTGTAAGGGTGGGGTCTCTCTTTTCCTCGTCCTTAAAATAGCTCTGGCAGAATGCCACATCGTCCTCGTCCATGGCGAGGCCGTACTGCTTTATAAATCCGCCGAACTTATCGGAGGTCATGGAGATAAAGCCCTCGATGACGGGGGTTTTCTCCGGCTCGGGGTAGACTATCTCTAAAGTTTCGGGCATTTCCAAAGAAGCCTCGCGGCTTTCGACGGGGTTTATTATGTGGCGCTTTATTCTGTCCACATCTTTTTCGTCTATATCGCCCTTGAGAACTATCACCTTGGCGCTTCTCACCATGGGGCGGCTGCCGCCTGTGATAAACTGAATGCACTGCATGGCGCTGTCTGCCCTCTGGTCAAACTGACCGGGCAGATACTCTGTGGCGAAAATCACGCCGCCCTCTTCGACGCTGTCAAATACATCGTCGACCTGCACCTCGCTGAAGACATTCCTGACGCAGATGTCAAAGGTCTCCTTGTCTATGCCCTCTACATCGTATCTGTTGTAAATTCTGAGGTCTGTGAGGTTTTCTATGCCGAGATTGCCCTTTATGTCGGCCATAAGGGCTCTGTCCTCAAAGGCGTGCTGACGCTTTTTGGACACTAATACTCTATATACCATCTCTCTTGCCCCCTATATCCTTTCTGTAAAAGCAGTTTTCAAAGGTGATTTTGTCTATGTTTTTGTATACATGGTCCTGAGCCTCTTTGAGGGTCTTGCCCACATAGGTGAGACCCAAAACTCTGCCGCCGTTTGTATAGTAGTTGCCGTCTTTGAGCACTGTACCGCTGTGGAAAACATAGAAATCGCCGTGCTGCCCGTCTCGCGAAAGACCTGTTATAAGCTTGCCCTTCTCATATTTTTCGGGATAGCCCCCCGAAACCAGCATGACGCAGATGCAGCTGCCCTCTTTGGTCTCGATCTCTATCTCATCAAGTCTCTCGTCGATGACTGCCTCCATTATGGAGAGCAGGTCGGTTTTGAGCAGCGTCAGGCAGACCTGAGCCTCGGGGTCGCCGAAGCGGCAGTTGTACTCTATGACCTTGGGGCCGTCCTGTGTGAGGATAAGACCGAAATAGAGAACGCCCTTAAAGGTTCTGCCCTCTTTTTTCATGGCCTCGACGGTGGGAATAAATATCTCCTTCATCGCCCTTTCCTCATACTCTTTTGTATAGGCAGGGTTGGGGGCGATGACGCCCATTCCGCCTGTGTTGAGGCCTCTGTCGCCGTCAAAGACTCTCTTGTGGTCCTTGGCGGAGGTGAGGGTTTTTATGGATTTGCCGTCGGTAAATGCCAGAACAGACACCTCTGTGCCCACCAAAAACTCCTCGATGACTATTTTCGAGCCGCTTTCGCCGAAAAGGCCGTTGTCTATCATCTCAAATATTGCCATTCTTGCCTGCTCAAAGTTTTCGGCGATTATGACGCCCTTGCCCAGAGCAAGGCCCGAAGCCTTTACGACGATGGGGTATTTATCCAGCTTTTTGACATACTCGATGGCCTTTGCGCTGTCTGTAAAGACCTCGTATGCCGCTGTCGGTATGCCGTATTTTTTCATAAGATCTTTGGCAAATGCCTTGCTGCCCTCTATAATAGCGGCGTCCTTTGTAGGGCCGAAGGCTCTTATGCCCTCTTTCTGAAGGGCGTCCACCATACCCATTACCAACGGGTCATCGGGAGACACCACGCAGAGGTCTATCTTCTCCTTTTTGCAGAAGGCCACGACGCCGTCTATATCCTTTGCATCGATGTCGATATTTTTGGCAAGAGTGCCTATGCCCGCGTTGCCGGGGGCACAGTAAAGCTCCCTGCCCTCGCCGACGAGGCTCTTGACCGTCGCGTGTTCACGGCCGCCGCCGCCTACGACAAGTATTTTCATAGGTCCTCCATTCTTATCTAAAAAAACTTAAAGGCACAAACAGGGGGGCAAAAAGCCCCCCGCGCCCATCAATTAGTGGTGGAAAAGTCTTATGCCGGTAAACGCCATGACCATGCCGTATTTGTTGCAGACTTCTATGACATTGTCGTCGCGTACCGAGCCGCCGGGCTGAGCAACAAACTCAACGCCCGATTTTTTCGCTCTCTCGATGTTGTCGCCGAAGGGGAAGAAGGCGTCAGAGCCGAGGGCCACGCCCGAAAGGGTTTTGAGCCACTCTTTTTTCTCCTCTTTTGTAAGCACCTCGGGCTTTTCCTCAAAGATGTTCTGCCATACGCCCTCTGCCAGCACATCTTCGTACTCGTCGGAGATGTAGACATCTATGGCGTTGTCGCGGTCGGCTCTGCCGAGACCTTTTTTGAACTTGAGGGACAGTACCTTTTCATGCTGTCTCAGATACCAGATATCGGCCTTGTTGCCCGCAAGGCGTGTGCAGTGTATTCTCGACTGCTGGCCTGCGCCGACGCCGATGGCCTGTCCGTCCTTGACATAGCACACAGAGTTGGACTGTGTGTATTTCAGAGTGATGAGGGCGACTGTGAGGTCGCGGATTGCCTCGGGAGTGAGGTTTTTATTTTCGGTCACTATGTTGTTAAAGAAATTGTCGTCTATTTTGAGCTCGTTTCTGCCCTGCTCAAATGTGACGCCGAAGACATCTTTTCTCTCCAGGGGCTTGGGCACATAGTTCTCGTCTATCTCGATGACGCAGTATCCGCCCTTTTTCTTTTTGCTCAGTATCTCGAGAGCCTCTTTGGAATAGGAGGGGGCGATGATGCCGTCGGAGACCTCACGGCTTATTATCTTTGCCGTCACCTCGTCGCACTCGTCGGAGAGGGCGATAAAATCGCCGAAGGAGGACATTCTGTCGGCTCCTCTTGCTCTTACATAGGCTGTCGCTATGTCGGAAAGCTCCTCTTTGCCGACAAAGTATATCTTTTTCAGAGTGTCGGTGAGGGGTACGGCTACTGCGGCGCCTGCGGGGCTGACATGCTTGAAGGAGGCGGCTGCCGGCATCTTTGTGGCGGTTTTGAGCTCCTTTACCAGCTGCCATGCGTTAAAGGCGTCGAGGAGGTTGATATATCCCGGCTTTCCGTTCAATACCTTTATGGGCAGCTCCCCCTGCTCCATGAATATTCTCGCCGGCTTCTGATTGGGATTGCATCCGTATTTAAGCTGAAGTTCGTTCATTTTATGCCCTTTCCTAGCAGTTTTTGTTGATTATCTTTGTCCTTGTCTCGCCGTTTTCAAGAGAAACATATCTGACAAAGAGAGACACCTTGTTGTCCTCGTTGAGGCTGTTCCACAGAAGGTTTGTAAAGCCCTCCATATCGTCGGAGACGGCCACCTTTCTCGGCTCGCCTTTAAAGGACGGAATGGGATTTCCGTCGTGCTCATAGGTGTGGACAAGTCTGCCCTCGCCGGCTACGGGGTTTTCATACTCGAAGAAATGTCTTATGCACATGTCCCCGTTGCCCTCGGCGCTCTTGAGTATGGACATTTTGAAGCTGCCCGTTTTGTTATCGGCTATTGCCGAGATACGGGGTGTGTAGTTGGGGCAGTCGGGCTCAAACTCTCTTGTTCTGAGAGCCTCTTCAAAGCTCTTGCCCTCTTTCATAAAGTTCCACACCGTGTCGGTCTGGTCGCCGTTTGTAACTATGGTGGAGCCTGCTATCTCCCTTACGGGATTATAGATGATAAGGCTCGGATCTTTGAGCTTGCTCTCGTCATAAGCCTTTGTCCTCATGCCGCCGTCAAACAGCTCAAAGACGCGGTTTCTCGAGTTTTCGCTGCGTCCCATTATAAAGTAGGCCATAACGAGGTTTTTCTCGGTTTTGCCTATGAGTATTCCCCTGCCGGGGTAGGTATTGCTTTTGAGATAGGTTTCAAGATCTGTCATGTTGTCCCCCGTTTCTTTCTGGGCAAGCTGCTCTATGACTTTAGGCAAAAGCACCCACTCGGCCTGCTCCATAACTCTTTTCTGAAGTATTTCGGGCGTGTCATTCGGCATGACTTCCACGGCTTTCTGAGCCAGGATCTCGCCGCCGTCCACCACCTCGTCCACATAGTGGACTGTGGCGCCCGTAACCTTTACCCCCTTCGCAAGGGCCGCCTCGTGGACTTTAAGACCGTAAAAGCCTTCGCCGCAGAAGGACGGAATGAGCGAGGGGTGTATATTGATTATCTTGTTCTTGTATTTCTTTATAAAGTTTTCCGAAAGCACCGTCATAAAGCCTGCCAGCACTATAAGGCGGCAGCACGCGCTCTCTATGGCCTCGGCCATTGCGTTTTCATACTGCTCGGCGCTTTCATAGTCCTTTTTTCTGATGACACAGGAGGGTATACCGTGATTTTTGGCCCTCTCCAAGGCGTAGGCCGTCTTTTTGCTGGAGATCACAACCCCAATGCGGGCGTTTTTGATGACTCCGCTCTCCATGGCGTCGATTATGGCCTGGAGATTGGTGCCCCCTCCCGATACCAAAACGGCTATTTTCAGCATAATTTTATACCGTTTTCACCGTCGTCGACGCGGCCTATTACATATGCGTCCTCGCCGCAGGATTTGAGTATCTCCATGGCCTTTTCGGCTTCGTTTTCCGAAACGATGACCACCATGCCGACACCCATGTTGAAGGTGGAGTACATATCGTTCATCGGTATGTTTCCTCTTTCGGCGATGAGCTTGAATATGGGCAGCACTCTGACCTTTTCGCTGTCGATTACAGCCACCTTGTCCTCGGGAAGGGCTCTCGGAATGTTCTCATAGAAGCCGCCGCCCGTGATATGGGCTATGCTCTTGACCTTGACTTCCTCAAGGAGCTTCATTATCGACTTGACATATATTCTTGTGGGGGTGAGCAGTGTCTCGCCGAGGGTTTTGCCGCCGAGAATTTCGGGTTTTTCATTGAGATCTGCGTTTTCCACATCAAAGACCTTTCTCACCAGGGAGAAGCCGTTGGAGTGGACACCGCTCGAGGGCAGAGCTATGAGCACATCGCCTTTCTTGACATTTTCCACATCGAGAATGTCCTTTTTATCGACTACGCCGACGGCAAAGCCTGCCACATCATATTCGTCCTCGGGCATAAGGCCGGGGTGCTCGGCTGTCTCGCCGCCTATCAGGGCACAGTCAGACTGCACACAGCCCTCGGCAACGCCGCTGACTATTGCGGCCACCTTTTCGGGGTAGTTCTTGCCTATGGCAATATAGTCGAGGAAAAACAGGGGCTTTGCGCCGCCGCAGATTATATCGTTTACGCACATGGCAACGCAGTCTATGCCGACGGTGTCATGCTTGTCCATGAGAAATGCCAGCTTGATCTTTGTTCCGACGCCGTCGGTGCCCGCCACGAGAACAGGCTCCTCCATGCCCTTGGGCATGGAGATGAGGCCGCCGAAGCCGCCGAGACCCGACAGAACATGCTCTGTGACGGTGCGCGCCACGCTGGATTTCATGAGCTCTACCGCCTTGTAGCCAGCCGTCACATCGACGCCCGCTGCCTTGTAGCTATCGCTGAAATTCTTCATAATATATTTCCTTTATCCTTTAAACTTAGTCCTTTATCTTCTCTTCAAACTTATCCTTGTAGTCGGCGCCCTCTACGCTTATGGGATATTCGCCCGTGAAGCAGCCGAGGCAGAAGCCCTTGCCGCCGAAGTCCTTGGCTATATGCTTAGAGTCCTCAATGCCCAAAAAGCCCAGTGTGTCTGCGCCTATGTGATGGGCGATCTCCTCAATGGACATACGGCATGCGATGAGGTTCTTTCTGTTGTCTATATCGGTTCCGAAATAGCAGGGATTTACAAAGGGCGGCGAGGAAATTCTCATATGCACCTCTTTGGCTCCCGCGTCGCGGAGCAGCTTTACTATTCTGGCAGAGGTTGTGCCTCTGACGATGGAGTCGTCAACGAGGACAACTCTCTTGCCCTTTACCGTATTGGATATGGGGTTGAGCTTTATCTTGACAGAGTTTTCACGCTGAGACTGGAGAGGCTGTATAAATGTACGGCCTATATAGCGGTTTTTAAGGAGACCCACACCGTAGGGGATACCCGATTCCTCGGCATAACCCATGGCTGCGTCGAGACCCGAGTCGGGCACGCCGCAGACAACATCTGCCTCGACGGGGTGATTTTTGGCGAGGAACATACCTGCTCTCTTTCTGGCCTCGTGGACACTGGAGCCCTCAAGGACAGAGTCGGGACGGGCAAAGTACATGAACTCAAAGATACAGAAGCCGTCGCCGGGGCCATTGCCTTCTTTATATGTGGAAAGCTTGCCGTCTACAACCTCGACTATCTCGCCCGGCTTTACATCTCTTAAGAACTTGGCGCCTACTGCGTCGAGGGCGCATACGGCGACAACCAGTGTGCCTAGGCACAGCGGTCTGAAGCCGTGGGGGTCACGGGCAGCAATGAGCTTTCTGGGAGAGAGAATGAGCAGGCAGTAAGAACCTCTTATCTTCTCCATAGCGCGCTCTATGGCCTCTTCGATGCAGCTCGAAGTAAGTCTCTCCTTGGCTATCGTATAGGCTATTACCTCGGTGTCGTTGGTGGTGTGGAAAATTATGCCCTGATTCTGGAGCTCGTTTCTTATCTGTGCGGCGTTTACAAGGTTGCCGTTGTGAGCCAGCGACAACGTGCCCTTGGCGTGCTTTACCACCATGGGCTGGGCGTTGACGGCGCTTGCCTGACCTATTGTCGAGTAGCGCACATGGCCTATTGCCATCTGACCCAAGGGGAACTTCTCCATGACATCTTTTGTAAAGACTTCGGGCACAAGTCCCACATCTTTTACCGTAGTGATAACGCCGCAGTCGTTGACCGAGATGCCGCAGCTCTCCTGACCTCTGTGCTGAAGGGCATAGAGACCGAACTGTGTCTCGCCCGCTACATTTATATTGCTGTTTTCGGTTTTTGTTATGCCGAAAATGCCGCATTCCTCGTGAATTTTGTCCTCTTCAAAGGAGAAAAACTCTCTGTCTTCCATATATTTTCCTTTCTTGCAAAGCGGTTTATAAAATTAAAGCTTTCTGCCCATAAGGCGGAGGAGAATTTCCTGATATGCGTCCTCAACGCCGCCGAGATCTCTTCTGAAACGGTCCTTATCCAGCTTCTCGCCTGTCTTGCTGTCCCAGAAACGGCAGGTGTCGGGGGAGATCTCGTCTGCCAGGATTATCTCGCCGTCGTCTGTCTTTCCGAACTCAAGCTTGAAGTCGACAAGAGTTATGCCGAGATTTGCCATGTATGCCGAGAGAACCTCGTTTATCTTGAGAGCCATGGAGGCTATCTTGTCGAGTTCTTCCTTTGTGCAGAGGTTGATGGCTGCGATGTGATATTCGTTTATCATGGGATCGCCCAGAGCGTCATCCTTGTAGCAGTACTCAAGAACTGTGCATGCCATCTTTGTGCCTTCGGGCACGCCGAGACGCTTTGCCAAAGAGCCTGCTGCGATATTTCTCACGATGACCTCTATGGGAACTATCTTTACCTTTCTGACTATGGTCTCACGGTCGGAGATCTCCTCGACGAGGTGGGTGTGTATTCCTGCCTCTTTTTCAAGCATTTTCATAAGGTGGTTTGTAACCACATTGTTTATGATGCCTTTGGAATGTATTGTACCCTTTTTCTCACCGTTGAATGCTGTGGCGTCGTCCTTGTATTCGACGATGTATTTCTGAGGATCGTCTGTCTTAAATACCTTTTTTGCCTTGCCTTCGTAGATCTGTTCGAGCTTTTTCATTTTATATCCCCTCCGATTGTAATTTTTTATCCTTTTCGATGACCTTTTCTTCCATCTTTATCTTCATATCGGAAAGCTTTTCCGATATTTTTTCATCGTATACGCCGATTATCTGGGCGGCGAGTATCGCGGCGTTTTCGGCTCCGTCTATGGCAACCGTGGCAACGGGCACGCCGCTGGGCATCTGCACCGTCGAAAGCAGGGCGTCAAGACCGTCCAGTGTGCTGGATTTTATCGGCACGCCGATTACCGGCAGAGTTGTATGGGCTGCCAGAACACCTGCCAAGTGGGCGGCCTTTCCGGCGGCTGCTATTATGGCTGCAAAGCCGTTTTCCTTTGCCTTTGAGGAAAATTCACAGGCGGCGGCCGGCGTTCTGTGGGCCGACATTATCCTCATCTCCCACTCGATTCCAAACTCGTCAAGTTTTTTCGCGGCCTTTTTCATGATGTCCAGGTCGCTGTCGCTACCCATGACTATCGCAACTTTTTTGCTCATTTTTACCTCCGTTGATTTTATCTCTTGAAAAACAGCTACCTGTGAACTGAAAAGCCCACAGGTATATGTTTTTGAATATGCTATTTATTCTGCATTATGTCGAGGATATACTTCTCGGTGTCCTTCATGCCGGGGGATGAGATATATCCTATGTTCTGCATGGTTTTTTCCGGTGTGTCTGCAAGAATTGCGTGTACGCAGTCTATGCTGACATTGCTCAGCGCGAACTGAGCGGATTTTATGGCGCAGCTTATGCCGGCTATCGCCTTCATGACGCAGCCGGGATTTCCGCCGTGGCATATCATGCCCACTACCGAGGAAGCCATGTTGTCAATGGCTCTCACGCACTGGTCGTAGTCGCCGCCCAGAAGATGGCATATGGCGACGGCCGAGCCTGTGCCTCCCGCGACGGCGCAGCCGCAGAGAGCCGAAAGTCTGCCCGAGAAGGCCTTTATATACATGGTGACAAGACAGGAAAGCATTCCCGCTCTTATTATCTCCTCGTCGGATTTTTTAAGGGTTTTGCCTATGGCAAATACAGGCATCATGGCGAGAATACCGTGGCTGCCGCTGCCTGTAAGGCTCATGGCGGGGCGTCCCGTGCCCGAGAGACGGGCCTCTATTGCTCCGCAGGAGGCTATCTCGGCGTTCTTCTGCCAGTCGTCTGACATTCTCTTGCCGCCGTTCTGCTCCATGAGCACCTTTGTCATGGGCACTCCGTCCATGGCGATGCCCTCGTCAAGAAGGGCTGTGTCCATCTCAAATGCCTCATTCAAAAACAGCATCTCCTCAAGGGGGCCGTTTACGCAGTAATCATATATGTCTCTGAAGGAGTAATTCTCGATGGAATCCTCCTTTTCGGCGCTGCCCTTTTCGGCCTCGTCCTTCTTCTCAAAGATGACGACGCCGTCCTTTTTCATCTCGACAATATTCGTATGTGTCGATTTGACCGTAACTTCGCCGACTCCCTTGTCGGTAGTGACGGTGGCTTTCATGTATATTTCGGAATCTATTCCCGAAAGATGGGTGTGCACCTTGCCCTCTTTCAAAAGAGCGTTGGCCTTTTCCACATCGGCCTCGGTTATATCCTCTATAACGAGAAGTCCCTTTTCACTGTCTCCCGCAACGGCGCCGAGGGCCGCTGCAAAGTCCTTGCCCATTTCGCTTGTTTTCGGCACGGGACATGTAAGGGCGTTTTTGAATATGCCCGAGTTAAGGTACATGTCGACGCTGATGACCTCTCCCTTTACTATATCCTTTGCTTTTGCGCAGGCAAAGGCTATGGCACCGGGCTCTGTGCAACCGAAAGCAGGCTTGATGTCATTTTTAACAAATAGTGCTAAATTCTTCATCTTTTCACCCACCTGATTCAAATATTTATTCGATTATATTATACATTAAACCCTCTTTAATTGCAATAAGAAACACCGCAAAAAAGTAAAATTTTCTGTGTTTTCGGCGGTTTTTTCACCTTTGGCGGATTTTAAGGCAGAAGCACCGTTCTCTTGAAAAAACCGCCTTCGACAAGATTCGGCATTTTTGCCTATTGACAAAGGGCTGTATCGGCAATACAATATATTGTGTAAGTTTTCAAAACCACAACAATATATAAAGACAAAGTAAAGGAGCACACACCATGAACATAGGCAAGAGCGCCATGACCGTTTTGGAAAAGCGCTATCTTATAAAGGACGAAAACGGCAGACCGACAGAGACCGTGGAAGAACTTTTCAAAAGAGTCGCCTCCACCATCGCCTCGGCCGACGAGAAATATTCGGATTTTGACAAAGAGAATAGCGAGAAAGAGTTTTTTGACATGATTTCAAATCTCGACTTTCTGCCCAACTCCCCCACCCTCATGAACGCGGGCCGTCTTTTGGGCCAGCTTTCGGCATGCTTTGTGCTGCCTGTAGGCGACAGCATGGAGGAGATATTCGAGGCGATAAAGCAGGCCGCCCTCATACATAAATCGGGCGGAGGCACGGGCTTTTCCTTTTCCCGCCTGCGCCAGAAGGGCAGCACTGTAAACTCCACCGGCGGCGTGGCTTCGGGCCCCATAAGCTTTATGAAGGTCTTCAACACGGCCACCGAAGCGGTAAAACAGGGCGGCACAAGGCGCGGAGCCAACATGGGCATGCTCAGAATAGACCACCCCGACATTCTTGAGTTTATCGACTGCAAATCCGACGGCAGCGAGATAACAAACTTCAATATCTCGGTGGCTATAACCGAAAAATTCATGGAAGCTGTGGAAAACGGCACCGACTACGAGCTGATAGAGCCCAACACGGGCAATTCAATCGCCACCCTCTCGGCAAGAGATGTTTTTGAAAAGATAGTGTCGGCCGCCCACAAAAACGGCGAGCCCGGCATAGTGTTCATAGACAGGCTCAACAGAGCCAATATAGTGCCTACGGTCGGCGAGATAGAGGCCACAAACCCCTGCGGCGAGCAGCCCCTCCTGCCCTATGAGAGCTGCAATCTCGGCTCGATAAACCTTGTCAATATGTTAAAGCAGGGTGAAAACGGCAAATATGAGATAGATTTCGACAAGCTGGCCGACACCACCAAAAAGGCCGTTCACTTCCTGGACAATGTCATAGATGTCAACAACTATCCCCTTGAGGAGATAGACCGCATGACCAAGTCGACTCGAAAGATCGGTCTCGGCGTCATGGGCTTTGCCGACATGCTGCTCATGCTGGGCATACCCTACAACTCCGAAGAGGGCGTCGCCACGGCCGAAAAGATCATGGGCTTTATAAACGACACCGCCAAGGCCGAAAGCCGCGTGCTGGCCGAGACAAGGGGCGCATTCCCCCTCTTTGAGCAGAGCATATACAAGGACGAGACCCCCATACGCAACGGCACCGTCACCACGATAGCCCCCACGGGCACACTTTCGATAATCGCGGGAGTTTCCAGCGGCGTCGAGCCTGTATTCGCCTATGTGTTTATCAGAAATGTCATGGACGGCACAGAGCTCATAGAGGTCAACCCCATACTTAAAAACGAGCTTATAAGACGCGGCATATACAGCGACGAGCTTATGAAAAAGATAGCCGCCGAGGGCTCTCTCTCCCATATCCCGGGCATACCCGACGACATGAAGAAGGTATTCGTGTCGGCTCACGATGTGCCCCCCCTGTGGCATGTAAAGATGCAGGCCGCCTTCCAGCGCCACATAGACAACGCCGTCAGCAAGACGGTCAACTTCCCCTCCTCTGCCACCAAAGAAGATGTAAAAGAAGTGTACAAGCTGGCCTATAAGCTGGGCTGCAAGGGCGTTACCATCTACCGCGACGGCAGCCGTGACAGCCAGGTGCTCAATGTTGGCAAGGTAAACAAAAAAGAGGAGGCCCCTGTATTCGGCAAGATAGAGCCGAGAATGAGGCCGAGCATCACTCAGGGCTTTACAGAAAAGGTCAAGATAGGCTGCGGCAACCTCTACATCACCGTAAACTACGATGAAAACGGCATATGTGAGGTCTTTACCAACACAGGACGCCACGGCGGCTGCCCCTCCCAGTCGGAGGCCACAAGCCGTCTGACCTCCATCGCCCTCCGCTCGGGCATAAGCATCGACGCTATTTTGGAGCAGCTCAAGGGCATAAGATGCCCCTCTACCATAAGACAGCAGGGAATGTCGGTGACCTCCTGCCCCGACGCCATTGCCAAGACGATAGAAAAGGTTATAAAAAGCCAGAAAATAGGCATAAACCCTGCCACTTTGAAGGAGATACAGAGCTCGGAACCTGTACTCGACAAGACCAAGATGCGCTTCTGCCCCGAGTGCGGCGCCAAGGTCGAGCACGAGGGAGGCTGCGTAATTTGCAGAAACTGCGGATATTCCAAATGCGGATAATATAAGGAGGATAATATGAAAGTTCTTCTCATCAACGGCAGCCCCAATCAGAAAGGCTGCACCAACAGAGCCCTTACGGAGGTTGAAAAGAGCCTCAACGAGAACGGCATAAAGACAGAGATATTCCACATAGGCCGCAAGGCCATATCGGGCTGCACCGCCTGCGGCTCCTGCCGCAAGACGGGCAAGTGCATAATCGAGGACGACTGCGTCAACACCGTCATCGCAAAGATGGAGGAAGCCGACGGCGTCGTCATCGGCTCTCCCGTCTACTATGCCTCGGCAAACGGCGCCCTCATCGCCCTTCTTGACAGGGTATTTTACAGCTCGGGCAAAAAGTTCGCCCGCAAACTCGGCGCCTCCGTCGCCTCTGCCCGAAGGGCGGGCACCACCGTCACCCTTGACGAGATCAACAAGTATTTCATGATCTCCCAGATGCCCGTCGTCTCCTCTTCCTACTGGAACATGGTGTTCGGCAACACGGTAGAACAGGTGGAGCAGGACGAGGAAGGGCTGAGAATCATGCGTGACCTCGGCAAAAACATGGCATGGCTCTTAAAGTGCACCGAGGGCAAGAGAAACCTCTAAAATATTTAAAAGCACGACCCGAAGGGACAACCCTTCGGGTCTTTTATTTTTTAAGATTTGTCCCTATTTTGTCAGATGCTTACAAACTTGAAAAAAACACAATTTTGCCACGAAAAAAACAAAAATTAAGTGTTATATTTTAAACAAAGATTGATAGATTTTAGACAATCATCTATATACCCATATTACAGGAGGAAAATATTATGGCAAGATTTACACTTCCCCGCGATATCTACTGGGGCAAAGGAGCTTTGGAAAACCTCAAAAATCTCAAGGGCAAAAGAGCCGTTTTAGTTTTGGGCGGCGGCTCCATGAAGCGCTTCGGCTTTGTGGACAGAGCTGTCGAATACCTCAAGGAGGCAGGCATCGAAACCCGTCTTTTTGAAAATGTCGAGCCCGACCCCTCGGTTGAGACGGTTATGAAGGGCGCCGAAATGATGCGTGAATTTGAGCCCGACTGGATAATCTCCATGGGCGGCGGCTCCCCCATCGACGCGGCCAAGGCCATGTGGGCCTTCTATGAATACCCCGACACCACCTTCGAGGATCTGATCACCCCCTTCAGCTTCCCCGAGCTGCGCCAGAAGGCCAGGTTCTGCGCCATTCCCTCCACCTCCGGCACCGCCACCGAGGTCACCGCCTTCTCCGTCATCACCGACTACGCCAAGGGCATCAAGTACCCCCTGGCCGACTTCAACATC
>CAJKFC010000008.1 GCA_905199135.1 uncultured Eubacteriales bacterium
GATCGGAAGCGGAAGAACTGCCTATATGGAGTCCGTCTGTTACCGTCGCATCGGGCTCCAGTTCTTTTATTTCATTCACTGTATTTGAAAGTCCGCTGCCTCCGCTGGTGCAGAACGGAGCAATTACTTTTCCCGATAAATCATAGCTGTCAAAAAATGTATAGAGAATCATCGGCATATCGCCCCACCAATTCGGAAATCCCACAAAGATAACATCGTAATCACCGATATTGTCGATGCTCCCCGAAATTGCAGGACGCACATTTTCGCTCTGTTCCTCCTGCGCTAATTCTAAAACGGTGTCATAGTCGTCGCTGTAAGGCGTTTCGGGTATTATTTCGAAAATATCGGAATCGGTATTTGCCTTAATTGCTTCGGCAACATTCTGCGTGTTTCCCGACCACGAAAAATATACGACTAATGATTTTGAACCTGTTTCAGAAGACTCGGAAGACGAGAAGGACGATTGGGAATAGTCATTTTGACTTCCGTTTTCTTCGTCAGAAAGTGAACTTTCCGTGCTGCTTTGCAAAGCAGATGACGATTCCTCAATGTCTGTGGTGCTGCTGCAGGCCGTAAAACAAAACAGCAGGATAAAAAACATAAGTATTGACACTGATTTTTTCATTTTTAAAAACTCCTTTGACTTTTTTTCTGAATTTCAAATCTGAGATAATCCAAACGATCCAGCTGTCTTTCCTTAAAATGAATTTCATCAAGGGTTCCGTATCTTTTGTCGTTGAGCATTTCAAGTCTTTCTTGCTCGGCAGACTCCCCTTTGATCAGCAGACGCATATATTTTGCTATCTCGTCATTGTCAAATCCCACATCGTGAAGTGTCATGATGGTGCTCAAACGCTCAATATCGCTGTCGTCATAATGCCATGAGCCCATTACCTTTTTTACCTCTACGCAAAGTCCCATACTTTCGTATTCCTGCAAAATTTTAATGGGAATATTGTATTTCTCGCTTGCCTCGTGTATTGTCATTCCAAACTCCTCTCACAAATTAAAAAATAAAGGCGCTCCGTATCGGAACACCTTTATTATAGGTCGCTTTTCAGAAAATGTCTAATACTTATAATTTATCATTAGTTATGCTTTTTAAGTATTGTATTGCAAAGTCTATAAAAGCAGAGGTGGTTGGGGAGAATATCTGATCCTTTTTCCACCCTAAAGCCGTAGATACCTCCAAAGCAGGCTGAAGCGGGATAAAGCGCAGATTTCGATAGATACAGTTCAGGTTTATGCTGAGCATTACGCCTATGTTTTCTCCCGCCAAAACGGCTTCGTTATAGGGAAGATTGGCGGTCGCCGAGATATCGACGCTGTCTTTGTATTCGCCGAGCCATTTTCCGATTCGGCTTTGATTGAAATCTCCCGTTGCTGTTACAACCGACATGCCGGCAAGATCTTCCGCCCGTATACTTTCTTTTTCAAAAAGGGGAGAGTCTTCTGATACAAATACGCCCCATTGTTCCTTGACAGGCATATTGACGAAATTGTATTTGCGCATATCGATAGGCTCCGACATAAGTCCTATGTCGAGAAATCCCCGCTCAATGTAGTCCCGAATGTTATTTGCGTTTCCGCTGTATATCTCATATTTTACATCGGGATATTTTTTGCGGAATTCAGCGATGATTTTGGCCAGATATTCCGTCGAACGAAACTCACCGCTTCCGATTGAAATCGTGCCTGAGAGAGTTTTATCTTTTTGCATAAAATCCCGTTTTGTTTTGTCTGCCAAAGATAAAATTTCCTGTGCTCGGCGCTTCAATATCATTCCGTCCTCGGTCAAAATAATATTATGGTTGCTGCGGACAAAGAGCTTTACGCCGAGTTCCTGCTCCAAATCGGCAATCTGTCTCGACAAAGTAGGCTGTGTAACATGAAGCTGCTGCGCAGCCTTTGTAAAATTTTCTTCCCGCGCTATTGCTAAAAAATAATTTAATACCCGAAGTTCCATGTGTCTTACCTCCGAAAAAAGTATATCAAAAACAAAGATGGATTTCAATATGTCTGATTGCAAGTTATGCCTTTGAGGAATAATATGCATCGGCGCATAATGATTGATTTACTGTATAAAACAAAGATTTTTTGTCTTTATACGGCGTTTTTCCGCGTCCTATGTATATTCGCGTTTTTCAGGCAAAAAATGCAGATATATATTTAAAGGGGGCAGTATATGGAATCCATATGGTCAAAATCTCATTTTATAAAAGGCCGTGATACGCTACGAGGAGATATAGAAACCGATATCGCTGTTATAGGAGCAGGAATGGCGGGAGTGCTTACGGCATACATGCTTCAAAAAGCAGGCAGACATGCGGTGATTTTGGAGGCCGACAGAATATGTGGCGGGCAGACCCGAAACACCACGGGCAAAATAACTTCCCAGCACCGAATGATATATAAAAGACTTATCGATACTATGGGAGAAAAGGCGGCAAAGCAATACGCTTTTGCTAATCAAAATGCTGTGGAGGAGTATAAAAAACTTATAGCCGACGAGAGAATAGACTGTGACTTTGAGGAAAAGAACGCCTTTCTCTACGGACAAGACCCCGATCAGCTGGCAGAGGAGGCAGTCTGCGCACAAAAGCTGGGGCTGCCCGCCTCGTTTGTACCCGAGTTGCCCGCGCCTTTCGGCACCTGCGGAGTTAAATTTGAAGGGCAGGGACAGTTCAATCCCGTCAAATTTATAGATCATATATCCAAAGATCTCACAATATATGAAAATACCCGTGTTACCTCGGCAGAAGGCGACATTCTCATTACCGACAGAGGCAGAGTAAAGGCAAAGCAGGCGGTATTTGCCTGTCATTTTCCTTTTATAAATTTCCCCGGTATGTATTTTGCAAAAATGCACCAGGAGAGATCATACATTTTGGCTTTGGAAAACGCAGGAACAGTGGACGGTATGTTCATAGGGGCGGAGGAACACAGCTATTCGGTCAGAAGTTATAAAAATCTGATTCTTTTCGGCGGAGAAGGGCACAGAACGGGAGAAAACGCCGAGGGTGACAGGTATGAAAAGCTAAGAAAAAAGGCGCAGGAGTGGTTTCCGTCAAGCCGTGAAGTGGCACATTGGTCTGCGCAGGACTGTATGACAGGAGACAGCGTGCCCTATATAGGAAAGTACTGTGCTTCGCGACCTGACTGGTATGTGGCGACAGGCTTTCAGAAATGGGGAATGACATCTTCAATGGTGTCGGCTTTGCTGATTCGCGTTTTGATATGCGGAAGGGAAAACACGTATGCAGAGGTTTTTGACCCTTTGAGAATGTCTGCCGAAACTGTGTCAGAGAGCATAAAAGACGGGGGACACGCTGTAAAAGGCATTGCCAAAGCTGTTTTGGGCGGTGCCGAGAAAAAGATAGATGACATACCGGAGGGACAGGGCGGAATTATAGTTTCAGACGGCGAAAAAATAGGAATATATAAAGACAAAGACGGAAAGATATATACCGTAGATGTAAAATGCCCCCATCTCGGCTGTCAGCTTGAATGGAACGCCGACGAGCTGAGCTGGGATTGCCCATGCCACGGCTCACGCTTTGATCGCTTCGGTAAGCTCATCTCAGGCCCTGCCACGGAGGGAATAGCCCGTGAATAACTATTTTTGCGGATGGTATTTCAAGTGCCAGTCAAAAGGGTGCAGTATAGCGTTTATCCCCGCTTTTCATATATATAACGGTGAAAAGACATACTCTTTGCAGTTTATATGCAGCGCCGGGTCGTACACTGTACCTATTAAAGACAAAAACTTTTGTGCAGACAAAACAAGGTCTTCTGTATCCTGGCAACACAACCGCCTTGACGAAAAGGGAATAGAGCTGAATGTGGACGAAGATGGCTTCAGCGCAAAAGGACAGCTGTATTTCGGCGAGCCTTCAAAGATAAGCGGCGACATAATGGGGCCGTTTAAATATGTGCCCTTTATGGAGTGCAGACACAGTGTATTCAGTATGAGACACAGCGTCAACGGCAAAATCACGGTCTGCGGCAAGGAATATGTGTTTGAAGACGGTGTTGGATATATTGAAGGCGACAGAGGGTATTCTTTTCCCAAAAGATACGCATGGACTCAATGTCTCTGTGAAAACGGGTCGGTCATGCTGTCGGTAGCCGATATTCCTTTAGGCCCGATTTCTTTTACAGGACTGATAGGCATAGTTCAGACAGGGGGCAGGCAGTACAGGCTGGCCACATACCTCGGCGCCAAAGCGGTAAAAATAGAAAAAGGAGAAATAGAGATAAGACAGGGAAAACTGCGCCTTTCGGTAAGGTTTAAGGACGGCGGTCTGCACTCA
Source organism: uncultured Eubacteriales bacterium (assembly GCA_905199135.1). GTDB lineage: Bacteria > Bacillota > Clostridia > Oscillospirales > Butyricicoccaceae > SIG471. Next base: position 4,317 of record CAJKFC010000008.1, read on the forward strand.
CTGTCGGCTCCAAAAGACGGACAGATGAGCAGAATGATAAAGGAAAATATCCGATGCGATGCAAGATATGTGTTTTCCGAAAACGACAGAGTTATTTTAGATGTCAGCTCCTCCGAAGCCTCTCTGGAATATGAATATTGAGGATTTAAAAAGCTCCGCAAAGCGGGGCTTTTGCTTTATTTCTTGATTTTTCGACATTCAGGTGATAAAATAGCTGTAAAGATTCAAACAGACCCGAAGGAGAAAGAAATTGAACAGAGACGAATGCCTTTTGCCGGCAGTAAACAAAGATAAAACTTTACACATATTCATTTTAAATCCGGCAGCGGGAAAAGCCGACCAGACTTTGAACAACGCCGGACTTATTAAAAACATATCAAAAACCCTCGATATAGACTATGAAATCCACATTACCGAATACCCGAAACACGCCGTCGCCATCGTAAAGGAATTGTGCCTTAAATATCCTGACAGACGACTTGTGTTCTATGCCTGCGGCGGAGACGGAACATTGAACGAGGTGGCTGAGGGTGCGTATAGCTTTGAAAATGCCGCCGTAACCCATTATCCCTGCGGTACGGGAAATGATTTTATCAAGATATTTAAAAATCACGATCTTTTTAACAGTCTTGAAAACCTCATAAACGGAAAAACCGTGAAAGTGGATATCCTTAAATCGGAACACGGCGTAGCTCTCAACATAGCAAGCGTCGGTCTTGACGCCGATGTGGCCAAAGATATGAAGAAATACAAGCGTATTTTCAAAATAAACGGAGAGCTGCCCTATATCATATCGATATTTGAGAATATGCTCAAGCCCTTCGGAAGAGATATGGAAATAACGATAGACGGCAAGTCAGTGAGGGGGAATTACATAATAGCCCTTATTTCAAACGGCAGATATTACGGCGGCGGCTTTTGTCCTGTGCCCGATGCCGACCCGACAGACGGAATGGCTGATGTACTGGTGATAAGAAAGCTCAGCCGATTTGTAATAGCCAAAGTCATAGGCTGTTACAAGACAGGAAAATATAAGGATTTTCCCCAGTACATAGAACATTACAGAGGTAAAAATATAAGAATTATAAATAATTCCAAAAAGAATATCAGCATTAACCTTGATGGAGAGGTTTTTGGGGGCAATAGAGCAGAATTTTCCGTCGATAGACAAAAAATTTCCTTTGTTGTGCCGCAAAAATCAGGCGTTGAACAGTCAAAATAAAAAAATTTACAATTTTATCTTGCAAACGACACCGATCTGTTGTATTATAATAATGTTCGAAAAAACAAATATATTACATAAAGGAGTGTTTTGTATGAAACTCGTTCCGCTTCAGGACAGATTGGTCGTAAAAATGACCGAAATCGAAGAAACGACAAAGAGCGGCCTCATTCTCACAGGCTCTGCCAAAGAGAAGCCCCAGGCTGCAGAGATCATATCCATAGGTCCCGATGTCAAACTCAATGTCAAAGTCGGCGATAAGATCATCACAAAGAAATTTGCCGGCGTTGATGTTAAGGTCGACAGGGAAGACCTTATAATAGTTCAGCAGAGCGATATTCTCGCAATTTTGGAAGACTGATCGGAGGTTTTGAATTATGGTTAAGGAAATTATTTTCGGCGAAGAGGCTCGCCGTGCTCTTGAGCGCGGTGTAAACCAGCTTGCAGATACAGTAAAGGTGACACTGGGCCCCAAGGGCAGAAATGTTGTCATCGATAAGAAATACGGCTCTCCTCTCATCACAAACGACGGCGTAACAATCGCACGCGAGATCATTCTCGACGATATATTTGAGAATCAGGGCGCACAGCTCGTCCGTGAAGTTGCAACGAAGACAAATGATGTTGCAGGCGACGGCACAACAACAGCTACTCTTCTCGCTCAGGCTCTCATTCGTGAAGGCCTCAAGAATCTCGCCGCAGGCGCAAATCCCGTTGTTCTCAGAAAGGGTATCGCAAAGGCAGTTGACACAGCTGTAAACGAGATCAAGAACAACTCTCAGAAGGTCAACGGCACTCAGGACATCGCCCGTGTTGCAGGCGTTTCCTCCGGTGACGAAGGAATCGGTACTCTCATTGCAGAGGCTATGGAGAAGGTCACATCCAACGGAGTTATCACTGTTGAGGAGTCCAAGACAGCTGAGACATATTCCGAGGTAGTCGAGGGCATGCAGTTCGACCGCGGCTATATCACTCCCTACATGGTTACAGATACAGATAAGATGGAGGCCGTCATCGACGATCCCTTTATCCTCATCACAGACAAGAAGATAAGCAACATTCAGGAGATTCTGCCCCTCGTTGAGTCTGTTATGCAGGCAGGCAAGAAGCTCTTCATCATCGCTGACGATGTTGAGGGCGAGGCTCTCTCCACATTTATCGTAAACAAGCTCCGCGGCACATTTGTCTGCGTAGCCGTCAAGGCTCCCGGCTTCGGTGAGCGCCGCAAGGAGATGCTCAAGGATATCGCAGCTCTTACAGACGGCGTTGTCATCACAGAAGAGCTTGGCTATGAGCTCAAAGATACAACAATCGAGATGCTCGGCCGTGCAGCTCAGGTAAAAATCTCCAAGGAGAATACAATTATCGTCGGCGGCGCAGGCGCCAAAGAGGATATCCAGGAGAGAATCAATCTCATCAAGTCCGAGATGGAAGTTTCCACATCTGAGTTTGACAAAGAAAAGCTCCAGGAGCGTATGGCAAAGCTTTCCGGCGGCGTAGCTATCATCAAGGTCGGCGCTGCAACAGAGACCGAGATGAAGGAGAAGAAGCTCCGTATTGAGGACGCTCTCAACGCCACAAAGGCAGCTGTTGAGGAAGGCATCGTTGCAGGCGGCGGAACAGCCTATGTAAACGCAATAAATGCAGTTTCCAAGCTGGTTTCCAAGGTTGACGGCGACGAAAAGACAGGCGTAAAGATCGTCATGAAGGCTCTTGAGGAGCCCGTAAAGCAGATTGCCGCAAACGCAGGCATCGACGGCTCCATCGTCCTCGAGAAGATCAAGAACGCAAAGCGCGTCGGCTACGGCTTTGACGCTTACAACGAGGTATATGTCGACATGATCAAGGCCGGCATAGTAGACCCCACAAAGGTTACACGCTCCGCTCTTCAGAATGCCGCTTCTGTGGCAGCTATGGTGCTTACAACAGAGAGTATCATCGCAGAGAAGAAAGAGCCCACACCTGCTCCCGCTCCCGCAATGGGCGGCGATATGATGTACTAATATCACGCGTAATATATGAAAAGCTCCCTCAAATGAGGGAGCTTTTTTATTCCGTTTTTTATAAGGTTCACCCTCACCCACGGGGGAGTGATATATTTTGGCTGCACCGTATAATCCAACACCCCCGGAAGGGCGGTTAATTTAATGAGGCTTAAAATCCAGTATATAAAGGAATATTTAGAGCGCAATAATACACCCCCATATGAGGGGGGTGTATTTTTTGAAAATCATAATTATTACCACCCAAGGGGAGGGTTATATTTTCTTTCCTGTTTTGCAAAGGTCTTTCAAAAAGCATTCGGTGCATTTGGGCGACCTCGCCGTACATATATCTCTGCCGAAATGTACGAGACGATGACAGAAATCATTCTGTTCCTTCGGAGGAATTATTTTCTTGAGCTGAATCTCAACTTTGTGAGGATCTTTGGAATCGGCAAGCCCCAGCTTGTTGGATATTCTTATGCAGTGAGTATCGGCCACTATGGCAGGCTGGCCGTATATATCACCCAAAATCAAATTGGCCGTCTTTCGGCCTACACCCGGGAGGGAGAGCAGATCTTCCATATTGTCTGGCACCTTTCCGCCGAACTTTTCCAACAGCATTATGGCGGCATTCTTGATGTCGGCGCCCTTTACGCTGTAAAAGCCGCAGGGCTTTACTATGGCTCGTATTTCGTCCACATCAGCCGCTGCAAACTCTTCAAGAGTCTTATATCTGTCAAAAAGGATAGGGGTTATCATATTGACCCTTGCGTCGGTACACTGGGCCGAAAGCCTTACGGCAAAGAGCAGCTCATAATCTTTTACATGTGTAAGCTGACAGTTTGCTTCGTAGTGCTGTTTCAATCTTTCGATAATTTCAAGTATATTCTTTTTAGTCATAGGCTTCTCCGTTTTTTCTTTATAATAACATATTTGTTGAAAAAAATCAAAAAATATTATATAATATATCGGGGTGATAAGATTGAAAAAATTTTTAAGCTTTATTTCGGTATTTATATACTGCGCTCTGTTTTTCGGAATACAGGCTTCGGTGTTTTTCGCCGTTTCATATATGAATTTTCTCAAAGCTGTCCAGGTAGATCCGGCACTTGGATTTGCAGAGTATACCGTGGCGTTTACCTCGAAATATGCCGCCGAGCTTCTGGTGGTTTCTTCGGTAGTAACTCTTCTGGTTTTATACATAATATCTCTTTTCAGAAAAGAAAGATTCGGTACATATATATACTGGGGCAAAAAGCTGCCTGCAAAAATTCTCCCGTCTCTGGCCGAGCTGGGCATAGGGGCAAATTTCTGGATAGCCTATGTAATAAGTTCGGTAGATTTCGGCGCAGAACATTCGCAGTACTATGCGGACGCCTCGGCTTCGTTGGAAAACGCCTCTAATATATTTGTATATATTGCGGCGGTGGCAATTTTGGCGCCCATAGTCGAGGAAATACTGTTCAGGGGCATTATACTCAAAAGATCAATGTCTCTTCTGCCGCCTCTAATGGCAGTGTTCTTTCAGGCGGTGATTTTCGGACTCATGCATTCAGGTCTCATATGGTTTCTGTACGCCGCATTTATGGGTATTATTTTGGGATACACCCGCATGTGCCTTTCTTCGCTGGCATCGAGCATGGCTGTGCACATCTTATTTAACGCATCGTCGGTGCTTCTCGGAGTATTTGAAGCCCTGCTCATAGCTGCCGGTCTGTCCTCGTTCTATATTTTGCCGACAGGGCTGTTTCTCACCGTAGACGCTCTCATAAGAATAGCAAAGTTTGAGAAGATGAATGACAAATAAAAAGCTTGTGTTAAAGGCCGATATAGTGTATAATATAAGGGTTAAAATAAAAATTTGAGGTTGTTTATGAAACAGAAAATAATGTCCGTCAATTTTGACAATGTCAATATGGACGAGGCTCTGAATATAGCTTTCAAGGCGGCGGAAGATGGCAGAAAATGCATGGTCGTCACTCCCAACGCCGAGATTGCCTATATGGCCGAAAAAGACAAAAAGCTTCTCGATATTATAAACGGAGCAGGTCTTGTGCTTCCCGACGGAGTGGGTGTTATTCTCGCTTCCAAAATCATCGGCAAGCCGCTAAAACAAAAGGTGGCAGGCGTCGAGTTCGCCGAATCTCTTTTGTCAAAATACAGCGGTCCCGTCTATCTTTTGGGAGGAAAACCGGGGGTAGCCGCCACGGCCAAAAGCAATCTCGAAAAGAAATATCCCGGCTGCAATATAGTCGGCGTAAATGACGGATATTTCAAAAATGCCGACGAAGTGATAGAAAAAATCAATCAAAGCGGGGCAAAGGTGCTTTTTGTCTGCTTAGGCGCTCCCAAACAGGAATTTTTTATACACGAAAATATGTCAAAGCTTTCGCCGTCGGTTATAGCAGGTCTGGGCGGCAGCCTCGATGTATTTGCAGGAACTGCCAAGAGAGCTCCCGACATATTTATAAAGCTCGGTCTCGAGTGGTTTTACAGGCTTTTGAAACAGCCATCAAGAATAAAGCGCATGTCGGTCCTGCCTTTGTATGTTCTTAAAAGCGTAAAGTACAAGCTGTTCGGAGGAAAATAATGCTCAAAGTAAAACTCATTTCACATACACCACAGCCCGAAAAGCTGATAGCCGCGGCGGCAAAGTTCTGCTATTCTCCCGCCGATACCGAAACCATAATGGACAGGCTCGACGATGAGGCCGTCGGAAACTTTCTCTCCATGCTTATGGAGATAGGTCACGAAAGCCCCATAGAGCACGCAAGTTTTACATTTGCCGTAGAGGGCGTGTCGAGAACTCTTTTGGCTCAGCTCACAAGGCACAGAATAGCCTCTTACAGCGTACAATCCCAAAGATATGTCAAGGAAAACCACTTTTCATATATAATTCCTCCCGAGATAGAGCAGATCGAGGAGGCTCGCGCCATGTACATAAAGGCCATGGAGGACGATATGGAGACATACGAAAAGCTGTCGGCCATCCTCTATGAAAAGCACTTCAAGACTATGACAGACGAGGGAATGGACGAAAAGAACGCCAAAAAGGCTGCTCAGAAAAAGGCCATTGAGGACGCGAGATATGTTCTGCCCAATTCCTGCGAGACAAAAATAATGCTCACTATGAACGCCCGTTCGCTCTATAACTTCTTCAAACTGCGCGCCTGCAACCGTGCCCAGTGGGAAATAAGAGAGCTGGCGTTTGAAATGTTCAGACAGTGCAGAGAAGTAGCTCCCGTCCTGTTTTCAAAGGCCGGGCCCTCATGCCTTTACGGCCCCTGCAAAGAGGGCAAAATGACCTGCGGCAAAGCCGACGAAGTAAAGAAAAAATTCGGAGTAAAATAACGGAGATATATCATGAAAGGCCAGCTTATTGTTTTGGAAGGCACCGACGGCAGCGGAAAATCCACCCAAAAGGAGCTTCTGATAAAAAAGCTCACGGAAAAGGGCGTGGATTTCAGAACCGTCACATTCCCGAGATATTCCCACGAATCATCGGCTCTTGTAAGAATGTATTTGGGAGGCGAGTTCGGCTCGGCTCCCGATTCCGTGCCTGCCAAGACGGCATCTGTTCTTTATGCCGTCGACCGCTATGCATCTTTCAAAAAAGATTGGGAAGACTATTATAAAAACGGCGGAATCATCGTGTGCGACAGATACACCACTTCAAACGCCGTACATCAGACCCCCAAGCTGCCTGAAGGCGAATGGTTTGATTTTACCGATTGGCTGTTTGACTTTGAGTACAGCGTAATGGGGATACCCGCGCCCGATATGGTGCTCTTTCTCGATATGCCGACCGAATATTCTCTGTCGCTGATTGAGAAAAGGCAGGGCGACAAGGGGGATATACACGAAAAAGATCACGAATATCTCGCGAGATGCCGCAAATGTGCCCTCAAAATATGCGAAAAATACGGATGGAAAAAGATAAGCTGTGTAGAGAACGGGCGCATCAAAGCAGCTGAAGAGATATCGAACGACATAGCAAAACTGGTACTCGAAAGAATCGGAATATGAATTTCAGAAAAATCACAATAGAAGACCGAGACGCTGTTCAAAGTCTTATGAACACAGACCCTGAATTTATGAACGAGCGCAACTTCTCCGCCATATTTTTGTGGTCTGACTATTACAAGGGAAAGGTTTGTCTGGAAGATGATGCCTTTTACTATTTCAACGAATATACCGACGGCGTGTTTTCCTTCGCCGTGCCTCTGACTTTAGGAAATGTCAGAGAAAAGTTTTTGAAAATTTTGGAATACGGAATTGAGAGCGGCAAAAAGCTTGTTCTCGGTTCGGTTTCTCAAAATCAGAAAGAATATTTGATAAGTGAATTCGGCGAGAACGCCTTTGATTTTACCGAGTCGAGAGACTCCATGGATTATATTTACAGATCCGAGGATCTCATGTGGCTCAAAGGCAAAAAGCTCTCTTCCAAGAGAAATCATATAAATAAGTTCCTATCACTCTATAATGACAGATGGACTTATGAAAAGGCCGATCTCAAAAGAGACAGAGAGGAAATTTTGGACTTTCAGAAAAAATGGTGCAAAACTCATAGAGGAACAGACTGCGAAAACCTCCCTGAGACGGTAGCGATAAAAAAGGCCATTGATTTTTCGGATGAGCTGGGATTTGTAGGCGGAATACTGAGGGTAGACGGACAGACGGCTGCCTTTTCTTTGGGAAGAAAGGTTTCGGACAGTCTCTTCAATGTGGCCTTTGAAAAGGCTGATACAGATTTTCAGGGCTCATACGCCATGATAAATCAACAGTTCGCCCAGGCCAATTTTGAGGGTATTCCATTCGTAAACAGGGAAGAGGATCTCGGAATAGAGGGTCTCAGAAAAGCCAAGCTTTCCTACTGTCCTTACAGACTGACGCTTAAATATACCGCGTCACTGAATCTCGACGCGATTTTAAAATGAGGTAATATGATTCGTTACTCAAAAAACGACGACAAAATGTCGGTTCTTCAGCTTTTCAAAATCTGTTTTCCCGGTGAGGATAATTTTGCCGATTGGTTTTTTTCAGATGTTTTTCAGAGCGAAAACACTTTGGTATATGAAACAGACGGCAAAATTATCGCCGCATTGCAGACGATACCCGTAGAGCTGAAATACAGGGAAAAGACATATAAAAGCAGCTATCTCTACGGAGTGGGAACTCTTCCCGAATACCGCGGCAAAGGTGTTATGAAAGAGCTGATAGACTTCACTTTGGAGAAAGAGAAGAAAAACCTCATGGATTTTGCTGTTCTCATAGTTCAAAGTCAGTCTCTTTTGAATTATTATGAAAGATTTGGATTTAAAAGGCTGTTCGGTGTTTCAGAAAAAGAGATAACGGCCGAAAATCACAATTTGAAAATACTTGAGATGTCTGAAAAGGATTTTACAAAGACCGACAATATATATACATCTTCTGTTTCGGAACTGCTTCGTCCCATAAGAGACGAAAAACACTACAAACGCCTTTTGGATTTATACCGAGACGGCTCATTCAAGTCGGTGGGCAAAGACGGCATGACGGCCTATTCTTTCGGATATTTCAAGGACGGAAAATATATCGCCTGTGAGTCTTTCGGAACTGACGCCGAAAGACTTGTGTCTCAAATTGCTTTTGAAAAAGGATTGGGTCTTTGTGAAATGTCGACACGAGGCTCTGATAAAATAATCGGCATGCTCAAAGAACTCAACACGAAATGCCCCGCAGACTGCGGATATATAAATTTACTTTTTAATTAGGAGTATTTATTTTGAAGGACAGGCTGAACATTCTGGCAGGTTTTCTGCCCTTATGCACAATGGCCATGCTTTTGATATCAAAAAGTCTTTTGGAATCGGGAACTATTCCGAAAACCTGGCAGACTGTGATGGCCATTCAGATTTTTGTGTTTTTGGTACCGACGGTCGTCGGCTGCACAGTCAGCAGCAAGCTGTTTAAAAAGCTTCCGATACCTTGTAAATCAATAAGTGTAAGGGAGATTATCTTTACACTTTTTTCGGGGCTTGCAATATCCCTTTTGGGATTTTGGGCCAACTTTACTGTGATTTCTGCATTGAAAATTTCCTCTGATTCGGGACAGTTTTCCGTGCCCGGAGCGCCCTGGTGGGTAGTTTTACTCATCAGTATCCTGATACCCGCGGTTTTTGAGGAAATACTTTTCAGAGGCGCCATGCAGAGCGCCCTCGCGGAATACGGCACAGCTGTTTCCATAATAGCCCCCGCCGTCTGTTTTTCTCTTATACATATAGATATCGCCAATATAGCCGGTTCCTTTATAGCCGGTCTCTTGTGCGGATATCTCACATATTCCTTCGGCTCAATTATTCCCGCAGTGCTCGTCCATATAATCTATAACTCATACTATCTTATAATGGACTTTTTGGTGGACACCTACGAAGTGTTCGGACTTGTGCCTTATTTCTTCGTTACAAATATATTTTTATTTTTAATATTCTCATATTTTGCCCTGAGAGTTTTGGAAAAGCTCATACTGTCGGACAGGGTCAAAAGATTTGAAAAAAGCAGCATAGGAAATCTTATAAAATCAATACTCGGATCTCCCGGTGTTGTAATCCTTTTGCTCATCACCATAATGACAATCGCATACAGCGTATAGCGTGAAAGGAGAAAAAATGTCAGAAAACAGAGAATACCTTGAATATGATGAAGACATTATCGAAGCTCCCAAGGCACCTCAGTATCCGCCGAGGAAGAGCAGGAGAAAGAAGAAAAAATCTTTTGCCGGAAAATTCAGTTACATACTTTTTGTCCTCGGCGTGTCGTTTATTCTGTCGGGATTTATAATAATTACCGCCAACGATGTTTTCGCCCTTGTAAAGGATGAGACAAGCGTAATAATTGACATTGAAGATGACAGCGTATCGGCAAAAGATGTGTCCAAAATTCTAAAGGAAAACGGTGTAATCAAATTTCCGTGGGCCTTCAGGCTGTATTCATCACTGAAGCATTACGATGAGTTCAAAAGCGGAAAGTTTGAGCTGGACACCAGCATGGACTACGGTCAAATTATAAATAATCTCATGCGTGTGTCCACATACACAGAAACTGTCGAGGTTACTATTCCGGAGGGCTATACATTGGCTCAGATCGCCGAGCTTATGGAAAACTCCATGGTGTGCAGCAAAGATGATCTTTTGGAGACGGCCGCCACATATGAGTTCAAGCACGATTTCCTGCAGGATATCCCCATGGAGGAAAACCGTCTTGAGGGCTTCCTTTTCCCTGACACCTATGAGTTCTATAAAAACGACAAGCCTGTCAATGTCCTCAATAAGATGCTCAATAACTTTGACTCCAAATACTCTGACGATTTACAGAAAGCGGTAGAGGAAACGGGATACTCTCTGTATGAGATAATCACCATAGCTTCCATGGTTGAACGCGAGGCTGTTCTTGCCAGTGAGCAGAGCACGATAGCGGGAGTTATAATGAATCGTCTTAATGACAGCGCCGACTTCCCGTATCTCAATATAGACGCTACGGTGCAGTACGCATTGGGCGAGCATAAATCTGCCCTTACAAGCGAAGACCTCAAAGTAGACAGCCCCTATAACACATACATCTATAAGGGTCTGCCCAAGGGTCCTATATGCAATCCCGGTATGGGAGCAATTTTGGCATCCATAAATCCTGAAAGCCACAATTACTACTATTATGTAGCCAGCGGCGATGAATCGGGAAGCCATATCTTCTCCAAGACTTTGGAAGAGCACAACCAGGCCCGCGAGTCTGTAAAGCAAAACTAATTCACATAAGAGGTTAAAATGATAAAACCGGAAATTCTGTCTCCTGCGGGAGACATGGAAAAACTGAGATATGCCGTGGCGTACGGAGCTGATGCCGTGTATTTTTCAGGAAATCAGTTCGGAATGCGTACAGCGGCAGGAAATTTCACATATGAGGAAATGGCCGAAGCCGTAAAGCTCTGCAAAGATAAAAATGTCAAGACTTTTGTCACGGTCAATACCATGCCGAGAAACGACGAGTTTGCGAACATTGCCGAGCACATAAGAAAAATAGATGAGTGCGGAGCCTACGGCGTCATAGTTGCCGATTTGGGCGTCCTTGAAACGGTCAAAAAGGTTGCTCCGCGCCTTAGAATAACAATAAGCACACAAGCGAATGTGACCAACTACGGCGCCGCCATGGCATACTACAACATGGGCGCCAACAGAGTCGTGCTGGCTAGAGAGCTCTCTCTCAATGAGGTGGCCGAAATACGCCAGAAGACTCCGAAGGAACTTGAAATCGAAACATTTATCCACGGTTCCATGTGCATGTCAATCTCTGGCAGATGTCTCTTATCCAACTATCTGACGGGCAGGGACAGCAACAGAGGAAACTGTGCCCAGCCCTGCCGCTGGAGTTACAGCATTGTCGAGGAAAAACGCCCCGGGGAGTATATGCCGATCTTTGAAGATGAAAAGGGAAGTTATATTTTCAATTCCAAGGATATGTGCATGATTGACCATATTCCCGAACTCATAGAAGCAGGCATAAATAGCTTTAAAATTGAGGGAAGAGCAAAATCCGCCTACTATACTGCAGTTATAACAGGTGCTTACCGCAGGGCGATAGACCTGTATATGAAAGACCCCAAAGGTTATTCACTGCCGTCATACATAAGAGACGAGATATTCAAGGTAAGTCACAGGCAGTATTACACGGGCTTTTATTTCGGCGATACCGACAGTCAGGATTACAGCGCCAACATCTATATAAGAGATTGGGACATAGTAGCGGTAGTTGACGGAAAGGGAGAGGACGGCCTCTATGATATTACACAGAAGAACAAGTTCTTCGCAAGTGACACATTGGAGCTGCTTTGCCCTGACGGAAGATGCGAGAAATTTGTGCCGTCTGTACTTAAAAACGCCGACGGGGAAGACATAGAATCTGCTCCTCACGCAGCGGCAAAGCTCAAAATGGCAATCCCATTTGACGCACCGCCCCTTTCGGTTCTTAGAAAAGAAAAAAATCAATAAAGAGGTTTTATAAATATGGAAAAATTAGGAGTAAACGAAATACGAGAAAAATTTCTTTCGTTTTTCGAGAGCAAGGGACATCTCCGTCTTGAGAGCTTCCCCCTTGTGCCTCAGAACGACAAGACGCTTTTACTTATAAACGCCGGTATGGCGCCTCTCAAACCCTATTTTACGGGTGAGCAGACACCTCCCGCTCCGAGAGTTACCACCTGTCAGAAATGCATACGCACTCTTGATATAGACAATGTGGGAAAGACCGCCCGTCACGGCACATACTTTGAGATGCTCGGCAATTTCTCCTTTGGAGATTACTTTAAAAAGGAAGCCGCATCTTACGCATGGGAGTTCATAACTAAAGTCCTCAAAATGCCTGTTGACAGACTGTGGGTTTCGATTTATCTCGATGACGACGAGGCTTTTGACATATGGACAAAAGATGTCGGAGTAGCTCCCGACCATGTTTTCCGCATGGGCAAGGCAGACAACTTCTGGGAGATAGGCGTAGGTTATCCCTGCGGCCCCTGCTCCGAAATCTACTTTGACCGCGGCGAGCAGTATAAGTGTGACAATCCCAACTGCGGCCCGGGCTGTGACTGCGACAGATATCTCGAGTTCTGGAATCTCGTATTTACACAGTACAACAAGGAAGAGAACGATCAGTATTCTCCTTTGGAGAAAAAGAATATCGACACAGGTATGGGCCTCGAGCGTATAGCCGCTATCATGCAGGGAGTGGACTCTCTGTTTGATGTCGACACAATGCAGGACATCATGGGTCATATCATAAAGATATCGGGCGTCAAATACGGAGCAAATCCCTCGTCCGACATGTCCCTCAGAGTTATCACAGACCATATAAGAAGCACTACCATGCTCATTTCCGACGGTGTAATACCTTCTAACGAGGGCAGAGGATATGTTCTCAGAAGACTTTTGAGAAGAGCTGTCAGACACGGCAAGCTTATCGGTATAGACCGTCCTTTCCTCTCCGAGGTGTGCGACACTGTTATAAAGTGCAATGAAAACGCCTATCCTCAGCTGAGAGAAAAGGAAGAATACATTAAAAAGGTCATCTCTATGGAGGAGGAGCGCTTCCATCAGACCCTCGAAAGCGGTCTTCTAAAACTGGACGAAATGCTCAAGACTATGGCAGAAAACAATGAGGACACCATGAGCGGTGACGACGCCTTCAGGCTTTATGACACCTACGGTTTCCCCATCGATCTCACCGTTGAGATTTTGGGCGAGAAATCTCTCAAGGTCGACATGGAAGGCTTTGAAAAGGCTATGAAGGAGCAGAAAGCAAGGGCTAAAAAAGCCAGAGCCGACGCCAACATCCCAGGCTGGGAGAGCTCTTCCACATCTCTCATAGATATTCCCGCCACAGTATTTGAGGGCTACTCGTCTCTCAAATGCGAAGGCAAAGTACTTGCAATGATTGCGGGCGATGAATTTACAGATGTTGCAGGACAGGGCAACGATGTTACCATAGTAACCGATAAGACTGTATTCTATGCCGAAAGCGGCGGACAGATAGGCGATACAGGGACCATCACTTCGGGAGATTTTTCGGCCCGTGTGCTCGATACAAAAAAGACTCCCGACGGAAAATATATGCACATCTGCCATGTTGAATCCGGTATGATCTCCAAGGGCGACACCGTAACCCTTTCGGTAGAGGGTCCGCGCCGCAGCGCAATTATGGGAGCTCACTCTTCGGTGCACCTCATTCATGAGGCTTTGAGAGAAGTTTTGGGCACTCATGTACAGCAGGCAGGCTCCCTTGTCGAGCCCGACAGAATCAGATTTGACTTTACTCATTTTTCGGCCGTTACACCTGATGAGCTGAGAAGAGCCGAAGATATGGTAAATGCCAAGATAAGAGAAGGCCTTGCAGTCACCTGCGAGGAGATGCCGATACAGCAGGCTAAAGATATGGGCGCTATGGCTCTCTTCGGAGAAAAGTACGGCTCGGTTGTAAGAGTTGTCAAGATGGGCGATTTCTCCATTGAGCTTTGCGGCGGTACCCATGTCTCAAATACATCTCAGATCGGAATGTTCAAGATACTGTCCGAAGCTTCGGTGGCGGCAGGTGTCCGCAGAATCGAAGCTGTGACAGGTCAGGGCGTAATGGAGCATATACGCGAAAACGAGAAACTTATTGCAGAGACGGCGGAAATTATGAAGACGGTTCCCGCCGATATCGCTAAGAGAGCCGCTCAGCTTCAGAATGAGCTCAAGGAACATCAGAAGAAGATCGATGCCATAACTCAAAAGCTTTCCAACATGATGGCGGTAGACCTCTTCAATTACAGCAAATCTACGGCAGGCCTCAAGGTAGTGGCAGCAAAGGTTGAGAATATGACCTCCGATGAGCTCAGAAAACTGACTGATGCCATAAGAGAAAAGGACAGCACTGTGGTGTGTGTTCTCGCATCGGTAAACGGCGGAAAAATAAGTTTTGCAGCGGCCTGCGGCGCAGATGCCGTAAAGAAGGGTGCTCACAGCGGAAATATACTCAAAGAGATTGCAAAGCTCTGCGGCGGCGGAGGCGGCGGACGCCCCGACAGCGCAACGGCAGGAGGAAGCAAACCCGAGAATCTCGAAGCTGCTTTGGAGCAGGTCAACAATATAGTCGAAAGACAGGCGGTAAAATAAGGAGGAAATATGGACTGTATTTTTTGCAAAATAGCCGCAGGGGAAATCCCCTCAAATAAAGTATATGAAGACGATGTAATCGTAGCTTTTCACGACATTCAGCCGGTGGCTCCTGTCCATGTGGTTGTAATACCCAAAAAACACATATGCAGCGGAGCTCAGGGCGTAAATGCAGAAAACTGCGATGTCATAGCTCATATCTTCAAGACAATACCTGTCATAACCGAAAAACTCGGTGTATCAGACGGCTTCCGCGTTGTCACAAATAACGGCGCAGCCGCAGGACAGTCTGTGGGGCATATACATTTCCACATTGTCGGAGGCAAAGAGCTCGGCTCTTTCGCATAGTGCTGAATATAAGCGATAACAATTATATAAAACTGCCGCTTTTGAAATTCTGTCTTTACGGAGCGGCAGTTTTAGTCGTGTTTGCCATTTTCGCAGATAAAGTTTCGTCGGCTCATCTTGCAGTGTTGCTGTCACTTTCCGTTGCAGGTGTTTTTCTTTTGAAAGGCCCGTCGCTTATCATTAAACATATGAGATTGATCTGCCTTTCTGCGGCAGCAGCCTGTCTTATAGCGGGATTTCACTTTTACAGGGATTATCGCCCTGCCCTGATGTACAAAGGGGAAGATACGGAGATAAATTTTGAGGTTACGGCAAATCCTAAAATCAGAGATGACTATTCGTATGTGTTCGGAAAATCCGATGTCGGCGGTAAGATTTACGATATGGTTTTGTATCTCGACGATACCGCTCCCGTTTGCAGCCCGGGCGATGTCTATTCCTTAACCGTTCCTCTGTATTTCATAAATAATACCTATCATTTGGGCAACGGCATATTTCTCAAAGGCTATGCCGACAAACTTCCGAATGCGTCTTTCAAAAACGACAGTATTGCCTATTTCCCGCTTAAAATAAAAGAGAGCATAAGGAATTTTTGCACAAACAACTTTTCCGATAAAGATGTTTCCGATTTTATCTTCGCCCTTACAACCGGTGACAAGGACAACATGTCCGAGGACATAAAGAATGAATTTTCTTTGAGCGGCACATCCCACATAATGGCAGTTTCAGGTCTGCATGTCTCGATAATAGTTTCGTTTATAATTCTCATTTTCGGCAAAAGGATCGGCAGCTTTATAGCGATACCTATAATAATTGTCTTTGCCTCGGTCAGCGGTTTTTCTCCGTCGGCCGTCAGAGCCGTAATCATGTCGTCACTGGCAGCTTTGGCATTTATTATCAGAAGGGATTATGATGTCAAGACGGCCTTTGCTGCGGCATTGTTTCTTATCCTGGCCTTTAATCCCTTTACCGTCTACAACATAAGCTTTCAGTTATCATTCCTGTCTGTTTTGGGCATCATACTCTTTATGTCCGCACTCACCGCCGAGATAACGGCGGCAACTGACAAGATCAGCAGACTGAAAGCTCCGCTCAGATATATACTGCTGTCGGTAGCTGTATCCTTTTCGGCGGTGCTGTTCACCAATATCGTGACATATTTCACCTTTGACAGGATATCAGTCATATCGCTGATATCAAATATTTTCGTAATCTTTCCAGTAACTTTGATTTTGTGCGCCGTTTCGGCCCTATATCTGCTGTGGCTTATCCTGCCAGGTGCCGCATCCTTTTTAGCGGCGGCTGTCATAGAACCCGCGGTAAAGGTAGTTTTACACGCCGTTCATCTTTTGGCGTCTCCTTACTTTGCCTCTGTAAATACTGACAATGTGTTTTTCCTTATATTTTGGATATTCGTAATCGTCCTGTCGGTTATATATCTAAAATACAGGAAGAACTTTGAGAAATTTATCACAGCGGCTCTGTTCATGGCGGTTATATGTTTTGCTTCATCTTTGATTTATTACAAAGACCTCTACATAATTGAAACAGGACTTGTTAACTATCAGCCGATGGCTTATATTCACTGTCCCAACGGAACATCTTTCGTCATAGGCGGCGGAGACGGAAAGGATGGTACCACATTGTCATTTATAGAAGACATGATTTTCAAATATGATGACAGTCCGCCTGCAGCCATGCTTATTTCAAAAATGAACAAAGCCAACATAACAGGAGCGATAAAGACAAAAGAAAAATACGGTCTCGAGGTTTTCGGCTCACTATACACCAGAAATGAATATCCTCTCAAATACACCGTGTACGAAAATAACAGCGTGAATTTAGGAGAAATATCGGTGGATTTTACCGCGCTGCCCTATAACGAAGGAGTAATAAATATTTCAATAGGTGATTGGAATATGCTTTGGTTGCCATCTATATCCGAGAAAAGACTTATGGAATATCTTTCTGAAAACGAGCTTGAAGCCGATGCAGCAGTCATATCCGAAAAGGCTTCCTTTGACGATGAGATAACAGAAATGATTTTGGAAATAAAAGACCTTGAAGATCTGGTGATACTGAATAACGACGAAGTGTTTTGGCTCGACGACGCCGATGTGAATGTTCTCGAAAGCCATGATACCCAACAAAGAATCAGGCTGAAAATAAGGGCAGGGAGGAATTAAAATGAGCGCCTTGGACACACTGAAAAAAGACATAGATTCCGGCAGCTTCGGCAGAATGTATCTGCTCTACGGCGAGGAGACATATCTGAGGGAGTACTATAAAAAACAGATTCTCTCCCAATTTGAAAATGACGGTTTTTCCGAGTTCAATGTCATGATATGCGACGGCGAGAGGACGGATTTTGACAGTATCAGCGATTTTTTTGAAGCGGTGCCCATGTTTTCCCGCAGAAAACTGCTCGTGATAAACGATCTTGACCTTATGAAGCTGACAGGAGAATACAAGGAAAAATTTCCCGATCTGCTCAAGGATATTCCCGAATACCTGACGGTGCTTTTCACATTTTCCTCGGTGGATTTCAAGCCCGACAAAAGGCTTTCCATGTGGAAATTCATAGATAAGGCGGGCGTGGTATGTAATGTTGAAAAGGCCTCAAAAACCGATCTTACGGCCTGGATAAAGCGCAGATTTAAGGCTCTCGGTAAAATTATACGCACAGAAAATGCCGACTATCTCATGTTTCTCTGCGGCGATCTCATGACAAATCTCGTGACAGAGATAGAGAAAATATCAAGCGGAACCCAAAATGAGGAGATCACAAGAAGGCATATAGACACGCTGGCAAGCCCCACTTTAGAAGCTCAGGTTTTTGAGATAGGGGACAGAGTGTCAAAAAAAGACTTTAAATCGGCTTTGGAGCTTTTAGGCAGACTTTTTATGCTCAAGTATGACCCTGTGGCAATAAACGCGGTACTGGCCAAGCAGATGGGCCGAATGTATATTGCCAAAACTGCCATGGCGGCAGGGAAGGGGGAAAGTTATATAGCCTCCGCATGCGGATATAAATCAAATTATCCCGCGTCACTGCTGTGCGCGTCTGCCCGAAAATGCTCTTTAGGCTGGATAATAAGAGCGAACCGATTGTGCTATCAGACCGACCTTGATCTCAAGAGCAACATACCCGACAACGAGAGAAAGCTCTATCTTTTGATATCTGAGCTTTCATCTGAGGAAAGCTTATGAAAAAGATAACTCCCGCCATTATTGTAGAGGGAAAATATGACAAGATAAGACTTAGCAATCTCTTTGACACGGTAATAACCGAAACAAACGGATTTTCGGTATTCAGCAATAAGAAAAAACAGAATCTCATAAAAACTCTGGCATTTTCGAGAGGGATAATAATATTTACCGACAGCGACGGAGCAGGGTTTGTCATAAGAAATTTTATAAAAAATATTTGCAGAGGCGGTACGGTATTCAATGCCTATATTCCCGATATATACGGTAAAGAGAAGCGAAAGGGAAGACCCTCCAAGGAAAACAAGCTGGGTGTAGAGGGAATAAATGATGAAATTTTAGAAAAAGCTATTGCCGAAGCCGCTCCATTGTCTTATAATGAAAACAGAGCCGAAGTGACTATGGCCGAGCTTTTTGAGTTGGGGCTTTCGGGAAGGGAAAACAGCGGAAAGCTGAGAAAAAAGCTTTTGGAGAAATGGAATCTCCCCGAACACTTAAGCGGAAAGGCCTTTCTCGATGTAGTCAATTCGGTGTATTCCTATGAGGAGCTGAAAGAGGAGACTCAAAAACTTTTTAAGGAGGACTTGATATGAAAAGGGTGCTCATATTGACGGTCACCGCCGGAATGGGCCACAATTCCACGGCAAAATCCATATCCGACGAACTGGAAAGCAGGGGAATCGCTACAAAGACCATCGATGTCTATAAATATATCAGCAAAATTATTTCCGAAACGATAGACAAATCGACGACCATATACTCAAAGGTCACGCCCGACCTTTATCGCATGATATATGAATACCTGGACAAGGGCAATATAGACGAACGCCTCAATATTTTGGGACTTATAAACGGAATCTGTTCTCTGAAGTTTGAAAGGCTTCTCGCCACATACAATCCCGATGTAATAATATGCACCCATGTTTTTGCCGCCCAGATAATGGACGACGCAAAGCGTCGAGGCAAGAGTTTTGCAAAGCTTGTAGGCATAATAACCGACTATACAATACACCCGTATTGGGAGACTGTCATGACCCTCGATTACTGTATAATAGCAAACGAAAGGCTGAGATACAGAGCGGTTAAAAAGGGAATACCTACCGAAAAAATAAAAGCTTTGGGAATACCGATAAATCCAAAGTTTTTGATTCCCGTGTCCAAAGAGCAGGCAAGGGAAGATCTCGGTTTGCCCATGGACAAAAAGATAATGCTCATAATGGGCGGCGGTTTGGGTCTCGGTTTCGATGTGGAAAATATAGATAAAATACTCTCTTCCATAAATGACGCCCACATCATGATCGTCTGCGGAAAGAGCAAAAAAATGTATCATCGACTTCAGTCTTACAGCGAGAAAACTCACAGCGACAGGCTGCATATATACGGCTATGTTGACAATGTGCATGTAATGATGTCGGCGGCCGACATATTCATATCAAAACCGGGCGGAGTCAGCATTTCCGAAGCTTTTGCAAAAAGGCTGCCCATGGTAATAATAAATCCTCTGGCAGGTCAGGAGGAGCGAAACGCAGAATTTATGATGAACTGCGGTCTTGCCATGTTTGCGAATAAGAACTTTCCTTTAGATGAAGCCGTTTACATGATGCTGTATGACGATGTGATAGGCGAAAGAATAAAAGAAAACATAAAAAATATAATAATTGACAATTCCACTGTCAAGATATGTGATTTTATATCGGGACTTATCAAGTGATATATGGGAGAGCTGATAGGCAGAGGAAATACGGCAGAGGTCTTTGATTTAGGAGACGGCAAGGTTTGCAAGCTATTTTTTAAAGGTTATCCGAATGAATATGTGAAATTAGAATTTAACAACGCAGCAGAAATGCGCAAAAAGCAGGTGAAAGTTCCTGTTGCTTTCCGTATTACAAGAGAAACTGACCGCATAGGCATAGTATATGAGAAAATATACGGCAGATCACTATCTGATATCATATATAACGGAGAACAGCCTTTAGAGTATTCCCTGTCTAAAATTGTGAATTTCCAACTCAGTATTGTTAAAAAACGCTCTCTGAATGTGCCATCCTATAAAGACTATCTGTCTGCCATACTAAAAAACGGGAAAATGAGTGATTCTCGTATTTTTGAACTTATAGATAATCTTCCTGTGGGAGACCATCTGCTGCACGGCGACCTGCATCCGGGGAATATACTTATAACTCCGGACGGTCAGCCTGTTGCTATTGATTTTATGAATGTGTGTCACGGTCCAGTCCTGTATGATATAGCAAGGACATATTTTATCATGAGGCAAAGAAATGCTTTCTTAGCGTCAGAATATTTGAAAAAAATAGGAGTGTCGAGAAATTCTCTGGAGAATTATATTAAAATTATAGAACTGTGCAGAAAGTTCGAATAGAAGGACAGCGGCCACAAGGCCGCTGTCCTTGTTTAGTCATTTCGCAAGAAATACCGTGGCGTTTGTCCATTCATATAACTTTTTCATGCCGTTGGCTTCACAAAAAGCCTTATCTGCATATATAGTCAATCCTGTTTCTGTCTCAAATGCGCCTTAGCCATGTCATCATCGTCATCGCATGACAAAACCTTTTTAAGTCCTTCCAACAAAAACGGGGCGCAAATTGTGCCGCAAATCTCATCGGCATTTATCGGTTTGATGTCGTTATAATCAAACATATACTCACCGCGGCAGGCGTGAGCCTGCGGAGTTCCGGCGTCGCGCACGGCGTATATCAGAAAATTTGTATCGTCGTAAATTGCAGCGCCGACAGCCGGCATACCGCTTATAAATGAATATTCGGTGAGTTTATCCTGCATATTTTCAGGGCGGATACGGTCATACCAATAAATGCTGATAAAACGGGGGTGTACCACGATAACTGCGTTTTCTCCGTCATTCATCTCTTTACAGGCATTCTCCATAATGCTCTCAAGCTCGGCCTTTTTTCTTTCTTTTTCTTTAGGATCACTTATTTCTCTTATATTTTTCTCGGCAAAAGATCTGAGAATTTTCATCATAAGCTTGTCCTTTAAATCGGGACCTTTCTTTTTTCCTCCGAATTCCTTTTTGAGTTTTGCAAGAACAGCCGAGCTGTCATCGCATCTTAAATGAATACCCGCATGTTTCGAACCTATACTAATACTCCTTTAAAACGACTACTGTTTTTTATTATTTTTTCCGATTTCTATCTCCGAAAGGGGATTTTTTCTGGCTGCGTCCTTGAGATTTTCACTGGTGACATGGGTATATATTTTTGTGGTGTCGAGATTTTCGTGACCCAAAACCTCCTGCAAAGCCCTGACATCGACTCCGTTCTGATACATCAGGGTGGCGGCGGTGTGTCTGAGTTTATGTACCGACATGTTTTTCCCGCCGAGACCTGCCGCCTGAAGATGCTTTTTTACAAGCCATTTTACCGTCTGAACATTTATTCGGTTGCCTTTTTGGCTTATAAACAGGGCATTTGCCGAAGAGGCGTTGGGTTTTATACGAACTGTTAAATAATTGTCAATCGCATCTTCACAGGCTTTATTGAGATAAACTATGCGTTCCTTATTGCCTTTACCTAAAATTCTTATAAATTCATCGTTTACATCGCCTAAATTCAACGCTGCAAGTTCTGAAACACGGAGACCGCAGTTCAAAAACAGAGTTATAATGCAGTAATCTCGTTCTTTGTGGCTTTCGTCTATGCTGTTTAAAAGTTCGATGCTCTCATTTAAAGTCAGATATTTTGGAAGGCTCTTTTTAGTCTTTATTGATTCGAGATTTGCCGTAGGATTTACATCTACCAGATAGACCTTTTCACACAGATACTTATAAAAAGAACGCAGCGTGGAGAGCTTTCGGGAAATAGATTTATTTTCTATTCCTTTTAAAGTCTCCGCGCTGTTCTGATGTTTGGGACGCTCCTTGGCGAGAAACATCTGATAATCATAAATATCGTCGGGAGTTACTGAGCGGATCAAATCTATATTTACATTTTCAATTCCGATATTTTTAAAATCCGAATTTTGGGGAACCATACCGCGGTGCAGCAAGATAAATCTGAAGAAATTTCTGATATCAAGGTAATATTCGTTGGCAGTAAGCGCCGAGCGGCCTCTGATAGTCACAAGATAGGTTATATAGTTGCGGATTTCTCTGGGAGCCTGAGAATAGTCGTTCAAGTGGGTGCCTCCTCCCATAATTATACAAAATTCTGATTTTGTATAATTACATGTATTTTATTTTTTCAAGGTTTTTTATCATTATACCACTTTTATCAAGGCCTTTCAAGACCCGCTATTCCCACCTTATGGCGTCTATCGGATCGAGCTTTGAAGCACTGCTGGCAGGCAGATATCCGAAAACTATTCCGCACAAAACTGCCGCACCGAAACAAATCGCTGTGTTTCTCACGCTCAGACCTATGCTCAGCGAAAATAAACTGTTCAGACACATAAGCAATACCCAGCTTATAAAAATCCCGGCCAAAGCTCCCATAACGGCTATTATCGCAGATTCACAGATAAATATATTTTTTATATCCTTTTGCTTTCCGCCCAAAGCCAAATATATGCCTATTTCGGTTTTTCTGTTTTCAACTCCGGCCACCATAGAGTTCATAATACCAATTCCGCCTACAACCACCGATATCGCCGCTATCCCGCTTACAAATACCGTTATTATGGTTGTTATTTTTCTTATTATTTCGGCATATCCGCTTATATTTTCCACTACATATGAATTACCCGTTTCTGCTGACAGAATCCCGGCCGTTCTTGTTAATTTTTTGTCGTTTTCTCCTTCTTTCATATTGACGGCCAGACTAAGTATCTTATTTTCTCCGTATATTTCATTTATCTCAGATACAGGGATATATATTATATCTGGCAGAGTCTGTCCGACAAGGCTTTCAATTCCGCTCTTTTGGGACTTGATTACGGCCTTTATAACAAAGGTTCTGTACTCTCCGTTTATAAGCAGCTTTATCTCTTTGCCTGTTATATTGGTTCTGCCGTACATCTTTTGAGCAAATACATCATCCACAAATGCCGTATTTTCCTCAAATACAAAGCCTTCGTCTCCGAAAAAATCACCGTGCAAAGCTTCGGCGGCAAATACTTTGTCAAATGAGCTGTCCACCCCGCATATCAGCGCTTCCTGTGTAATGTTTTTAATTCTGTAAGAACTATATTCAAAAATAAATGGCATAGCCGCCTCTGCGCCGCCATTTTGAGATATATATTCTATGTCTTCGTTTTCGAACGGCGCCGACTGAGATTTCAGTATAACAGCGCCCGGCGAAAGCTGGTCGAGCTGTTCACATATAAGAGATGTGGCCTCATTTCCGATCTCCGATATAAGAGATACCGAAGTTATTCCTATACAAACCGAAATCATACAGAGAAGCCCTTTTATTTTGCTGGATACAATATTCTTAGCCGATAGTTTTAAGATATCACTCGTTCTCATATTCCGTCCTGACAGTAATTTTTTCTATTTGCTCTATGTTTTCCGTCGGAAGCAAAATCAAATCGCTTGCGCTTATTCCCGAAATTATCTCTGTTATAGTTTGAAGCTCATACCCTGTCTCTACATATCTGAGCTCTGCCCTTCCGTTTTTATCCAGCACATATACATATTCTTTGCCGTCGTCGCCCTGACAAATATATTCATAGGGCAGCACCAACGCAGAACTTCTGATATCGGTAACTATTTTGGTATTAACGCTGTATCCGGGCCTTATCTGACCGTCATTGTCTAAAATTTCCTCTACTACCTCTGTTTTAGACATTGAATTGCCCGTAGTAAAAAAATTGCCGCTTTTTACGGCATATGGCATTATCTCACTGATAACTCCGCTGTATGTCTTGCCGTCTATGGCGGGAAATGTCAATTCCCCTTTCATTTCAGGCTTGAGCTTTCCTACAAGATCTTCACTTACCTTGGATATAACCTGGAGCTGGGATACATCGGAAATTGCCGCCAGCATATTGTATACGCCCGTCTCACTGTTTTCAGAGCAGTTTACCGACATGACCACCCCTTCAAAAGGGCTTTTTATATATCCGTCAGATACCTCACAGGATATCATATTTCCCCAAAGAGACTGTCCCATGGTGCTTTCCATAAATACAGATATGTCGGTGTAGGGCTGATAGGAGGATGGTGAAACTTTAAACAGTATATCTCCCTTTTTTACATGGTCTCCCTCACGAATATATATTTCTTCTATCATTATAGGTTCTTTCGGAAAAAGATTGTTTCTCTCTTTTTCATATACCGTGCCGTTTATGGTTACGGAATCGTATATGTCTGTGACCTCGGCGTAGCAGGCTTTCAGCTTTCCTCCCGCGTTTATGTCTTTGTAATAAGTATATGACGCGGCGGCTACCGTAAAAGCGGTGAACAAAACGAGTGCTTTTCTCACAATAATACCCCCAAAGTTGATTTATAATTATTTTTCTCAATTAGAGAGAAAATATTATAACACTTTGGGGGTATTTAAAAATTATATTGCGGCTTTTATGGCTTGAGATATATCTTTTACAAACACCAGCTCAATGCCTTCAATGTTTCTGACATCTGCCCTGCATCCCTCAGGCAGTATGCATTTCTTGTAGCCGAGTCTTTTTATCTCCTGTATTCGCTGTACCGCTCCCGAAACGGCTCTTACCTCTCCCGAAAGTCCTATTTCGCCGAAAAGCACCACATCAGCCGACACAGGCTTGTCAAGATAGCTGGAGGCTATGGATACCGCCACGGCCATATCTATGGCGGGCTCATCGAGTCTCAGTCCTCCTACTACATTTATATAGGCATCGTAGGAGCTGAGCATCATGCCAACCCTTTTTTCAAGTATGGCCAACAACAGAACTGCTCTGTTGTAATCCACGCCTGCCGCCGTACGCCTTCCTGATCCGTATACAGTTTTTGTGACAAGACCCTGTATTTCCGAAAGCATTGGGCGTGTGCCCTCCAATGTGGCCGCCACGCAGCTTCCGCTGACATTTTCGGGTCTTCCGCTCAAAAGAGCCGCCGAAGGATTGGAGACATCTTTAAGTCCTTCGGCTGTCATCTCAAAAAGGCCTATCTCATTGGTAGATCCGAAACGGTTTTTCGCCGCCCTCAGAAGTCTGTACGATATGTGTTTTTCACCCTCAAAATAGAGGACGGTGTCCACCATATGTTCCATTATCTTGGGGCCCGCTATATTTCCATCCTTATTTACATGACCTACGAGAAAAACAGATATCTCATTTTGCTTTGCCAGCTGCATGAGAGCCATGGTGCATTCCCTGACCTGCGTCACGCTTCCCGGCGCCGAAGGCAGCTTGGGATCATATATTGTCTGAACAGAGTCGATTATTATAAAGCTTGGGTTTTCTTCCTTTGCCGTAAAAACGATGTCCTCGAGGTTGGTTTCGGCGAGAATCTTTATATTGTCCGATGTAACTCCTGTTCGCTCCGCCCTTATTTTTATCTGAGCGGGCGACTCCTCTCCCGAGATATAGAGGACGCTGTTTTCATCGGCCAACTTTTGGCACGCCTGCAAAAGCAGAGTAGACTTTCCTATTCCCGGTTCGCCGCTTATAAGGGTGAGAGAGCCCTTGACTATGCCCCCGCCCAAAACCCTGTCAAACTCCTCAATACCGCTTTTTATCCTTATTTCGGCGTTGACATCTATATCAGCTATCGCCATAGGCTTATTTTTCCTTATGGATTTTTCGTCGCCAAAATTGTTTCTTTTGTTTTCAGACACCGAAAACTCAGAAAGAGTATTCCACTCTCCGCAGTTTGGACACTGCCCCATCCATTTTACAGTGTCATATCCGCAGTTACTGCACACATAAACTGTCTTTTTTTTCATTTTTCACCTGTTGTACTTATATCCTGTATATCCTCCCACTATCGACATGGCCAATTTTACATGGTAATCGGCGTTTTGCAAAAGCTGTTCTTCCCTCTCGTTGGACAGAAATCCGCATTCCACTATAACTCCGGTATTAGGAATATTCTCCATTATATAGTTGGCGTTGGGAACGCTTTTGGCTTCTCTTGTGTTGTTTTCGTCGATTATGTAGAGAGACTTTTGTATCTCCTGAGCCAGAAGAACCGATGAGCTGTCGTTCTTATGGAACACCTGTGCTCCGAAATATCTTCTATCGCTGAACTTGTTGAGATGTATGCTCACAAAGTCGGCCGAACGGTATTCTTTCGCCAATGCAACTCTCGCTTTGAGATCGCTGTTTTTGTTCTCCTTCAGGGTGTTTTCAGATGAAAAATTTAAGGAGTTTTCATCGGTTCTCGTAAGCTTGGAGGGAATCCCGATAAAGG
Organism: uncultured Eubacteriales bacterium; assembly: GCA_905199135.1. Classification (GTDB taxonomy): domain Bacteria; phylum Bacillota; class Clostridia; order Oscillospirales; family Butyricicoccaceae; genus SIG471. The sequence continues at coordinate 31,062 of CAJKFC010000008.1, forward strand.
AAGCTATCAGCTGGGTTTTTTGAGATATCCCCAAATTTATGTCGGCTTCAGCTACACCGTTTGACGATACTGCTCCTCCGTCCTGCCCTCCGTGACCCGCGTCAATGAGAAGGCTTATTTCCTCAAGGTTTTCTTTTTTGGACACGATAGACGCAATATCGTTTCTAAAGTTAATTATACACAAAAAGACCGATATTGTCAAAAATATAAGAGTCAGGTTTTTTATTTTTTCTTTGAGCACCGATATATACCTCCCTTTTCCCCTTAATGATATGCCGCAGAAATAAAAATATTCTGCATAAAAATATGTAAAAAGCAGGCTTTCGCCTGCTTTTAATTTTTTAGCATCCGAACCTGCTCTTCTTGTTTTCCGTCACCTTAATCATATCTGACTGCTTGGGCGGGAAAAACTCGTCTACGGGGAATTTGAACTTTTCAAAGATATCGCAAGGATCATCGGAATTGCCCGAGCACTCTTTCTGCGGGAAGCAGATATCATATGCGGGAATGAGAAGCTGAGTATCTCTTTCAAGTCTGATAATGCTGAACTGACCGAGGGACACATAGAGAACTTTGTTCTCGCAGGACGACAGTATCTCGTCATCGAATATTTCTGCAACACAGTCGGGCAAATCGCAAAGAGTATTGTCTTCGCAGCAATTGCATGCGTCGACTATCTTAGCGCTCAAACATACGGGATCTACCGCTTCGATTACCGCGGTAGGCACATTGTTTTTACCAATTGTGGAGCCGTTCTGACCGAAACTGTACTGGGAATTGAAGATGCGTGCGCTGCCCTCGCTGCCAAACAGGACTGTCTTTTTATCATATACGGCTATACCTGTTATCTCTTTCGATCTGCCGATGCCGCAAGAGGCCTCGGCCGTTATCTTATAGAAATATCTGACATCAACCGTATAAAAGCCTTTATTGAAAGAGATAGGCTCTACATCGATATTGGCCCACAGTATCTCGGCGCTTTTTGCCTTGACCCCAATAGCGTTGTCGAGGATGCACTGAGACGACGCGGTTAAGTACACCCTCAGATCCTGAAGACACTCTTTGTCTTTGCAGCTGTCGCAGACCTTCTTTGTACTGACGCATACAACCTCTCGAGGCATACCGCAATTTCCGCCGATTGGACCCGGCGTAACTCTGTTATTTGACATAATGTTACCTCCCGAAAGATATTGAAGTTTCCTTCAATACCATTCTATGCCGCATGGCATAAGAGGTGAATATTTTAGTTGTGTTTGATGAAAATCTCGGTCAGATTTCTTATAACAGTGTCAATATCGTCTCTTGTGACATCGTTGGATGTGAGGAATCTGAATGTACCGTCCTTGCAACCGGGATTGATTTTGATGTTTCTCTCCAGCATGAGGGCGGGAAGAGACTCAATAAGCTTGGAGCTCTTTTTGAGTTTAAAGAAAATCATGTAGATCTCTACCTTTGAGGGATCGATCTCTATACAGTCGAGCTCCGACAGCTTCTGGGCAAAGTATTTTGCGTTGGCGTTGTCCTCTCCGACTCTTTTGGTCATCTTTTCGAGGGCGATAATTCCTGCCGCCGCAACTATTCCCACCTGTCTTGTACTGCCGCCTATCATCTTTCTGTATTTGCGGACCTTTTTAATAAAGCTTCTTTCTCCCGCTACTATTGACCCCATAGGGGCACAAAGGCCTTTAGACAGACAGCACATAATGCTGTCGCAGTACTTGGTTATCTCTTTGACATCACAGCCGAGAGCCGCAGCTGCATTGAACACTCTTGCGCCGTCGACATGCAAATGTATCTTATTTTTGCCGGCCAAGGTATAGATATTCTTCATAATCTCCAACGGCACCACTCGTCCGTTGCCAACGGCGTTTTCAAGACATATCATTGTGGTCTTCGGATAGTGAATGTTTTCCGTCCTTATGGCTTTTTCAATTGCGTCGGGCTCCGGAAGTCCGGATTGGAAATCAAGCGCCCTTACATTTGCTCCCGAAAGAACCGCTATTCCTCCGACTTCACTTTCAAAGATATGATACGGGGCTCCCGTAATGATCTCGTCTCCCCTGTCTGTCGCCGCCATAACAGCAAGCTGGTTGCCCATGGTTCCCGACATGACAAATACAGCCGACTGTTTGCCGAGCATTTTGGCAGCTAATTTTTCAAGCTCATTTACCGTGGGATCTTCGCAGTATACATCATCTCCGACTACGGCGCAGGCCATGGCTTTTCTCATTTCCTCGGTAGGCTGGGTTACTGTATCGCTTCTGATGTCTATGTAATTCATATATTCCGTCCTTTCTGTACGCATTATAG